>DATEUF010000055.1:0-34557 GCA_035283325.1 Pyrinomonadaceae bacterium | reverse complement strand
TTCCTGACAGCTTGGTCCAGCTTTAGCATTTCCATACGGTCTCTAGCGCGGGTCACCGACCCGGTTCAATCTCAGATCTCAGTTGCCTTGCACCACAACCAACGGATGTGCGCATTGTGGTGCGTGATTAGTACTGCGATTAAGAAATCTTAGGGTTGACGCTTAACGCGTCTGCGCCTTGGCTAGTTCGTAGTTACCGTCCCAGGTGGCCTCGAGCTCCGTCTCCGATTTCATCACCGTCTTGAACTTGCCACCGCCAGTGACGCCGCTGTACTTGCCATCGCCGCCGGTGAATTTAAAAGTGCCCTCAACAGTTATCCCGCCACCAGCCGCGGTGACCTGGCCCTCAAACGTGCCAAAGTCACGGCCCCCATCAGGGTGGACATTGTTGAAGTAGCCACGTTGCGAACCCTTGCCGTCGAGCAAGTCAGTAACGCCCCAGTACTTAATTTTTGAATTATTCCACAGCGGATCGGGCGATCGCTGTGTGCCGCTAACCTCGGCGATGTTCATCTCGTGGTTAGGTTGGTCGGTAAGTGGGAGTGCGGATTGCTTGGTGATCTTTCCCGAGAAAGATCCTGTTATGGAAGGCATGCCTTCTCCTTTCAGTTTTTGCGCGGGTTATGGTTTTGAAGCGTGCGCATTGTGACCCTCTTGATCCGACATTGTCAATGAAACTCTCCGGCTATTTGACCTATAAGACCTATAAGACCTATAAGACCTATATGCCCTATTTGACCTATAAGCCTTGTTGATCTATAACACTCATCTCTTGATTCGGAGCAGCGCCTGCTCTAAAGGCCCTCACCATGAACAAAACACCTCCTCACTTTACTACGCCGGATCTCATTCCTTCCCACGGCGGCTATCGTAAACTCAAATCATTTCAACAGGCCGAGCTGGTGTATGACGCCACCACCAGGTTTTGTGATCGATTCATTGACAAGCGTTCTCGCACTCACGACCAAATGGTTCAGGCAGCGCGCAGCGGACGTCAGAACATCGCAGAAGGCAGCCAGGCGTCAGGCACCTCGAAGAAATTCGAGCTGAAGCTGATTGGCGTAGCACGGGCCAGTCTTGAAGAGCTCTTGCTCGACTATGAGGACTTCCTGAGGCAGCGCGGATTGGTCTTATGGGGCAAGAATCACCTGATGGCGAATGTGATCCGCCGTCTGGCTTATGAAAAGCACAGGACCTATTTGACTTATAAGACCTATATCGAAGACTCCACAGCCGAGATTGCAGCAAAGACCATCATCTGCCTGATCGATCAGACCAATTATCTTCTTGACCGACAGCTGCGCCAGCTTGAACAGGCTTTTCTCCGTGAGGGTGGATCTACTGAACGTCTATACCGCACTAGAAAGATGAGACGATAGGTCCTATAGGTCGTATAGGTCATAGGTCCTATAGGTCATAGGCCCTATAGTTTCAGATGCATCCGCTGCAGCAGATTCTGATAGCGCGGATTTGCCCGCAGTCTGTGGTGAATGGCGGTAGAGGCAACATAGATCAGGCCACTCATGTTGCGCGCCGCGTAATCCTTTTCGAGCCAGGCTATCGCCTCGTCGTCGTTTGCCAAACCAACATGGACCAGAGCCAGATCAAAACCAGTCGCCTCTTTCCGGTCATACTTCTCTTCCAGTTCTCGCACCAAGCCAAGCGCCTCAGCTCGCTTTCCGGCTCTCGCATACCCGTACCCAAGACCAGCGACAAACAGATCAGCTCGGCGGGATGTATCCACTGCCTTCTGGAATTCACCGATTGCTTCCTCAAAGCGATGCTGATCGACGTAGGTGAGTCCAAGAAAATGATGAGCCAGAGGAAAATTCGAATTGAGCTCAAGAGCCCGTTTACACTCTCTGACAGCCGCGGCCAGGTCGCCCAGATTCTGGTAGGCCCGCCCCAGATTGGCCGCCATACTCGGTGAAAGTGGGTCCAGTTCCTGCGCGCGCTCGATCTCCCGAGCTTGCTCGGCAAACCGCCTCATGATGCGGAAATACTCCGAGTACCAATGGTGAGCGGACGCGTAATTCGGGTTGAGGCTGATAGCCCGCTGGAATTCTCTTTCCGCCTCGTCCCATTCCATTGATTGCAGGTGAACAAATCCTTTCGTTGCGTGGGCCTCGGCGAGGGAATCGTCAAGTTGAAGCGCCCGCTGCAAGGAAACTTTTGCCGGTGGCAGCACCTCCGTCGTGGGCGTACCGCCATAGGTCCCTTGCGCCAGGTAACAGTCGGCCAGACCAACGTATGCGAGAGCGTAGTTCGGGTCTTTGTTTATCGCCTGCTGGAACTGCTCAATTGCTTTCCTGATGTCGTCCGCGGTCCGCTTGTTCCAGGAATACCGGCCGCGCAGGTAAAGCTGAAATGCCTCACTGTTGTTGGCGCCGCCTTTATTCAGATGCCGCTGTTCTTCGCCAGACAACCGGAGCTGCAAGTGACTGGAAATCTGGCGCGCGATCTCCTGTTGCATTGCCAGCAGATCAGCCGTCCGACGACTATACTGCTCACCCCACAGGTGCGCCCCATCTGCCACGTTGACTAATTCCGCACTTATGATCAAGTTGTCGCCCTGCTGCAATATTCTGCCCGTTAACACCGCGCGCACTCCCAATTCTCTACCAACAGTTTGCGGGTCGACGTCGCGCCCTTTGTAACGAAACATCGTACTTCGGGCCATCACTCGGAGTTGCGGCAAACGTGAAAGGGAGAGAATGAGGCTTTCCGTCAAGCCATCCTGGAGGTACTCCGTGGCGGCATCGCGGTTCTGATTAATGAACGGCACAACGGCGACGGAATCAATTGCCGAGCCGGCGGCTTTATTGAAGTAATGCGCATAACCTAAGTAAACGACTGAGACTGTGACCGAGAACAAGATAAACATGATCAATAACAGCCCACGCTTGTGCTGCTTGATTTCACTGACAAGATACTCGGCGTTTGAGGTCGTGTTGTAACGCAAGCTGTTAGCTTGCGCGCGCAAACTAACAGTTTGCGCTACATTGTCCTGCGTGCGCGTGCGCTGGAGCTTCGCCCCGAAATCCAGGTCCCGTTTCAGATCGCGCAGATCGATTAACAAGTTCTTGATGTGTTGATAGCGCTCTTCGGGATCTTTCCGGAGAGTCTTGAAGACAATTCGTTCGAGTTCTACGGGAATTTCTGAATTGAAATTTGTCGGCGGTTCGGCTTCGGTTTTGAGAATTGCGGCGATAGCGTCGCTAATGGTTTCGCCTCCGAACGGGAGGCGGCCGGTGAGCATTTCATATAGCATTACTCCCAAGCTCCACTCGTCGGCACGCCCATCGACGGTTTGCCCGCGCACCTGTTCGGGTGACATGTATCCCACCGTACCCAACACCATACCGGGATCCGTTTTGACGAGTGCTCGGGTTAAGGCCTCAGTTCCAAGATCCCCAACCGGCCCTTGCGCGAGTTTCGCGATGCCGAAATCCAACAGCTTGACTAAACCGTCCTTGCGCAGGATTACGTTTTCCGGTTTGACATCGCGGTGGACTATACCGGCCCGGTGAGCAGCTTCCAGTGCGCTCACCATCTGGATCGTAATATCGAGCGTTTCGGAGACCGTGAATCTTTCTCGATCTAGACACTCACGCAGATTTTCTCCACCAACATACTCGGCGGCAATATAGTGTGTGTCGTTCGCTTCGCCAATTTCATAGATCGTCAATATGTTTGGGTGATTCAAAGCCGAGGCCGCGCGCGCTTCCTGCTCAAGGCGTTGCAACTGCTCCTTTTTGTCCCTGAGGTTCGCGGCTAGAACTTTCAGGGCTACACGCCTTTCGAGCTTCGTATCTTCAGCAAGGTACACCTCACCCATGCCACCGACGCCCAGCAGCGAAAGAATCTGATAATGATCGATCTTTTGGCCCAGCAGTGAGGGGTGTTCTTTTTCGGTAATCAGCGCTGCGGCAACTTCCATTGCCGGACGGGAGAGAAATCCGTCTGACTCGACATGATTAGCGAGGAGGTTCTCGACTTCGCCGCGCAGTTCGGTATCTGTGCCGCAAGCCTGATCCAGCCAGGCGCCGCGCTGTTCGGGAGCGAGTTCCAGCGCCTCATCGAAGAGCTGGCCGATACGTTGATAGCGTTCGGGAGTCATGTCGTGACACTCAATTGTTGCTGTAACCAGGCCTGGGCCATGCGCCAGTCGCGCCGCACGGTGCTGACGGAAACGCGCACCACTGCGGCCGCTTCTTCAAGACTAAGCCCGCCAAAGAAGCGCAACTCGACGACGCGCGCCTGGCGCGGATCGAGTTTTTCCAGTGTGGTTAGTGCATCATCCAACGCCACCAAATCGGGATCATGCCGCGTGCTGAGGGTGGCGGCTTCGGAGAGTGAAACTCGAATGTTCTGTCCGCCACGCTTTGCTGCCTGCTGTTCGCGCGCGAATTGCACCAGGATATGCCGCATCAGCGTGGCAGCGACACCGTAAAAATGAGCGCGATCCTGCCATTCGACCTGCTGCCAGTCAATCAATCGAACGAATGCCTCATTGACCAGTCCCGTGGTTTGCAGCACGTGGCCAGGTCGTTCACCCGCCAGATAGCCGTGCGCCAACCGATGGAGTTCGCGGTACACGAGCGGCGTCAGTTGGGCCAACGCCTCATGATCTCCCTGTTTCCAGGCAACCAACAGTTGCGTGATGTTCGGCGGTGTCGGGGATTTCATAGTCGCTTTGCACTCTCGGGCTGCAGAGGAAGGGACCAATAAAGTAGCACATTGGTCTTGTCTCAGCCATCCCTCCAGATTCCCCAAAATTTCTTTCAGCCATGAACACTTTTGCCCGTCAATTACCCCTTACTCATTAAGAGCAATCTTCGCAAAGCATCGCGCAGGTTTCCACCCCGGAGGGGTGAAATATTTATAGCCCGGAGTGCACCCTAACCTCTCTGGCGCCGTTCGGAGGAGCGGTATCAAGTTGACAGACCAGGCTAGAACGTTTCCGCTCCTCCGAACGGCGCATGGCCTCGAGTTGGGCTCGAGGCTAAAAACACTGAGGACGCATAAAACTCAAACCGGGACACTACCATTAACACAGGAGAGAATTATGAAACTTAATCGCATACTGGTTGGTTCGGTCATCGCCCTTGTGCTAACTTTGAGCATCGTCGTATTTGCACAAGTCAATCGACCCTATCGCAACGGCACGGTTTGGAGCATCGGCTTTATCCGCATGAAGCCGGGAATGGAAACGGCTTATCTGAACTATATCGCTGGCGACTGGAAGCGAGAGCAGGAAGCCTTGAAAAAAGACAGGCAAATTATCTCTTACAAAATCTTGCAGACCGAAGCGCACGGCTCAGCTGATTGGAACTTAATGTTAATGACTGAATACAAAGACCTGGCAACCTACGAGGCCAATCTGGAGAAAGCCGATGCTTTGCTGCAGACTGTCATTGGCAACGACGAAAAACAGAGACAAGGCTACCGCGAACGACTTGAAATTCGAGAAGTTCTGGCCGACCGGCTGGCGCGCGAGATTGTTTTAGAACCGCGGCGTTAACGGTAGCTCTATTGATCCTGCTGCAATCTCAGTTATTAAACCCAAACTTGAGCGATTATGAAGACATGCTTCTCTTCGTAGTCAACTTTGAAAGGAGTAGATGTGATGTCAACTGCAATCACTACCGTTGAAAGCAACAAAGCCTTAGTGCGCCGCTTTATCGAAGAATTTTGGAATCAGGGCAACCTCGCACTTGCGGACCAATTCGTCGCTGCGGACTGGGTGCGGATCGAATTGTTTTCCCCGGAGAAACTGCACGGCGTTGAAGGAGCGCAACAAGCCGCTACCAAATGGCGCGGCGCGTTCCCGGATTTGCATCTAACCGTCAACGATATGATAGCTGAGGGCGAGAAGGTCGCAACTTACTGGACATTCACTGGCACCCATCGTGGCGAATTGAATGGCAGCCCACCGACCGGAAAACGGGTCACGACATCAGGTATCAGCCTCAGTCGCATCGTCAATGGCCGATTCACCGAAGAAGTTGTGGCCTCGGATATGTTGAGCTTGATGAAACAGCTTGGAGTGATCTCTGAATGAACTGACAGGTTCATCCAGCCGGTGACTAGATGGGCCCGTCGTGAATTTCAGAAGATTTCGCGGATCGGGTTAGCGCGGGAGGTTGTTTTAGAACCGAAGCTTTAACGTCCCGACGGAGCCAAGACTGTCTGTACAAACCTAAAGTCCACACTTGAAAGGATAGACACTATGAGAAAGAATCACCTCCTTGTCGTCATCACCCTCTTGGCGGCGGCTACCCTCTGCCTTGCATACACCGGCTCTTCCCCCAGGCTAGAGCCCACAAATGCAGCCCAGACCAACTTTGATCAAATGATCATAAGTAAATCCAAAGAAACCTGGGAAGCCTACAAGAGTAGAAACATCGCCGCGATGAAAACCATAGCCGCCGCGGATTATGCGTCCAATGCTGTGACAGGACCTTCAAATCTCCAACAGGACATTGCGACCATCGATAAGCTCAACATCGAATCTTACACGCTAGATGATCCAAAGGTTGTAAAGGTTACGAAGGATGTAGCTATTCTTCGCTATAAGTGCGACCTCAAAGGATCGTACGACGGAAAAGCGTTTGCACCAGTCTATGCCACGGAAGTGTGGGTAAACCGTGGCGGTAAGTGGCAGATAATTTCGTATACAGAAACGCCCGTGAGCTAGTGCAGCGGCGTCTGTGAATTGGCTCTTGTAGAAGCTTTAATTCGTGAAGTTTCGTGTGATTTCGTGGATCGATGTTTTGGTGACAGAAGGATCCACTAAAACACACTAAAAGGACAAAATAGATAAGGTGGTCTAATGAAACGAATGCTTGCAGTCGCAACACTGACAATGGCGGCGTCATCTCTTGCACTTGGTCAAATGAGTGCGAAAGCAAACTACCATAATCAGAAAACTGACAGTGTCGAGCAAGCGGTGATGCAGATGGAGGAAGACTTGCGTGTGGCCATCTCGAAAAGCGACACCAAGACGTATGCTCGTCTTTTGGGTGACGGCTACATCTTCACTAATCAAAACGCAGTGGTCAGAACCAAGGCTCAGATGATATCGGCCTATGACTCTGGAAGCTTGAAGTATGAATCGGTCATGTTCGACGACATCAAGGTTCACCCTTATGGAGACACGGCAGTGGTGACCGGCCGGTCTACGATAAAAGGCGAAGACAATGGCAAAGACATTAGCGGTACGACTAGGTATACAAGGGTTTATGTGAAACGGCAGGGAAGATGGCATTTAGTAGCTACTCAGACTACCAGCATCCCAGAGCCATGAGGCAGTATGTCGCCATTGGTTTTCACCCCGCAGGGGTGGCATGTTTATAGAACGAGGCCGACCCTAAGAGCATCAGCTCCGTTCGAAGGAGCGGAATCTTGGTTGAGCGCGAATGGGCTAGTTGACTTCCGCTCCTTCGAACGGAGCTGATCCTGGGGAACGCCCTATTGTATCTATAAACATTTCACTCCTAACGGAGTGAAGCCAAGCTCAGCCTATTTCAGAGGTGTTGCAATCCCACACGTCGCAAGAGGTCGGTGAAGCGCGGATCTGACCGAAGGCTGTCGATAAGCGGATCATAGTAAACCGTGAGCATATCCACGGTATGGTCGCGGTAACTCTTTTCAAGCAGCTCGAATGCCTTGTCTTTCTCTCCCAGTCCTGCATAGACCAGGGCAAGGCTGTAATCGGCCACATAGCGCTGCATGGCCAGAGATTTCAGTTGCGCGAGTGTTCTGATAGCCTCATCTCTCTTGCCTGATATGGCAAAGAGGCGCGCAAGTAAGGCCACAACGTGAGGATCATCATTCAGTTGTTGAGCCTTTTGATACTCAGAGAGTGCCTCTGAGAAGTTGCCCTTCATGGCGTAGGCCGAGCCCAAGTAATGGTGGGCGACGAAAAAGCTCGGGTCGATCTCAATCGTTTTGCGCAGTTGCTGGATGGCCTCGTCGTAACGGCGCGCATTGAAGTAAGTCTTGCCAAAATTGGCATTAATTATTAGCGACAGCGGATCAAGGTCCTGTGCAATTCGCATCTCTGCCAGAGCCTTGTCGAATTGCTTCATGATAATCAGGTTTTCTCTGGCGTACCAGTGATGCGCATTCGCGTAGTTGGGATTGAGCTCAATAGCGCGTTCAAACTCTCTGTTTGATTCCGGCAAATTCCAATCATAATCCATCAGCACAGCAGCCATGGCGGTGTGCGCCTCGGCGAGCGTATCGTCGATCTCCAGCGCGCGCCGGGCGGCCGCTTTTGCTTTCGGGTACGCGTCCTGCGCCGTATCCACGGAAAAGAACGGAATCACTATGTAGGCGTCGGCAAGACCGACATACGCCAGAGCATACGTCGGATCTTTTTCTATTGCCTGATTGAAATAGTCGACGCTCTTCTTCAGCGATTCGCCAGTGCGTTTGTTCCAGTGGAAGCGACCTTTGAGGTAAAGCTCGTAAGCTTCGGCGCTGGAGGTTTGAGGATTGCCAACTCGGCTCTGCTCGGTGCTGGAAAGCTTGAGTCGCAAGTTGCGCGAGATTTCGAGAGCGATCTCCTGCTGCACCGCCATCAGATCTCCACCGCTGCGCTTGTATTGAGCGCCCCATACTTGCGTCTTATCCCGGACATCCATTAACTCCACGCTGATTTGCAGATTTTCTCCATGCCGCAAGACTCTTCCGGTCAGGATGCCCTTCACACCCAACGCGCGGGCCACTTCCTCGGCGCTGGCATCTTTGCCTTTGTATCTGAAAGCCGAACTGCGCGCGATCACCTTCAATCGCGGCAACTGCGAAAGATTGTTAATCAAGCTTTCGCTGAGACCATCAGATAGATATTCCATCTCCGAGTTGCCAGTGTCGTTAGCAAAGGGCAGGACGGCAAGCGAATCAATGCCAGTCTGATCGGCGCCGGCAAAATAGTGCAAATAGGCAAAAACTCCCAGGGTCGCCAAGCCAAACAAGATAACCAGAACGGTCATTGCACCAAACTTGTGGCGCTTGATCTCATTGACGATGTATTCGGAACTCGAAGTCGTGTGCCGATCACTTACGTCACTCGTCTCGATAGCTGAGCTTCTGGCAGTCTGCCATGACGCTCCTGTGTGCCCTGGCGATATGGAGCCGCTCAGCTTTGAAGAAAACATCAACTCCTGTTTGCAGTCTTTTAGATCGATTAGCAGGTCCTTAATGTGTTGGTAGCGATCTTCACGGTTTTTGCGCAACGACTTACTAATTATGTGTTCCAGCTCGTGAGGCACTACGTCCGTTTCATGTACGAGCGGAGGCGGCTCTGTCTTCAGTATCGAGGCAATGACGTCGCTCCGTGTGTCGCCAGCAAACGGCGTCTTTCCCGTAACCATCTGATAGAGCACGACGCCAAGGCTCCAGATATCTGTGCGCTCGTCCACATCTTGCCCACGTGCCTGCTCAGGCGACATGTAGGTGGTGGTTCCCATTACGACGCCGGGAATCGTTTTGAGCAACACCCGGGTGCGCGCCTCCTGGTTTAGTTGGGGCTCTTCGTGCTTCACCAGTTTCGCGATACCAAAGTCCAGAACCTTTACCAGCTGGTCCTTGCGCACCATGATGTTTTCCGGCTTGATGTCGCGGTGTACTATTCCCGCTTCATGCGCCGCCGCGAGCGCCGAGGCGATTTGGATTCCGATGTCCAGGACTTCAGACAATTCCAGCGGGCCGCGTTTGATCAGCTTGCGCAACGAATGACCGTCAATAAACTCGGTCGCAATGAAGTGCGCGCCGTCTGCCTCGCCGATTTCATACACCGTCAGGATGTTTGGATGATTGAGCGCCGAAGCAGCGCGCGCTTCGCGTTCAAATCGTTGCAAGTGTTCCGGGTTGTCCGTCAGCTCCTGAGACAGGACTTTGAGAGCCATTCGGCGGCCGAGTTTCAGGTCCTCAGCCAGATATACCACTCCCATCCCACCTGCCCCGATTTTGGAGACGATACGATAATGCGACAGAGTGGCGTTGGTTGAAAGCTCGTTATTCATCTTGTTCCTCAGAACAAGCGATGTTCGGGGTAGTATCTGATATGAGAAGGATTTGTCGGTAAAGATAACGTCGACTTACGTCGCGGGCTTCTTCTCAGGCTTCATTGCTTCCAAGTGAAGATTGATTGTTACCTCGTTGCCGACGTCAAGCCCGCCGCTGGCTAGTGCATTACCATAGTTGATGCCAAAATCGCGGCGGTTGATTCTCGTTTGCGCCTCAATTCCGAACCGCGTGTTGCCCCACGGATCCCTAACCGCTCCCGTAATTGTGAACGGTAATGCTATAGGTTTAGTTACTCCTTTTATCGTAAGGTTCCCGTTTAGCACGAAACTGTTATTTCCCTCACGCTCGACCCTTGTACTCTTAAAAGTCAGGTTCGGGTACTTCGCAGCGTCAAAGAAGTCGCCGGTTTTCAAATGCGCGTTACGAGGCTCCACTCCCGTGTCAATACTTTCAATCTTTGCTGAGAAGTCCACTGTGGACTTGGTGACATCCTTTTCGTCGTAATTGATCACGCCAGCAAAATCTTTGAAGCGGCCCTCTACCCAGGCAATTTCCAGGTGTCGAATAGCAAACCCGATGATGCTGTGTGCCGGATCGATCTTATATTCGCCACCTGAGATGGGCGCATAGGTAACCTTGTTAGCTTGAGTTTGCCCGATAGTAGCCGGGGCAAGATAGCCTGGAAGGGCAGTCAGCGCGAACAACGTAGCCAGCCCCACTGCAAGATACGTGTCTCTTCCTGATATCATCTGGAGCCTCCGTTCGAGCGCAAAATTGGTTTTTAAATCGGTGATACTCATTGCGTCGCAGTTCCCACCTTGAGAGAGAGCATCCTTCGAAACCGAGGTTGGCGACACCCTGGTGAGGCTCATTATAGAAGTCAGTTGCCGCGTCGGTACAGCATGAGATAGTACAGACGGTCGCGGCGGAACTTCCCGTCGAACCGTGACCGCTCCCCGGACATCTGATATTCTGTTAGCCCGACAAGCAGACCTCACACAAGTTATCACTCGGCCAAGCGTGACTGTATGAATTATTTCAGATTCCTGGTGTTTATCGCTTTCGCGCTTTTGGTTACGGTCACCTTGCTCAATGCCAAGACCAGCCGCGGCCAGTCACCAGCCGCCACTAAGACTTCCCGTGATGGCGTTTTGAGGTCGACTGTTAAGCCGACCGCCGCCGTCCGTGAGAGGCGGGCCAAGCCCACAGCCGAGAGCGATTTTGGGCCTTCACTCTTCGGTCCCGCGGCGGCCCGAAACGCGCTGCTCAGCAACGAGCTCAACTGGACCTTCGGCGGCAAACAGCAGCGTGGCTGGTACCTGTACACGCCGCTCATCAGTCGGTTGCTTGACACAGCGGACAACACCCCTCCTGCAGACTTCGCCTCAGCGCTCGCCCACTGGCAGGAGAAGTCGGGCTTGGGACCGAGCGGCGTGCTTGACGAAGCGACGCTCTATGCAATGGTCTCTGAGTGGCAGAGCGCGCGGCTCAAGGAGCGCGCTTACCCGGCTCCCGATCAGCTCGTGACGGCCCCGGCTGCCGACTTTTACGACCCGTCTCGTCCCGACGAACTGCGGCAAGTCGAGCGTGAGACGTATACCGCCTACAAACGCATGATTGCCGCCGCTGCTGCCGATCAGTCGCTCGGGCTCGCTCTCAGCGTGGACGGCCGACTCGCACCGGCGGAGAATTACTTAAAGATCCTATCCTCTTTCCGGACGCGCGAATACCAGGAGCGCCTGCGCCAGCAGTCGCCGAATTCAGGCCGGGCAGGCCTCGCGGTCAACAGTCCACACTTTACGGGCCGCGCTCTTGACCTCTATGTGGGAGGCGACCCGGTCGAGACGAAAGACTCTAACCGCGCCTTACAAATACAGACGCCCGTTTACCTTTGGCTGGTCCGCAACGCCGAGCGCTTCGGCTTTCATCCCTACTTTTACGAGCCCTGGCACTGGGAATACGTCAATTAGGTTAAAACGAACTGCCTATGACGCGTCACTCTCGACAGCATCAGTTTCAGCGTACATGGTTTACCGCAATATCTTCAGGTGATTTGCGCGTAATACGTACGCACATTTCAATGAACACGTTAACATTTGTCCCAAGACCTGTAACGCTCCTAGGGTTTTGAGTAAAATAAGACCCAGCGAGCAGCGGAGCACAGCGGATACCAAAGGCCCCTCATAGCGCAAGAGCGAGGGTGGTAGCATGGGAAATCCTTTCCCCCTTGGGACCAGCGACCAGTCTGAACGAGTGCGTGTAATTTTAAGCTCCGTTACGCTGCTGATCTCATGTCTGGTTATCCTCGGTTGGACTTTCAATCTACGGATCTTTAAAACTCTCCTTTCCGGCTTTCCGGAAATGAAACCGAATACAGCGGTGGGCCTTATGATGGCCGCAATTGCGCTGTATTTATCCTCGCCAACCGCTGGTAGGACTAGACGGTACTTGGCTGCAAGTTGCGCTCTGGTTACTTTAGTCATCGGATCAGCGACGATAGTTGAATACATCGTGCAGACAAATCTCGGTATTGATCAGCTCCTCTTTCGGGGCGATCAAACTCTGACTGCGGCAAGAATGGCGCCTCACACCGCTTTGAACTTTTCGCTAACCGGGTTGTCGTTACTTCTAGTCAATGCCCGGAGCAGGTTGCTCCCCTCCTTCAGCGAAGCCGGAGCATTTGCAGTGCTCGCACTCTCAATAGCAGCCCTACTAGGTCACCTGTACAATGCCCGGCTGCTGTACGGCGTGTCATCTTATTCAGGCATGGCACTTCACACTGCTTTCTCTTTCATCTTGCTGAGTGTCGGAATTCTCTGTGCAAACCGACAGAGCACTCTGATCGCAATCCTGATCAGCGATAGCGTGGGTGGGATTATGGCGCGACGCCTCTTGCCCGCGGCATTGCTCATACCAGCGGTGCTCGGCTGGCTGCGCATACAGGGTCAGGATCTGGGCTGGTACGATGCCGGTTTCGGCACGGCGCTGATGATCGTTGCTTGTATCTTGCTCCTGGTCGGCTTCATTTTCTACAACATGGTGATCCTTCATCGCATGGACTTGGAACGTAAGGAAGCTGCCGAGCTACTAGGACAGAGCGAACACCGTTATCGCCAACTCGTTGAAGGCAGTCGCGGTCTAATGTGCGAACACGACATGAAGGGCGGGCTGTTGTCCGTCAACTCTGCCGCCATGCAAGCGCTTGGTTATCAGCCGAGCGAGATATTAGGCAAAAACCTGTGTGATTTCTTGAGTCCCGCCGTTCGCGGACTATTCGACCCTTACCTTGAGCGAATGGCCCAGAACTCAGCAGACAGCGGGTTGATGTTTATAAGAACCAAGCAGGGTGAGGAAAGAGTGTGGAAGTATCACAACGTGAAGCACGCCGAAACGAATTACGTGATCGGTCACGCGCAAGACGTGACCGACTTGAAAGAAGTGCAAGAACAACTGAAAAGTTTGTCGCTGTCTGACGATCTAACAGGTCTTTACAACCGTCGCGGGTTCTTGGCATTAGCCGAACAGCACTTCAAGTTGAAGCGCAGAACAAAGGAGCAATTGCTGCTCTTGTTCGCTGACATTGACGGTCTCAAGCAAATTAACGATCGCTTTGGCCACGCCGTGGGCTCTCAAGCAATCATCAAGACTGGGGAGATATTCAGAAACGTATTCCGCGATTCTGACATCATCGCGCGACTGGGCGGAGATGAATTTGTGGTTCTGATGATTAACACGAGTGAGGATAGCGAGAAAATAGTTTCAGCCCGCCTAAGAGAGAAGTTGGCAGACTTCAATGAACGCGGCGGCCACCCGTATAAGTTGTCGCTAAGCTTCGGGATGAAAGCAGTGGAATCAAACAGCACAATAATGGTCGATGAGATAATAGCGGAGGCTGACAAAGCAATGTATGAAGACAAGCGAAGGAAGGCTATCTGAAGTCATCGAGTTTCCTTCAGAATTCCATCGAAGAACTCCCTTCCAGTTCCAGCAAACCAGGCTCGTCAGTATAAGTGGTAGCCGGATTGAACTGTTCACTGTATCTGCCCGGCCAGAGCTCTAGCATGCGTCGCTAACAGGGAACCTGATCTCAACTAAGGTTACAGGCGAGGAGGTAAACTATGGCATTCAAGATTCGGCGTGTCGATTACTTCTATACCTCAGTCATAGATCAGCCCGGCCAGGCGTATAAACTGCTTTCGTTCCTAGCCAATATGGGTATCAATCTCTTGGCTTTTACCGCCGTACCCTTTGGACCGATGAACACACAATTGACGATCTTTCCCGAGGACACGGGAAAACTTCGCAGTGAGGCGCAGAAGTCTGGCCTCAAGCTGGAAGGCCCTCAAGCGGCTCTGCTGGTACAGGGTGATGACGAGCTAGGCGCCCTGGCCGAGGTGCACATGAAGCTGTACGAGGCTAACGTTAACGTCTTTGCATCAAGTGGTGTAGCCGATGGCAAGGGTAGTTATGGTTACGTCATCTACGTAAAGCCGGACGATTATCAGCGGGCAGTGGCGGCGCTTAAGCTGTGACTAAACTGAGAGCTGAGAGTGTTCTCATTTTGATTTGGTAGAGAAGGCTCCCGATCCTTCAACGGAAGTTTTCCACCAACATGATGTTGTTGGACCTTGCCATGGCTTACCAACTTGACTGACCCGTCGTGCACCAGCCCGATGCCGCTGACGTAATACTTATACTTAACTCCTCGTTCTAGTGGCGAGGTTTCTGCCACTTTGAGTACATTGGTAAAGTTACCAGCAGAAGTTTGGACGGTTTCGCTTAAGCTGACAATTTCTGCTCGGTCCATCGCAACTCCCGGAGCGATCTCCTGGTAATAACGGGCGCTCAGCAGCGGCTGCCCCGGCATGATTAGGCCAAACCGGGCTCCGGCCGCACCTGAGAGCCAACTACCTTCGTGGCTGACCACCTTACCGTTTTTATACATGTCAACCTCCTCGCCAAAGTAAAAGACGCTGTTGGTTCGTTTACTAATTGCGAAGTAGTTTCTCGACACTTCAACAAGACTGTCATTCATCGTTTCCCTTTCTTCAACTACCCGCGTTTCGACGTTGTCGACAAGCCTTGTTTCATTGAGAACAGTAATAACAAGACGTTCCGATCCGCTTTCAAGGACACATCTGTAACCAGGCTCCAGAATAAAATACGGATTGCGCCCGGTGGCCGTTAGCTCCTCCTTTTCCACGGCAAAGAAGTTAGTCCAGGACCGATCAGCGGTCTCCTTTTGCGCAACCGCAGCCTGCATCAAACCTGCCAGAATTATCGATATTGTCAAAATCTTACTCATGAACGCCTCCTGAGTACGATCCACTAACTCACACGAATTTACGAAAAAGTTTGCTGCTGGTGAAGGTTCGAGCATTTGGCTCATTAGTGATTGCGCCAACACGCGCCAGCACCACCCAGTGGAGCGGATCTTTACCATTTGGCTGCGTAAGGATCAAGTCTAAGAAAGAGGTTTTGACTGTGGGCCAGCTCAGCAACAACCGAACTGAGGTCCAGATTTCGGTTGGAGCTGTGAAATGCCTGGAGGGCCCTCCGGCGACAGTTTTGACAAATAGAGATCTATAAGAATTAGTCCCTATATTAACGAGCGCAAGGTGGGTGGCGAGCCTCTTAATTTGTTTGATATACCTACTGGTAAGTAATACAATATCGGTGAGATGATCGAGACCCGGGCGCACATAATGGAAGTAGCACGCAGCCAGTTCTTCAAGAGTGGGTACGCGGGCACCTCGATTAATGCGATTGTAGATGCCACGAAGTTCACCAAACCGACCATCTATTACCACTTCAAGAATAAGGCCGACCTTTTCGCTGCCCTTGTGCAGGATGCTTATGATCGCTGCTTCGAACATCGCGGGAATGCGGTTGATCTGAATGCTTCGGCGTCTGAGCAAATCCATCAGGTCATTGCCGCAGACTTCGCGTTTTGCTTAGCAACGCCTGATCTGGTTCGCTTCGTACTGGCGCTTACGTTCGCCCTGCCGGAAGATAAGCCAACTGACCTGACTGCTATTCATAGTCGCGATCATGAGTTCTTCACCACACTCATTGAACGGGGTGTGAGCACTGGCGAACTCAATTGTGCGGACTGCCGAGACGCGGCGATCGCGCTCCAGGGATTGATCGCGATCAACGTTATGTCTTATCTCCAGATGGGGCACCCACCTGAATTTCTTTCGCTTGATAGAGCGCGTGAGGTGGCCGAGGTCTTACTGCGGGGGATCGCAGGGAAAGGAAGAGGACAAAAGCGCCATTCGAAGCGCAGAGGCAAGAGATGACGAAGAAGGAATGGAAGCAATTCGTCCCCTTCTATTTTTACACGCCGCTCACGCTGGGTTTAACTGTCGCGGCGATGATGAGCGAAGCGCGCTCATTCGGCAGCATCCTGTTCCTGTGCTTCACTGGAATCGCCACCTGGGGTTTGGTCGAATATGTCTTACATCGCTTGGTTTTTCACTTTGACGCGCGAAGCGAAAAGGGTCGCCAGTTTGTCTATACAATGCATCTGGCGCATCATGCCCAGCCAAAGGCCTTGGATGATCTCTTTGCCAGCTTGTTTCTGAGTCTACCCATAGCCTTCGTCTATTGCATGCTCGCATGGGCCCTCACCGGAAGCTGGCAGGTAATGGCCTATCTCTTCAGCGGTCTTACTGCCGGTTATTTCAGCTACGAATTCTTACATTATCAGGCTCATCATGGTGCGCCTCGTTTACGCCTGTTTTGCTATCTCAAGAAGTATCACCTGTTGCACCATCACCAGACTCCCAGCTTGCGCTTTGGTGTCACCTCCCCGGTCTTTGACTATCTGTTTGGAACCTTCAGGTCAACCCACAGCGTCGCCTCCCGTGGCTCAAGCCCGTGATCAAACTGCAAATGAAAGATGGACACTTCCGGCCGGTAAGACTTTAGTGGTATAGATACCAGGGGGTACCGGACCATCTTCTTCCTTCTTAACTCCCGCCGAACGTTTCATGGTACCACCTCGCGCACGCCGTTGATCTCTTCAATCGCCTGATCAATTTGCCCTGCGCCACCAAGTAACACAAGCACGTCTTCAGCCTGGATAGTGGTTTCCGGTCCCGGATTGATCTCCGTATGACCCTCACGAGTGATTACAATAATGGTCACTCCCGTTTTTTCTCTTAACCTCAGTTCTCCGATGGTCCTTCCGACCGCAACTGCGCCTGGTTCAACAAACAGCGTTTCGGTCGACGCTGATTTAAGGGCGTCGGCAATTTCACCCATGTCCACGATGGGCAGCGATGGCAGGCGCAGCATCTGGTAGCCTTCGCTCCTGATCGCCGCGACCTGACGTTGAATGTCAGCGCGGGCAATGCCGTACTCTCGGAGCACGCGTGAAAAGATTTCTATGCTGGTCTCAAACTCTTCGGGGATGACGTCATCAGCACCTAGGTCACGTAAGTCTGATATCTCCGTCATGTAGCGGGTGCGAACGATAATATGAATATCCGGATTCATCTGGCGCGCCAACCGAACTGTATGACGCGATGCCACGGGGTCGGAAATCGCAAGCACCAGGATGCGGGCGTGTTCCAACCGGACGTGATGCAACACCTCTTTGCGAGTCGCATCACCGTATACAATCCGCTCTCCTTGAGTATGCGCTTCTCGAACTACTTCTGCATTCAACTCCATGACCAGATAAGGCACGCCCGTCCTCCGAAGTACTTTTGCCAGATTGCGACCGTTGAGACCATAACCGACAATGATCACATGCCCTCGCATGTCAGGCTCCTCTGCGTCGAATCCCGACACCGTCGGTTCTAGCAGAGAACCTGGCGCAAATACTGATTGCAGAGCGTAACCGATGCGTGGAGCGGCTTTGATTAATAAAGGTGTTGCGATCATTGAGAGAATCGAAGCGGCCAGGAACCGTTGATAATCCAATTCTGAAAGCAATCCTTGTGGCAGCCCCGCCTTAGCCAGAATGAAAGAGAACTCTCCGACCTGCGCGAGCCCTAAAGCAGTCATCGTCGAGACGCGTAATGAATAACCCAGTAAACGCACCACCGCCAGCACGATGAGAGCCTTGCCCAGTGTTAGCGCGCCGACCCATGCCAGAACAGTGAAGATATCAGTGGCGAGGGCGCTCAATGAGAGGAGCATCCCGATGGAGATGAAAAAGAGACTGTTGAAGACATCGCGGAAAGGCAGGATGTCGGCCACAATCTGATGGCTATACTCTGACTCGGACAGCACTATGCCGGCGATGAATGCGCCGAGTGCAAGCGACAGCCCTACTTGTGAGGTTAACCAGGAGGTGCCAAGACTCAGAAGGACGACGGAGATAATAAACACTTCCGGACTGCGCAAACGGACAATGTGGTACAGCAGATAAGGCACAACGGTTCGCGCTGTGAAGATAATAATGGCAATGGCCGCGACTGCGATGCCAAGCGTGAGAGTAATTTTGGTAGCCGAAGTTCCTTGATGACCACTCAGGATGGGTATCATCAGCATCATCGGCACGATACTGAGGTCCTGGAAGAGCAGTATGCCAACGCCTGCCCTCCCGTGCGGCGCGTCAATCTCTGCCCGATCTATATAACTCTTGAGCACGATTGCCGTGCTGGAGAGGGCAAAGAGAAAGCCAAAGAAGATTGCTTCGTTAACGGGACGATGGAGTAGGTAAGCGATTCCGCTGACGACAAGCGTCGTGAGAACAACCTGCAAGCTTCCTCCGACTAGAACCAATCGTCTCATTTCAAGCATGCGCCGCAACGAGAACTCCAGGCCAATAGTGAAGAGCAAGAGAGCTACGCCTATTTCAGCGAGCACCTCGATGGCCTGAACATCCTCGATCAGTCCGAGTCCATGAGGGCCGATAAGGACGCCGGTAATCATGAACCCGACTATGGTCGGCAAGCGCAGCCGGTGAAAGATGAACGCAATAGGAACTGAGGCAAGCAATAGAACGAGTAAGTCCTGCAGCAATGGTAGAGAATGTGGCATAGCTACCCTTCACGCCGAATGATGTTCAAAAGCTGCTCCAACGCTAGACGAACTGCCCTGGGAACCTGAATATTCTTCAAAGGTCCGCACTATAAGAGATGATCTCCTTTCGCATCACAACTTACAACATTCACAAGTGTCGTGGGCTGGACCGGCGCGTGCGGCCTCAACGCATAATTGACGTGTTAAAGGAAACTAAGTCTGATGTTATTGCTCTACAGGAAGTCGTCGGCATGGATGATCCCGAGCGCGAGCGCAATCAGGTACGGTCCATCGCGGAAGCACTCGGGTTTGATTTTCGGATGGGCGAGAATCGTCGTTTGCATGGCGGCGCTTATGGGAACGCTTTACTAACGCGCCTGCCTATCATCTCTGAACACAATCACGACATAACGTGGCGCAAAAGCGAGCCGCGAGGTTGCCTGGAGGTAACTCTGACATTGGATAGTCAAAACACCGCTGCACACCTCTTGCGAATCTTTAACGTACACCTGGGCACTGGATTCTTCGAACGCCGCTATCAAGCGAGGAAACTGCTGGACGTCCTCGCTAATCATGCTGAGCAATCACGACGTCTCGTGCTTGGGGATTTTAATGAGTGGCCACGAGGACTCGCGTCTCACCTGCTACAACATCACTTCAATACCGCAGAGCCGCAAACGCGTCTGGGCCGGGCATGGAGCTATCCTGGCATCTTGCCCTTAGCCCACGTTGATCACATCTATTACGATTCATCCCTCAAATTGATAAAAGTTGCAATACATCGGAGTCGACTAGCGCTTATTGCATCAGATCACCTGCCGCTGGTAGGCGACTTTTCAGTTTTGTAGCCTGGGAGCGCAGGCATCCTTGCCTGCCTCACTCGCCTTAGTTAGACCGGGCAGGCAGGATGCCTGCGCTCCCAGGCCTAATCAGCGGCGCTGAACCTTCTTCACTTGTTCCTCCCTCACTGTCGCGGCGTTATCGCGCTTAACCGATTGTGGTTCATCTCTAATGCGATGCAGCTTGTAGCCTCTGGAGAGGAGTGCAAGGGCAAACCACACGAAAATTACGACGACTGGATAGACCAACAAGCGAGGAAAGTAGGTGAAGAGAACTGCCAGGACCAGCAGCAAGGCACCGCCAAGCACCATTAGGCGCGCTTCAACAGGTTCGAGAACGCGCTTCCTCGTGAACGCCGCGCCTACCGCGTTTCCAACTCGAAGCGCGCCTGCTGCTGCACGCCCGCCGCTGCCCCGGCTCCCGATCCTCTGTGCGTGTGGGTGTCTCGGCGCACCGGGGACGCGCACTCTGTGTTTGGCATCTAAGACGACCTCTGTCGCGTTCGTTAAATCCTGGAGATACATCTCCTCCATCTCGCGAGCGAAACGTTCATCTTCGACGACAGCGTCCATCTCGCAGTTACCGAACCAACTTGCGATGTTGAGGTTAGTTGATCCGACGCGTGCCCATCGTCCGTCCGCAACTGCCGTTTTTGCATGCAGCATCGTGCCGTTCCACTCGAAGATACGTACTCCGGCTTCCAGGAGCGGACGGTAGCCGGCCCGGGACAAGGGCGTAAGGATAGGGATGTCGGTCCCGTTAGGCACTAACAGGCGGACGTCAACACCGTCCATCGCCGCAGCACGCAAGGCTTGTACATACAGAGTCGTTCCTGCGTAGTAGGCATCCGTTAACCACAGGCGATTTCGAGCCAATGCGGCAATGAGTTGATCTAAGCGCAACATGCCGGCAGTTGCAGGGACGCTGGCCACGATGCGTAAGTTCATGTCGCCCTCTGGTGCGAGCAATTCTCTCCTGATGATCTCTTCTTCGGGAATGGGCGGACCCGTCAGTGCCCACACGCCCGCAAATGCTTGTTCGATATCTGCAACTGCAGGTCCCCGCACCTCGACTCCGGTGTCACGCCACGGTTTGAGCTTCCTTTCCGGATCGCCAACCCACATTCGCCCAACACACAAGCCCGTAACAAAACCGACTCGACCATCAACGGTCAGTGTTTTACGATGGTCCCGACTGAGCCAGCTCATTGGTGAGTCCCACCGCGGCGGGTTGTAGCAACGCACATCGACGCCGTTCTCGCGCAAGTGATTCCAAAACGATCGTGAGCTTTTGCCAAATCCACCCATCCAATCGTAGAGCAAGCGCAGACGCACGCCCTCCTTCGCTTTAGCAATTAAGGCGTCGGCAAAAAGCCAGCCCTGATCGTCCTCGTGAATGATGTAGCTCTCGAAATGAATGTAGTGTTTTGCGCCCGCTATTGCAGCGAGCCACGCCGGATAATTCTCGGCGGCGTCTTTGAGTAGCTCGACACGGTTGCCTGCAATGAGCGATGCACCGGCGGCGCGGGAAAAGGCCTGATCAGCGATTTCGCGGGTTGCTGGCCTGGTGCGACGCTCTTTCAGACTAGACGCTGTAGTCATTTTTTCTAGCCACAAGTACGCGCCAGGTGAATGTTGGGTTGCGTTCTCATCAGCAGATGCTTCTGACGTGATGACGACCCTTGTATCCCTTTCACACGCCGGAACTGGCCCAAATAGTGAAATATCGAGGAGTTAACGTGCCCATGAAAACTGCAGGAGGAGTCGGGGGGGCGGGTCAGTCGGAGGAATAAAGTTCGACGAATTTAGCAGCAGTTTGAGGAAACCCTCGCGGATTGCATGAGGTTTTTTCTGACGTTAGAAATAGCAAGGGCTTCGCCTCCGATCTTCTGGTAGTTCGCAATGTAATCCACAAAGGCCTGGCGAATTACCGATTGAGCCTCCCTGGTCGCCTTCGGAGAACTCCAATTTATTTTCTCCCGCAAAGACTTCATTGCTTGCTCGGATAATTTAATCGGGCAGTTACCGGGCTTACAGTTAGGAATCTCTTTCAATTCCTTGAGATCCATCTGTAAAGCGGCAACGTCACTCAGCACAGGCGGTGATTGAAAGCGGCGCCCACGCCATGGATTCCTTTACCGCTTTCAAATGCGACAATGTCCCTGAACTTTTCAATGAACAACTCTTGTGGCGCATTTATCCTCACGATTCCAAAGATCGCCACTTCATCGTTCCTCTTTGTTTTCAGCAACTTCGCTACGGGACGGGCAGCAATCAGCGATTTGATCTCCGTTGGAGTCAAACCGATCTGTTTCTGCAAAAACTCGAGCAGCGGAGTGCTCAGCGTATCGTTCTCAGCTGTGGGGTAAGCCAACAAGCTGGGAATGGCCATAACCGCTGCAAGGACGCTGGCTATCAGTTTAGTCTTCTTCAGCCATGCCAAAGCGGGCTGGTTAATTGTTCTTTCCGCCATGAAGATCTCGACTGCCTTGATCGAATATGTCAGTTAGACCAAGAGCAAACCTGTTTCAGCAGACGCTCACACCGTAGCCGCCGGATAAACCGTTTGTTTCAGCGGGTCAGCGCGCGATTGTACAGATTGAGGTGCGCATAAATGCCGTCAACCGTCCGGGGAATAATTCGCAAGTGTTCCTCCTTCTCACGGCTTTAGTCCCATGCGGCGCAGGAGGTCGGCGTACCGTGGATCGGCGCGGAGATCTTCAAAATGGGGCCTCCACGTCAAAGACTCATCACGGATGAAGATGGAAAACCTTGTTCATGATTTTCCACTCTCCATCGACTTTCAGCAGCGTAAACAGGTCGGTGAAGCGATGGCCGCTCCAGTTGTCGAGTTCCAGCCGCACTGTGGCAATCGTCTCGATTATATCGATGCTGACAATCCGGCCCTGGAGTTCCGTTGCTGGACCATTCTGGTCATTCCAGTCAAAGAGCTTCTGGATGGGCCCGGCGAACAAATCGGCGCCGATATAGCCAAAGATCGTTGCCTCCGGGTGAAACGCGGTCTTCATGTCAGCGGTTCGGCCCGACTTGCCGCCGTTGATATATTGCTGAACCGTCCTGGTAATCGCATCATACTCGCTCAAGTCGATCGGTGCGTTACTCATGATGTGCTTCTCTTTTTGCATCAACGTTTTCTCCTGGTTGGTTTACTCTTCATCCTGGAAACGATGGGTTGCGCGAATGTTTTTCCTCCACATGGACATGCCGCTCCCGGTCAACCCTTCACTTGGACATGCCGCCCCCGGGCAGCTCAAGTTTGGTTTCGTCGTGAAGCATCCTCTCTGTAGCTATAGCCATTGACTGGCTGGGAACGTTTGCTGTAAAAGCAGCACGTCTTTCCCCCATTACCTGCCGGCTCGTTCCGGCGCGAAAGGATCACTTGCATGAAACGCATCCTTGTAGTGGCAATGCTGATTGCCGCATCTTCTTTAGTTTTCACTCAACCGACGCGCAGTAGCGCAAACCAAAAGGGCAACGATGAACAAGCCGTACGGCAGTTACTAAATGAACTTTACGTTGCCCTGGGGAAAAACGACACTGTCGCACTCGACCGAATGTATGCCGATGATTACTTCCTTGTTAACGAGTCCGGAGTCCTGACGACCAAAGCGCCACGTCTCGCAGCGATAAAGTCTGGAGAACTGAAGTATGAATCCGTCAGTTTCGAGGATGTGAACATCCATCTCTATGGAAATACAGCTGTGGCAACATATCGCGCGATGATCAAGGCCCAATCTAAAGGGCAAGACATTGGCGGTCAACTCCGAGTCACCGTAACCCTCGTGAAGATAAGAGGGCGCTGGCAAGTGGTTGCTGCGCAAGCTACACACATCGCCTCATGACGCCATAGCGCAACTAGGCGACCCGAGTGGCAAGTCTTCAGCCAGATATACTTGGCCCATGCCACCGACCCGAGACTGCAGACGGTTGCGTTAATGCGACAGCGTAGTGTTGGCTGACTGTTTTTATCATCTCGCTCGTCAGGACAAGCCATGTTCGCGCGGGATTTGCGAGACTGGCCCCTCAGGCTGAACCAACAACGACTCTGTGGGAACGCCGCTCTTGTATCTTTCAAGCAATGCATCCGGATCGATTTCGACGCCGATGGGATTTGCGGCGAAGGCGTCACTGTGCATGAATGCGCGGGCTTCCTCCGCATTGGCGCAGCAGTCAACCTGAAACTCCATCCGATTGCCGTCTGGATCCTGGTAATACATGGAAAGCGTTACGCCATGATGAACGCGCCAGTAAGGCGTAATGCCGAGTTGCTTGAGACGCTCGTAGGTAGCGAGGAGTTCCCCAAGATTCGTATAGGTGTAACCTACATGATTCACACCGATCCCGGCTGGTGCCTCGCTCGCTACACCCGTGGGATTAAACGCATTCATGTTGGCGAAGGCGAAACGATGATGCTCGTCATCGAAGGTGAGAAAGGCGATCGCGGGATTCTGGTATAGCACCTTCGCCTCAAAGACATTTTGGTACCAGGCGATCATTTCCTCGAAGCGTCTTGTCATATAGACGACGTGGGCCAGTTTTGAAGGTCTAGCCATATTGTTCAGTCCTCTTTCTTTGGTTTGTTTCGGTCACCAGATTATTGATACTCTGCGTCTTCGCGACCATGCGGTGGTAGGAAATATTTTGCCTGATTCGGATCAAGTGCAATGGTCTTTTTGCAACTTACTCATATTATCCGCTATAGCCGGTGGGCGCCAGGTGTTCTTGCGAGGGAGGTAGACTGCGATTAGAAGCGCCCAGAATATCGCAGCCGTTAGCCTTGAGGAGGACGGACGATGGAATTTAACTTCTTAACCCTGTTTCGTAATGTGGACGTGGGCCTACTCAACGTTGAGAACCACTACGAACAGGGCGTGACATTCTTCACCGCAGGCCATCTCGGTGAACGCCTGCTTGGCCCGATTGATGACTGCGCACGGAAACGACGGCTCCCACGCCGGACGTTTCTGAAGACAGCTAGCGGGTTTGCCGCTGCCCTGTTTGCCGTCAATAAGGTCACGGGCCTGCGACTCTTTGACGTGTCAGACGAGGCCGCCGTAGATGAGGCCGCAGCCCAAGAAGCGTTTGCAGGCACAGAGTTCATTATCGATGCGCATACTCACGTGGCTTGGCGCAAGGCTGGCTTTACGAAGGACAACACCACCGAGCGTGGCATGTGGTTCATAGATCAGCTCGACACTCTGGGCAAGACCTTGGGCCTCCAGAATGGCATCCGCGACATGGACGTGGAGGGGTTTGGGCGAACCCTGTACAAGCAAAGCGATACGGCCATGGCCATCGTCAATCCGTTCGGCTTTCGCGAGGATTACGGCGGCCACGACATGAACCCTATTGAGGAGGTCGCCCAAACGCGAGCCCGCTGGCCTGAGCGCACGATCCTCCTCGGCGGTGGGTTGACCCCGAATCAAGGTCTGTCCCAAACGCTGGAGCGGTTGGACTACTTTGCCCAAGACATGAAGATCCGAGGGCTGAAGCTGTACACCTTTGACAGCACTGTTCATAAGGGATGGTGGTTCGATAACGAAAAACTGGCCTATCCCATCTGGGAGCGCTGCCGGAAGTTGGGGATTAAGAATATCGGCTGCCACAAAGGCGTGCCGTTTGGCCAGTTCATGGAACGCTACTCCCACCCCCAGGATTTCGACCGCGTTGCGGATGATTTTCTGGACTTGAATTGGATTGCCTTTCATTCCGCCTGGCCCTACCACCAGGAGTTGGCAGCCCTGAAGGCTTTCAAACCACACCGTAAAAATCTCTTCAGCGAGCTGGGGACCGCGTTTGCGGCGACAGTCACGAACCGGCCCCTGGAATGCGCACACCTCTTAGGTACCCTGCTGCGTGATATCGGAGCTGACTACATCTTGTGGGGCACCGACACACCGCTGTGGGGCGTTGCGCAGTGGCAGATCGAAGCGTTCCGAAAATTCCGGATACCCGACCAACTGGTGGAGGGACATGGCTATCCACAGTTGACGGATGATGTCAGGCGGAAGATCTTCGGCGAGAATGCAGCCAGGCTGTGGGGGATCGACATCAACGAGAAGAAGGGACGGATCCAATTGCGCAAAGCGTGAGGGCAGGGATTCGACAATGCGGCGTCTAACAACGGAGCAGCAAACGCCCGGCGCTATGGACTGGCGGACGACGTCGCGTTGCGTCGCTCCGCCCGGAGTCTGCTTGCTCCGAGAAACTATCCGGTGACGTCCCGAGAGCCGATCGTCCGCAAACCATCGCGGAGTTTCCGGTGGTGCTGCAAGAGTCTCACATACCGCGATTCATCAGTGCCTGCTTTAGCTCGGACAATCTGTCCGATAGCGGTCTTTTCCTCTTTTGACCAGCGCGATAGAGCTGGAATCATTGCCAGCACCATAGCGAGATCAGAGAAGACGCGATGCTCTGACGCACTCAAGTCTGTTGGCTTAACACCGAGTGCGTGTGCGACTGAAGCCACGAGCGCCTGGCGGAGCTTTCGTTCGTCGCCGCCGGACTGCCGGACCAGGCAGCGCTGAACAGCGAGTCCGATGTTCGGCACACGGAAATTGTCCCACTCACCAGGATGCGGAGCTGAGGGCGCTTCGTAGAGAAGATGCCCCGCGGCGAGTTGACGTAATGTACGCGCAGGAGTGCGATAGCCGGGGCGGTTGGTGAGTTTGCGTTCTTCCCGCGCAACCATGCGGGCTACCTGCAGTTGAACCGGGTGGAAGCCGAGTTTTCGATAGAACCAGAACGCGCCGGCCTCTATACCCTCTTCGTTGTGGCTGCCGAGTTGGTAAGGCTCAACTGAAAATACTGAGACATGGAGGTACTGCCGCAGGAAGCGAAGCAGGCGAGCGTAGATCCACGCCGACTCGCCATCGCGGAAGGTGTAGAAGAGATTCACGCCAACCTCGGTGCGCTCAAAAAGCGCGAGGGATTCAGCGTAACCTGCCGCAACGCCGTTCTTGAGGATCAGCACGGCATGATAGCCGAGTAACGGCAGACGGCGCCCTGGCGGCAAACCCCAGATTACGAATTCGACACCGCGTCCCGCCGCCGCGCGCAGAACGTGCCCCGGGTCGCCGTAAGTGAAGCCATGAAGCTCGCGATAACGCACGGTCATCATGTCACGGCCCAGGCTCACAAGTCTCTCGCCGTCGGCGCGGGAAAGTTTCCTGAGCGGCAGCGGCAACGGATCTTCCAACTCCTGGGCAAGTGAAACCTCGCTGCGCCTGATAAGTGGCCCATCGTGATAGAAGATCTTGTTCACTCGAAGACGCATCTTTGTGCGCGTCGCGGGCGAGTTGCCGAGTTTCCAATGAACCCAGAGCTTGAGCGAATCGAAGAGATTGGCTTTCTCTCTTTCGTCGATCGAGAGCTGGTCGAACTGGCGTAGCAGCCACGCAAGGTCCGTCTCGTGTGGCCTTTTGGCAGCGCGAATCCAGGCAAGATACGGGACCGGATAAACAACGTAAGCACCGTCCTCAAACAGTGGCAAAAAACTTTTCAAGACGGAGACGAGCCGCTCTTCACCCTCGTAACCTTCCCAGTCAATTTCGACCCGCGACGGGTAACGCGCCGCAAGATATCGCACGATGTCATAGCCCCAGACTGCTGAGAATGCCGTGCCTGCGATGCCTGACACTGGCGGGTCGGCAAAGGCCGAGAGGTCAGCGCCCGAAGCGCGCAAGCCCGCAACACGTTTGTGGAAAGAAGCGAGAAGTTCTTCGGCCAATTGCCGTATTGCGGGAGTGTGCGGGTAGGCGCGCAAGAAAAGCAGGATCTCGTGAAAACGAATCAACGAAACGGCATCGGGGAAACGGCGTCGGCCGAGTTGGGCCAGAAGCGTTTGCGCGCGAAGGCTATCGGCTGGCTCGAAGCGGCACTTTAGTCCCGCGAGCCGGTCAAGCAGAGCGTCAAGTCTCCAATGCGGTTTGCAGGTCGTTGATGATGTCGTGCCAGTCCTCCAGGCCAATTGAAAGTCGAATGCCGCCCGGCTCGAGCCCGCGGGCGCGCTTCACTTCCGGCGGTAACGCCGAGTGCGTCATTGAATAAGGCTCTTCGATTAGTGTGCGGATCTGTCCCAGGCTCACGGCCAACGTAACACTGTAGGCATGATTGGCAATGTAATCCATGAAACGATCAGCAGCTTCGGTGGCCGCCTTCTCCTCACCCTTTAGAACAAAATAGACCATGCTCCCGGGCGCAAATTTTCCGTCATAACTTGTCATCTGCCTGCGAGCGAGCTCGTACTGAGGAAATGTGTCCAGTCCCGGATAGTGAACAGATGCAACCTTCGGATGCTGAACGAGGAACTGCGCCACCCGGTTCGCACACTTCTGCTGATTCACCATGCGTGTTGCCAGGGTAGGTAATCCGTAGACGAGGATTGACCAGGCACTCTTGGGCGCGAGCACGCCGCCAAAGTCTTTGCGATACATTAAGAGTGGCGCGTGAAACTTGCGTGGTCCAATTACAGCACCACCCATATCCGTCCCAAAGCCACCGATGTCTTTCGTCAGGCTGTGAGCAACGAGATCAGCCCCCAGTGTCAGGGGCCGCTGGCAGTAAGGCGTGGCAAAGGTGTTATCGACGATCATCAGCAGCCGATCTTTTTCTTCCGCTCCGGGTCTGGCTTCATCCATCCAGCGCCGGACCAACGCAATGTCGATCAGATCGAGCGTGGGATTCACAGGAGTCTCAAAGTAAACGACGCGGGTGCGGTTGGTTATCGCCTCTTTGAAGCTATGCTCATCTCTCAGGTCGGCAAATCTCGTGGTTATGCCGAATCGAGGCAGCCAGTTTGTTAGCAGGCTGTAAGTACAACCGTAAAGAGTGTGATGCGCGAGAATCTCCGTGCCTGCTTTGTTGGTGATACCCAGGGCTGCGCTGATGGCCGCCATCCCCGTCGCAAATGTGACTGCTGTCTCGCCACCCTCGGCATAAGCCAGATTCTCCTCCAGCATCCCGCGCGTCGGTTCGTCCAAACGGTCATAAATGTAAATCGGGATGTGGCCTTTGACGTCTGCCTCCTCAGAAGCAAACTCGACAAATCCCTGCGCGCCCCGGTGCACCGAACCCAGCCGGTACGCGGCCGAGGCCGAAATTGGGGGAATCAGGTGATGATCAAAGTCCCAATGCTTGCTTTCATAATTCCCGTGAATCAGGTGGGTGCGAATACGATAGCTCTCTTTCTTTGCACGATGCTGCTTTTTCATGTGAGCGACCCTCTTTTCAAAAACGATTCAATGCTTGGTGCAGGTCAAGCGTGTTTGGCTTATTCGTGTAAATTTGTGTGATTTTGTGGATCGTTTGTTTGGCTGAGAAATGAGGAACGATCCACGAAATCACACCAACAGACACGAACAAGAAATTTCATTTTCCTCAGTCGGACTCTTGTCGCCTTATCCCCAACAGTATGTGTTGCATTTGACGCGGCCACACCAACAACCAGCCTAGCGGTTGAGACAATACCGTAGTTTGCGCCCAGAACGGCTGCGCGGAGCCAGCCTATATGCTGTGTACGGTGCCTCTCACGATGAAACACGGGCATCTCGTTTTCCCTGCCATATAGATTGGCGATTCATCTTTAGGTCGGTCACTTCTTCCCGAAGATCAGCCAACCAAGTAGGACGCCGAGACCGAGGGTGAGTAAAGTAGGAATCCACATCCAACTGAACCCACCTATCCATCCCCGTCCCATCATCCCGCCACTCATCATTGACCCTGTCATTACCCCGCCTCCGAAGATCAGAAAAAGCACGACGACGACGACAAACGCGATGACCAGGGGTGTCTTGCTCGATTCGATCATGTCATTAATCTCCTGTAGTCCGCGATAGTTGTGTTGTTAGTTGTGGGGTGGACGTATGCTTGATCTCCTTCCCACTTTAGCCAGCGCAAGAATTGCACCGGGAACGCAACGCTGCGCTCAACGGCGAAAGTGGCATTGAGCCCAGCTCTTACATCTTCTTCATTTCCATCTTTTTCTTCATCTCCATCTTCTTACCCGCTTTGCTTCCACCATGCATCTTCGACATCATGCCGAAGTGTTTGAGCAGAGCATTGGTGTGCGCTGCCACTTGCTTAGAGTCCGGCGTATCGGCCAGCACATCTGTCTCGAGCGCACTGACCTGGTCCTTCACCGTTGCGCGGTCCTTATCCATCTTTTCCATCATCATCTGCATCTTTGACTTCATCTCCGCGCTCATCGTCTGCATGTGCTTTTGGTGGATGGCTTCCATTGCATCGAGGTTATGTCTTAGCTCGGCAACAGCCGCGCGTGCGAATTCAACGTCCAGAGTTTTAGGCATCACTGCCTGATCACGGAGTGCCCTGGCGAACTCAGACATACTCCTCATGTGGGCCGTCATCAGCATGTGATGCGGCGATTTCATCATCATCGACATCTCCGACTTCATGCCTGCCTTCTTCTGTCCGCTTCTTGTGTGCTTGTGTTGCGCCCACGCTGCGGACGGAGCTACCAGAACAAGCATGATGGCTGTGGCTGACAGCAATGCGCGTGTGGTCACTCTCATATCCTTATCTTCTCCTCTGACTGATTCACTGGAATTCGGACAGTCAAGGCTGTCCGCTATTGCAAACGCTCGATTGTCTCCCGCTTCGGTTTTGGTGTCTGTGTTATAACGCACGGAGCAAGCTTCGTGCCCTCAACATACCCCTTGCATTGTCCTTGGTGTTCTTGAGGACAGGCATCTCTGTTGCGTGCGTTTGCGAAAATATCCGCACCCCACAGCGGCAGAATTCCCAAAACATGGAGGCGAATCAGGCAGTAGGACCGAAGCTGTCGGCCGATAGGCAACGGAAAACGGGTGACGATCACCGGCGCAATGGACTTCGTTCTCGTTGAAAACGGTAAGCCGGTAATACGGATGAGCGTACCTATCAGCTACGCAATATGGGCGCCCTGAACCTCTACATACAAGGAATACAGTGATTGGCTTGCAGTCATGAATAGACGATTTCTTTTCGGACCGCCAAAGCAGAGATTCGCGCAAATTTCGGGCAGTAAGATCTGTCCAATCCGCTCTCCGTCGGGTGCAAACACATGCACGCCATCATATCCCGGGCCAACCCAACCGACGCCGGCCCAGATGTTGCCGTCCGCATCTGCCCGGATCCCGTCCGCGAAGCCCACAACCTCGCCGCTCTGCATTTTCATCTTCGTGGAAGTGAACTCTTTTCCGGTTCCCAGTTTCTGTCCGTCTACTACATCAAACGCCATGATGTGAGGCGGCGCGGCAGGATAGTGCGACGCACCAGTTTCGGCGATGTAGAGCTTTTTGTGGTCAGGGCTAAAGCAAAGTCCGTTCGGCTTGTACATTGTGTCCGTGACCATTTCCATCTTCCCGGTCTTGGGATCAATCCGATAGACGGCCTCTTTTTGACTCAACCGACGATCTCCGCCTTCGTACAAACTGCTGTAGCCGGGGTCTGTGAACCAAATGCCGCCGTCGGGATGTACTATCACATCGTTCGGCGCATTCAGCGGCTTACCCTGCCAACTTTCTGCAAGAACAGTTGTGGTACCTTCCTGCTCAAAGCGCACAACGCGATGTGTATCGTGCTCGCACGAAATCAGGCGTCCCTGCCAGTCGAATGTATTGCCGTTGCTGTAGTTTGACGGAGAATGAAAGACACTGACGTGTCCGTCCTCGGCCAGCCACCGGTGCTTCACATTGTTTGGTATGTCGCTCCACACGAGATAACGACCGGCGCCGTTCCAGGCCGGTCCTTCTGCCCATCGCATACCTGTATAGAGTCGCTCGATGGCGGCGTTAATGACCCTGTATTTAGCGAACCGTTTGTCGAGCACAATGACATTCGGGTCGGGATACCGCACTTGCGCCGCATCTTGTCCGTAGCTACTCGGCCGTGCGAGAAGAGCAGTGGCGGCGGGTGCGGCGATGGCGCCCGCTATGAAGCCGCGACGAGTCAGACCCAAATTCGTTTTAGGTCCATCCGAGTTATTTTTCATTATTTGATTTGTCTTGGCGTCGAGTTCTCAGTTCACACTTGTCCTAAACTCATTCCGGCAAATTCAGGCGCTTTAGCATCTCCTTGAATCGCGGGTCGTCGCGCAAGGGATCCATAAACGGGTCAACTCTTCAAACGATGAAAGAAAAAATCACGTGCCTGATATGCTTTTTCAAGTTCGGCAAAGCAGCGTCCTTTTCGCCGAGTGCGGCGTAGACAACGGCTATCCAATAATTCAGCACATATTCGGACTTTTCAATTTCTCTCCACTTCTTTATTACTTCTTCTGGTTTGCTGCCGCCGCCCCGTTTTCGCGTAGGCGTAACTCGCTTGGGGGAACAGAAGAAAATCTGTCTGCAGTGTCTTTTCAGAAATCGCAAGCGATTCGGCATACATCCCCTTGGCGTTAAGGGTAAAACAGAGCCACGATTTTCCAATGACGAAAGTAGGATCGAGGTCGAGGGTCTTTCTAGCTTGTTCGAGTGCCGCGTCAAACTGCCGGGCATACATATAGACAGCGGCGAAGTGCGCACCCTGAATCAAATTGAGCGGTTCAAGCAACATGACGCGTGTCTAGATCGTTCCTCGTTGCCAGATAAGCAATCCCGTGCGATCTTTTAAGTCGTTTATTGCCTCCTCCCAGGAGAGCGATTTCCCATCTTTGATGAAGGCATATTTCCAATACTGTTTCTTCAGATAGCCGCCCGCATTGATGAACTCTTTATAGTCCTGATCACTGACTTCATATTTATCTATGACTGAAAGTGATTCTGAAAAGTCGAGAGGCGTTCGCTTCATTCGGACATCGAGAGTCTCGCCTTCAACGTACTGCATGACGATGAAGTATCGACCGTCTACTTCATTGACTTCATAGATCGAGCAGATGTTCTGATGATCGAGTGTTGCAACCGCGCGGGCCTCTCTGACGAGACGTTTGTTCGCACATTCATCTGCGACTGCTTCGGCTGATAAGAGTTTTATCGCCACGCGGCGACCCAGTTGCACATCTTCGGCGAGATAGACCTCACCCATGCCACCGGCACCGAGTTTGGAGACGATGCGGTAATGGGAAAGAGTAGTATTGGGTAACAGTTCGTTATTCATCCTGAAACTGACTTCGAATGGCTTAGCCTCAAGAGTCGTGCGCAACAGTCAGTTCGGCTTTGCCGCTGGATGTGGGCCGGCGGCTTTGCCCCGGCCGGTCATTTCCCAAAAACCGCCTGGGCTATGCCCTTCGTTCCTGCTACGCGCCTTTTTCAAGACATCTGGGGGCAAAGGGCCGAACCAAGGGCGAAAGCCCAAGAGTTGATTGCGAGCCGAACGGCGGGGCAAAACCACCGCCTCATTTGGGGGCAAAGCCGAAGCTACAGTACCTCTTCACTCTTGAGGTAAGGCGACTTCAAATGAGAATTCATAACCCGAGTTTACGGCGGTACTCAAAGCTATCAAAGTGGCCACGTGAATTTGCGATCAGACCATCCTTCCCAATCTCAAGACTACAGGCCAACGCGCTGCACAAGGTCCGCAAAGCGCGGATCGGAGCGGACCCGATCGAAAAGTGGTTCGACTTTGAGGTACGCCAGGTAATCGTTTTTCTCTTCCATAGCTTTTTCGAGCCACACGAACGTTTGTTCGCGATCGCCCAGGGCCGCGTAAATGATGGCGGTAAAATATGGTGAGACGTACCGGCCTTTCGCTATCTCCCGCAGTTCGCCAATCATCTTCAGGGCTTCGTCCCTTCGCCCTGACATTGCGTAGGTCGTGCCTAGAGCTGAGGTGGACCACAGGTCATCTCCCAATTCCTTTGCCTTTGTGAACTCCGCCAGAGCTTCCGCGTACCTTTCTTTCTGCCTATAGGACTGGCCGAGAAAGTCATGAGTGTAGGCGTTGTTGGAGTCTACCTCTAACGCCTTTTCCAACTGCTCAATCGCAAGATCGAACTGACGAGAATAATAAAACACCCAGCTCGCGCCGTGATTGACGGGAATCGAAAGCGGTTCCAGATTCTGGGCCTGTCGCACGGTGGCGATGGCTTCATCGAAACGTTCCATTCTCGCAAGCAGAAAGCAATACCAGACTAGGGCATCCACAGAGTTAGGTTTGAGGGCCAGAGCGCGCTTGAACTCCTGCTCCGCTGTCCTATAGTTTTTTTCGTAGAAGTGCTCGTGAACTGCGAGCATGACGTGCGCCTCAGCCAGTCCTTCATCAATTCTCAAAGCCTGCAAGGCCTCCTCTTTGACTTTGGGCATTGCCTGTTTGGGTGGTATGAGCCAAGCGGATGCCCTGTTGTAGGCGTCGGCCAGTCCGACATGGGCCAGGGCATAGTTTGGATCTAGCTGGAGAGCGCGTCGAAAGTATTCCTGTCCTTCGCGCCACTCCTTTTCGGTTCCCTTCTCCAGGTGGTAACGCCCCTTTAGGTAGAACTCGTAGGCTTCGGGGTTAATGGTGTCGCGTCGGGCCAAAACCTTCTGTTCTTCGCCCGTCAGTCTGAGCTTATCCAAAATCTCGCGCGCGATCTCTTCCTGCACCAGAAGTATATCGGCCGGTTTGCGGTTGTACCTTTCGCCCCACAGTTGTGTGTCAGTGGCCACATCAATCAGATCGGCCTGGATGGTCAGCGTGTCGTCGCGCCGAACGACACGCCCCGTGAGCACTGCGCTCACATTCAACCTGCTCCCGGCTTCGCTTGGAA
>DATEUF010000054.1:0-9438 GCA_035283325.1 Pyrinomonadaceae bacterium | reverse complement strand
ACGATGAATATCTTGCCGAGTTTTTAACTCGGCTTGCTGAACCATCACTCACACCTTACAAGCAGCTCTATCCTGTTCCGCCAGGCCATGCTGTGGTCATCACCGATGGTCAATTTCGGGTGCAAAGGTTTTGGAGCCTCGCTCCCCATAAGGTCATCCGCTACAAGCAAGATTCGGAATATGAGGAGCACTTTAGGGCCTTGTTTCTCGAAGCGGTTGCCTGCCGACTTCGAGTAGACGGAACAGTCTGGGCGGAACTAAGCGGTGGGATGGATTCATCGGCGATTGTCTGCATGGCTGATGAAATCATCAAGAGCAAGCACGTGCAGGCATCCTCTCTGCAAACGGTTTCCTTTGTATTCGATGAAGCTTCGAAATCCGACGAGCGGAAATACATTCGGTACGTGGAAGACAAACTTGGTAAGAAGGGATTGCATTTACGAGAAGATGAATTTCGCATGCTCTCCCGCACAGGCGATGGTTATTCGGAAGTTATTCCAAACCCCTCTGCTGTTTCAGCCGAGTACTACACCGCACTGTACGGAGAGATGTCGAAAAGAAACGGACGTGTCCTGCTGGCTGGAAAAGGTGGTGATGAACTGCTTACCGCCTTCAAGGACCCCGCTCCAGAACTGGCAGATCTGTTTGTCTGTGGCCGATTGATTCAACTCCACAGGCGTCTTCGTTTCTGGAGCAAGGTACTTCAAACAGCTTATTTTGATTTGTTGTGGGAGAAGACAGTGTTGCCTGTGTTGCCTCGCAAACTGCGCGTTTTTTGTGAACGTCGCCCTGGTCTAAAGACACTGAAGTTTTATGACTGCAGATTCGTGAAGCGAATGCATATGCGGCAACGTGCCCTTGGGCAACGTGACAGTTTTGGATTTTGCTACCCAAGTGGCCGGATGCAGTCGGAGTGGTTCCTGCAGGTCGTTCGAGAACTTTCTGCCGGCCTATGGCGTCAGATGGGAAATCTCGAGATTACTTACCCCCTTACGCATCGCCCACTAGTGGAATTCCTGCAAGCAATTCCTTTTGATCAGCGAGTGCGTCCGGGTCAGACAAGGTCTCTGTTGCGCCGCTCCCTACGTGGTTTGCTGCCCCTGGAGATTATCAACCGCAAGGGTAAGACTCTCAACACCGATGCTGTCATGCGCGCATTCTCGCGAGAACAGGCGAGGCTATATTGCCTGTTGAAGGACGGGCGAGCCATCGCCCGTGGTTATCTTAATGGCCCTGCAGTCTTGGCTGCACTCAGTTTTTCGCGAGCTCCAGATCCGCATGCGTTATCTCTCACGTACGCAGTTGCTCTTGAATTGTGGCTGAGGGCATTCGAATCGCGAAAACAGTCCAGAGCAATGAAGGAGACAATGAGTCAGAAAGTCGAAAGCAGCCGACTCATGCAGACTGTTACGATTAATTAGAAGGATCCAATGAGCACACTGGGTGGCATATACAATTTCAACGATAACCCGTTCGATAGTGAGGAGGTAATCATTCTGGCACGAGCGCTCGCCACAAGGGGACCTGATGGTGGGAGTGAAGTCCGAAGGGACTCCGTCATCATGCTCTTTCATACATTTAACACGAACAGGGAATCTCGTCGTGAAGTGCAACCTTTTTTATCGGACACCGGACACATTATTTCCTGGGATGGGCGACTCGACAATCGACGCGAACTGATATCGGATCTCAATGTCCCACCAGAAAGTACTGACGTCGCAATTGTTTCAGCAGCATACCAGAAATTTGGTCAAGGCTTCTTGGGTAGATTAGTTGGCGATTTCGCCCTCGCGATCTGGGATTCAGCAGCTAAGGCATTGATCCTGGCGAGAGATCCCGTCGGGACGCGCTCGCTCTTCTATTGGATTAATCTAGACCGAATTGTCTGGTCATCACTGCTCTTGCCGCTCGTTGATTTAGCTCAAGAAACAGCCGAAATCGATAATGAATATATAGCTGCCTACCTTACTCGTGACTATCAACCAGAAGTCACCCCGTACAAGGGCATCTATGCTGTTGCTCCTGCTCATGCCGTCATTGTCGACAGATTCAGGTTGAGCTTAAGCGAGTTCTGGCAACCCGATTTCAGCAATCAGATTCGCTACAAGTCCGACAAGGAGTATGAAGAGCATTTCTATCAGTTGTTTGAAGAATCGGTGCGCTGTCGACTGCGAGTTGATGGACCAGTCTGTGCGCAATTAAGTGGAGGACTGGACTCTTCCTCGATCGTTTGTATGGCGGATCGGCTTATCAAATGTGGAGAAGTGCCGGGCGTAACTTTGGAGACCGTCTCATACATTTACGATGGATCCGAATTTTCTGACGAGCGGAAGTTTATTCGCTGTGTTGAGAAACAATGCGGAATGTCCGGTTCCCACATAAGTGAATTGCGCTGCCCGCCACTTACAGATCTTTGTAACAAGCCATCTACTGCTTGTCCGGACTTTCTTGATTGTTTTTCCACGCGCCATCGAGCTCTATGTGATGCCATGGAGACAATGGGAGCTCGTGTACTGCTGACGGGGCATGGTGGTGACGAGATGCTTTACAGTGGGGCAGCCCCACCCCCAGTGTTATCAAACCTCCTCGCCGGCGGACATCTGCTGCAGCTACATCAACAGTTGCAGACCTGGAGCAGCGACCTAAAGAGATCGTATCTAAACCTCCTTTGGCAAGAAGTGTTCATGCGTCTTTTCTCTACTGAGTTTCAAGCCAATCACACGAGAAGACCCGATCATAAAATGCCACCGTGGTTTGACAGTGATTTTGTGACTCGCATGAACTTACGTTCGCGAAATATTAGGCCTCGACAGGCTGACGCCTTGCGAGTTCCTAGCGATCGCGAGCAACTGATGAATTTCCTTGCCGCAGTGAGTACCGTCTCAACCGGTGCGTATCGAGAGCGGGGCCTGATAGAGACCAGTCATCCTTATCTGCACTTGCCGTTGGTGGAATTTCTTCAAGCCATCCCGTTCGATCAAAAGGTCCGCCCGGGCGAAACACGCTCTTTAATGCGGCGAGCGTTCCGTGAGTTATTACCGGAGAGAATCGTAAATCGGCGAGGGAAGCGAGGACCCGAGGAGGCCTTCTTTCGTGCGGTCAATCGTGAGTGGCCATCGCTTCAGTCCGCCTTTTCAAATCCGATTGTATGTAAACGCGGCTACATGGATCGTGAACGTTTGCAGAAGGCCCTGGAGAGGGCCAGGCATGGATGTGAGCGCTACTCCTTCGCCTTAATTAAAACAATAGCTCTCGAGTTTTGGTTTCGCGCCCTGGAACACCGCACTGCAATTGCCAGAAAACGAACCGCCTCAACAACAGCAATGGTGTCAGCCGGTCACAGTGCACGTGCGACAACCGTTGATTAACGAAGGTTCTTGGTCAACACATCTAGAACTGCTCGTTCTGACTGTCTTTACACTCGCCGCTCTCGGCGAGTATTACTGAAGAAAGGAGAAGAGAATCATGAATTACGATGACTACACTTCTGAAGTTCTCGAAATTGGCAAGGCCGAGGATCTGATTCTTGGCAAGGATTCTATCGGCCCTGACGACGGAAACCTGAGCCAAGTTACTTATGATGATTTCGAGTAGTAACCCTCAACCCGCTAAGGCCCCTACAACACGCACATCATATTGCGTGGGGCCTTAGCGGTTCATATGACGGTAGGACTCGAATCGATTGAAACCGGGCTACAACGCGGACCACGAATTGCTCCGGCAAAAGTTAGTCATTACGCGCTGCCGTCATTTGCGGATTCCGGAAAAGAATTGATTGTGAAAATAATTCAACTAGCTGCTAGAAACGTATCACGGCTACCACTGCCGGATTTTAGTGTTTGTGCCATCAGATACTTTTCAAACCAGCTCATGATTCGATCCCAGGCATCTTTGATGTTCGGACGTCTCGAAAGCCGATGCCCCTCTCCGTCATATTCTGCGATAGTGACAATTTTTCCCAGCCGTCGAAGCCCGACAAAAATCTCCTCTGCTTGGGCAACACGTACCCCGTCATCGGCCGTGCCATGAATCAAAAGAACTGGGGTGGTGACCCGGTCGAGGTAGAAAACTGGCGAATTCTCAATGTATCTCTCACGGTATTCCCACGGGGTGCCGCCGATCTTTCCGGCCTGTTTTTCATTCCAGCCCAGGAAAAAGTGTTCCTCGCCATTCCTCCCCATATAACCATAAGTAGCAAGGACGTTCGCATATCCAGCTTCTACGACTGCGGCCTTGAAGCGCTGAGTTTGTACGAGTAAAGAGAGCGTGGAGTAACCGCCAAAACTCTGCCCCATTACTCCAAGGCGATCTGGATCAGCAATCCCGAGTTCGACAGCTTTGTTTACGCCCGGCAATACCGTCTGGAGGAGGTCCAACATGGGAGTGCCAAACTTCAAAGGCGCATCTGGGTAAAGTACTGCATAACCTCTCGTTGCAAAAATCTGCAAATTGAATGCGGTCGACCCCGGGAGACCGCCAAATCGATTTGCCACTTGGGAAAGCAGAGCATCGCCGTACAGATGTACAATTAAGGGATATTTTTTCCCCATTTCATAATCTGAGGGTAACAGAACCGCCCCCTGCAATCGGCGCCCATCTAAGCTGTACCAATCGATCATTCGAATTTTGCCAAACACATATTTCCCGAGCTGCGGGTTCAGATCCGTTAATCGTTTGGGCCTGTGGAATCTTCTTTCGGCAATCCATAAATCTTGAGGGTGTTGTGCACCTTCGGCCACAAAGACTATGCGCTGGCCATCGTCGGAAGTGTCCAACGAAGATGTGATGCCGGAGTGTCTATCTGCCAATAGCTTATCTTCTCGCAATAATAAGGAACTCTTTCCATTGCTTAGGTTGATTTCGTGGTAGGCCATACTCTGCGATGCTTTGTCACGTGTAACAACAACGAGCGAGTTATTCGGAGACCAGAACATGCGACCATCGGCTACTGATACGATATCAACAATATTTTCGTCATGAATTTGAGTAACCTGTGACTTCATAGCGGTCGCGGGATCGATTTTCCAGAGTGTCGATCCAGCCGCGACGTAGACGAATTTACTCTTTATGTCCCATAGTGGCGCACGATATGCGCTGACCCAGCCCGAATTTGCATCGACCGATATTTTTCTTACTGGATCACCCCGCAGCGAACCAATGAAAATATTTCCTCCCCGATCTGCAAGACTAATGTGGGTGCTATCTGGAGACCACGCTGCGGCCATGAACCCGCGACTGGTGACGTCGGTAACGATCGGTAGGCTTTTACCGTCTGCTAGTCTGACGACCACAACGTCAAAATGGAGGTTATAGACGTTGCCCTGATCATGTCTTGCTCTAGATAGATACGCTACGTAGTCCCCGCACGGACTGAACCAGTAGTTTGCTGGAAATACATTGTTTACTATTCGGCGGACTTCTCCTGAGTCAACTTCGACCAAAGCTAAATCAGCGAATTCTGGGTCCGTACGATCGAAATTCGTAACTCTCGCGGACCCGAGATCCGACAAATTAGTTTCAGGCGCACCGGGAAATTCAAAGACCCTGACAGTAGGCCCAGATGCCGATTCCGTCGAATCGCCAGCAATACCATCGTCCTTAAACTTTCGGAATTCGCCGTCAATTGGACTTGATGGATTTAAGGCTTTCACAAGGATCGAGCGGCCAGCAGGCGACCATCGGGGTACTTGATAGGCCCAGTTAGGACGAACAATCAGGTCGGAGACGCGTCTTATCTCTCGATTCTTTCTTGACCATGTCCATACTCGAGCGTACCCATCGCGATCTGAAAAAAAGGCGAGGTATAGCCCGTCGGGCGACCAGACGGGTGACCAACTCGATCCGCTGTGTTGTGTCAGTTTTAAGGTCTCCAATGATTTGGTGTTGGTAAGCCACACCTCACCGCCCTCACCAATTTTGAAGCTGATTCCAGTGCGCGAAAAGTTTGTCAACACTTGCTGAGTCGGTAAGGATTGCTTGACGGTGTAAGCTACCCATTCTCCGTCTGGTGATAAATCTATAGGTGACTCGCGCAAGAAGTGCCGGGTCTCAATCGCATCATCAACTGAAAGGGGTAAGACGTGCTGCGCCACGAGTGGAACTGAGTTAAATGTCAACGCGCAGAGTAGTATGATTCGTCGCGCGCCCACGAATCCATCCAGGGTTACTAAAGCAGTCATCGCAATCTCACGTTCCGTCGTTCGAGCCCGGTTAAACGGCGAACTTTCGCTGCATTAGAAAACCACTCGCAATGCGAGCTGAAGAGATCTTGGGCCACCAACCTGGTAAAGCTGATTCAGTCCCCCGCCGGTGCCGCCTGTTCCCAGACTTCTGCCCAGCATTGAATTGGTCAGGCCGAATTGTGAATTGCTTATGTTGTTAACGGGATCCGCAAAATTGGGGTGATTCAGAAGATTGAATGCCTCCGCTCGTAACTGCAGATTAAGCGTCTCCGTTAGCTTGATCTGCCGTCTTATCGCGAAATCAATCTGCCACATAGGAAATCCACGCAACGCGTTTCGGCCGAGCGTTCCCTGTCTTGTTGGCGTAAAACCATCAGCACCGACAGGTGGAAAAGCAAATGCCATTCGATTGATTCGCCGTCCTCCGGCTATCTTTTCATCGTTGATGTAGAGCGGCACGCCCGGGACCACATCCGGCCGCGAAACACCAAAGACTCCGAATACATTGCGTCCTGTGATTAGGTTGATCGGTGGAGCTGATCGCGCCGCGAAAATCGAATCCACTGACCACTGTCGAAACAAGGCCGATAACAGTCGCGGTTTGCCGGGACTCGGAAGATTGTAAGTAACTGCTACGTTCACAGCGTGCCGAATGTCGAAGTCGGAAGGACCCCTGTCCCGTGTTGGATCGACATTGTTGGTTGGAGTTACCGCCAACGTATCACTGGATGCGTTATCGATGGAGTGGGCCCACGTATAGGAAGCCAGTGCTTGTAAGCCACGCCAAAGTCGCCGCTGAAATTGGATCTGGAGGGCGTTGTAATCAGATGTCGCAGAGTTCTTGGTGAGATTTACAAAAGTGAAATTTGGATTGGGATTAACTAGTAATTCATTTCGCAATAGACGACGACCTCTCGCTCCCACATAAGAGACGGAAAGCGTTTGACTGGACCCTAGTGACTGCTCTACTGCCACATTCCACTGATACGTTCGCGGTAGAGTCAAATGCGGATCAACACCAATAATCGTATCAAAGGGCGGACTAAGGCTGAACGGAGGCAAAGTCGCGGTAACTGGATCTACTGGAAATGAAACGTTGCTGATGTTCCGCAATACTCGATTGGGAAATGCATTCGCAAACGCGTTCGCGATAAACCCCGAAGGAAGGTCATAGAAGATTCCAAAGCCGCCACGCAAGATGGTCTGCCACGACTGCTTTTGAGATAGATCGAACGCTACACCAAATCGCGGCGCAAAATTGCCATAGGTAGTTTGAAATAGCTTTACACCCGGGGCCGCTAACGCAAGCGTCGCCGGATTCTCGATACCAGTTAAGGCAAATGGGTCATTGCCGTTCTGTTCCGACGGCGGTGGGTTCATCTCCCAGCGCAAGCCGAAATGAAAATTCAAACGTGGCGTGACCCGCCAGCTGTCTTGCGCAAACATGGAAAGGTTAGTGAAGACAGGAAATCTTTTACCGAGCGTTTGCTGAAGGAAAACCGACGATGCTCTACCCGATAAAACACCGGCTACGCCTGAGAAGATGGCCTGCTGGGTGTACACAAGTGGGTTGAAAACCGGCGCTAATCGCCGGTAGTCGATCCCGAACTTTAACTGGTGCGGGCCGTTCGTTAGGAACAATGTATCAACAAGATTCAGTTGGCGTTGCCTATTGTCTGCATTCCTTCCCAGGTTGAAACTCGAATTTGTTCCTCCAATTATGAAGAAGGCGAAAAGGCTATCGTCGCTGTTTGCAAACGGTGGGAATATTTCAGTTTCAGTAGGTACCGTGGCACCGCCAAAATTGTCAAGTTTATTGAAACTGGCTGCCTTATACCTGCTGTAGTTAAAACGAAGTTCGTTGGTCAGCGCACTAAGGATAGCAGTTGCACCGACGGTAATCGTCTCAGTATTCGATCGCACGAAGGAGACGGTGCTTAAGCTTCGACTGCCCCCACGCTGCACGGCTTCGGACGGCGCGTAATTGTATCTACCGAATACCGTGAAATTACTGTTAATGAAATGATCCACGCGCAAGCTCGTGGCGTTCAGGGTTGAGGGATTGGAGAAGCTTGCATTAAACTGCGACAAATTGTCCGCTAGATTGCTTCCATTCGGCCTCGGAAACGCATTCAAATATGGTTGGATGTTAGCTGGAGCGATTATTCGCGAGTTTAACGAAGGTACTGTCGTCAATGCTGTCTGCGGTTGGCGCAAACGCAGTCCCTCGAATGAGAAGAAAAAGAATGTTCGATTGCGGCCGTCATACCAAGGTTGACGACCTCCTTCACCGAATCGTGGCAATAGAACTGGCCCACTAAATACGCCACCAAAATCATTCTGTCTCTCCGCCGGTTTGGGAAGTCGATTCGCGTTTGCAAACCAGTCATTGGCATCCAGCACGTCATTCCGTAAATACTCAAACAATGTTCCGTGAAATTCCCTCGTACCTGCCCGCGTGACGATTGACACCTGACCACCTGGAGTGCGTCCAAACTCTGCCGCATACGAGGAGGTTAGCACCTTAAATTCTTGCAGCGCGTCTACTGAGACTAGGTTATTTGTGCCACCGAGCGCAGTCAGTGACGGCAAAGCTCCTGATTCAGCTTGGCTGAACCCTCCAGAACTGGTTACGCTAACATTTGCACTCACGCCATCGACGGTAAAATAGTTTGCGTCAGCGCGCTGTCCGTTGACGCTAAACTGTCCGCGGTTGTTCGCATCGGCCTTTGTTAACACAACACCAGGCGTTAGCGTGATCAAGGACTGAAAGCTTCTACCATTCAAGGGCAGGTTGCCGACAAATTGACGGTCTACAATAGTGCCAACGGAGGGTGATTGGTCGATCAAGGATGCACCCTCAACTACTGTTACGGTATCGCCGGTTATTCCACCAACCTTTAATTCGATTCTTAACACAACCTGATCATTCACGTTGAGAACTACGTCACGAATTTCGGTCGTACTGAAGCCTGTTCGCTGAGCTTTCAAGACATAGCTGCCAGGAGGTAAGAGTGGTACCACAAATATGCCCTCAATATTCGTAGTAGTATTCCTCTTAAATCCCTGGGAGATATTAATGACGGTAATGCTTACATCAGGGACAACAGCACCGTTTTGATCTACTACCGAACCATTCAGAGTAGCGCTTCCGCTTTGCCCAAAGACCCCGACTGCGCCTGAAAACTGAAGAATGCTGAAAATGATGCAAACGAATAGAATTCGAGCAGCGCTTGATTGATGAATCGCGATGTGC
>DATEUF010000053.1:0-2339 GCA_035283325.1 Pyrinomonadaceae bacterium | reverse complement strand
GCAGCGCACAAAATCGGCTTGTTCTGCTCGGTCCGTTGTCCAGGTGATGCCATTCTCGGCGCCTACGACGCTGCCCGGAAACTACGTGATGAAGGCGTGACTGTCATTAGCGGTTTTCATTCACCCGTGGAAAAGGAATGTCTGCGGATTCTCTTGCGGGGAAAACAACCCATCATTATCTGCTTGGCGCGGGCGTTAGAGAAGATTCGCCTGCCGGCTGACTGGCGCGGCGCTGCGGAAGCCGGCCGCTTGTTGCTTATTTCACCGTTCGACAAACGTCCGCGCCGTCCGACAACGGAGTCCGCGCAGCGTCGCAACGAAATCGTCGCCGCGCTCTCGGACGAGGTTCTAATCATACACGCTGAATCAGGCGGCAGCGTAGCGCGAATCTCGCAGATGGTTGACCTTTGGAAGGTGCCCAGACTTGATCTACCGCGAGCCGTGCGCATTGCATAAGTGTGAAACTCTACGTTGGTGTCACGGCTAATGACTGGTTTGACCACCTGAGCCGGCTGCCCAACGTTGACGAGGTCAATTTCTGGCAGCCAGGCGGCAGTAGCCAGTTTCGCGGAAAAGACTGGATGGACTGGCTCCATCAAGTCCGTCGAGAGAGTCAAAGACAGCGAAAGAGCAACCGTCGGTCTTTGGCAACGCACCTAAAGACGCTTGAGCGAAAAACAACCTCTAATTATTAAGGGCGTAGCGCTGTCAGAACTCACAAGAACAAGCCAAAGTAGGGCGAGAAGCAGATAAAAGCTATTGACACGAGCACCGGTCGTAGCCGTCGCCAGCGGGACACTCGTCGCGCGTTTGACTGGCATGACGCTCAGCACGATCCCGACGGGAAATATGAGGCATTGCTCCGCGAGACGAGCTAACTGAATTCATGCGCGTTGACGGGGTCCGGTGTATCGATTCTTAGTTTCCAGCGTCGAGGAAATCATCACACTGCTTCAAGGTTCGACACGTTCGGTCTCGGAGCCTACTCACCAATAGGAATCCGGTCGACTTCCAGAGACAACCCGCAGTATCATCGCTCCGGTTGAAAACGCTAGCGGCTGTCCGGTGATCGTGAGCGACGACCCTTGCCGTGTTACGCATCGCGCGCGGCGCGACGAAGATTCACGCGAATTCCTTTCTCTCCCAGCGAGCGAGGGTCCTCTGCAACTTTCTATATCACGCGGACCCAGAGCAGCGCCGCGGTGCCGGCCATGATGATCAAACCGAGCGGGACCCCGAGGCGGGCCCACTCGGTGCTCGTGATGTGCAGCGCGTGCGCCGCGATGATGTTGGGAATGTTCCCGGGGATCAGCATGCCGCCGGAGATGAGAAGCCCCAGCAGGGCGCTTTTGATTTGAGCGACGCTTAGCGACGGCCCGATTTCGGCGGCCGCGAGGGTCGCGTTATCGAGGATGGCGGAGACCATGTTGACCCAGACAAGAATCTGCGATAGCAACATGATAAGATAGGCATCGATGAACGGCTTAAAACCGGCGCCGAGGAAGATCAGCGCCAAACAGCTTCTCTCTCATGCATTCACCTCCTGTGGTAAGTCAAATCAAAACTCTATGTTACCCACTCAGTTCTTAACAGAGGCTCTTTTTAAAATGGTCCAATATTAGACAGAAATTCCCTCCCTAGTCGGTATACCGTTAAATCCAAAACGAAAGAGATCGCCGAAAGGTTCTCCAAAAACTCAAGGCTGCCAGTCAAAACTGGATCTCTAATCTTTGTAAGGAGAGATTACGATGGAACTTCCCAAGGACATAAGTAGAACAGCCACCGCCGTAATTGTAGCAGGGCTGGTCCTGATCATATTCTTTGCGTATCGCGGTTACGTCAACTCGGGTAAGGCCTTACAAATTCTGGAAATCCAGGTGCCTAATATCACGCGGGTCGCCTTCGATACTCAGGTCTTTGCCCTTACTCCGGCGAATCTTCAGCCTGTCTTGACCAGCGTCGGACTGCAGTTCGGAGGGCCTGAGGGCCAGGCGGAAATGGATAAGTTTAAAAAGGAATTTGAATCCCACTTGTGGATTGCGGTGATGACCCGGAATAAAGGACTCCAATCCGCAACGGAGGTGATGACTCAAGTTCGACTCACGACACCGATCACCGCCCTTCAGGGCTACAGTTCGACGGGCTATGCCAAGATGGAGGTCAAAGAGGGAGGACTAGGAAAGGAAATGGCATCAGTCGCCTGGAATTACATAGAGCCCGCCATCACTGCGGTCGCGCTTATTGGTGTTCAGCCAAAAGACTTTGCAGGCAAGCCCCCTTACTCGAAGAAAGACATGAGCATCTGGTCCAGAGATTTCAGGTTGTACTTTGAACTGGCT
>DATEUF010000052.1:0-3290 GCA_035283325.1 Pyrinomonadaceae bacterium | reverse complement strand
GCCCGCCGAATCAGCGTAGAAGCCAATGAGGGGAGAGTTACGTTAAGAGGTAACGTGCATTCCTGGTTCGAAAAGGACGAAGCCGAAACCGCAGCTTGGGCCGCGCCCGGCGTAACACAAGTTACCAATCAGATCGCCGTGGTGCCGTAAACTTCATTTTTCCCTGGGTACAGCTTGGCTCCAAGCGAGGCCAAGTTGTGCCCATTGTTTTGGAGTCACGGGATTATCAGGCGGAAATAGCGCTGTCGAGCCTTGAAACGATAACCATGTGGCGACCGCCCGCATGATCACTTTAGGAGAGAGGCCTCATGATTATTCCAGTGCAAATCACTTTTCGAAATATGAAGCCTTCAGAAGCTGTTGAAGCTCGCGTGCGTGAAGAGGTCACAAAGCTCGAGACCTTTTACCAGGGGATAATGCATTGTCGTGTGGTCGTTGAGCTACCACACAAGCATCACAAGAAAGGGGATCTCTACCACGTCCGAATCGATATGACAGTGCCGGGGGCTGAGTTGGTGGTCAAGAGAGAGCCGAGTCTGCACGCGGCACTGCGTCAGGTTGATTCCGAGGAGGAATCGAAGAGTTACGAGGCCCATGCCGCGCACAAAGACGTTTTCGTGGTGATCCGGGATGCTTTCAAAGAAGCACGTCGACAATTGCAGGATTTTGCGCGGCGGGAGCGAGGACAAACCAAACTTCACCTACCGCAGGCGAGTGGGCGCGTCACCCAGCTTTTTCCGGACGAGCAGTATGGCTTCCTCGAGACGCCTGATGGGAGTGAGGTCTATTTTCACAAGAACAGTGTTCTGAACGATGCCTTCAACCGTCTGAAGATTGGGTCAAGAGTGACTTTTAGCGAAGAACTAGGCGAGAAAGGGGCTCAGGCTAGCACGGTTAGAGCAGCTGGATGAACATACGAAATTTCATTGTTCAAGCTTGGTGCCGCTAACAAAAGGAGTGCTGAGATGAGATTGAGATCAACACTAAACCCAGAAGAACAACCTAACCTGGTTGAGGGCCCGACCAGATTTAGAAAGGGCCCAAACCAATCAGAACTGATCTGTGGAATCTGCGGTGCGACCTACTACGTTGATGAGGTGACCTTTCACCAGGCAATGGCTGCCATGGAAGAGGGAGCGGACAATCCTTTTTGCTGCGAGGAGTGCGAAGCGGAGTACGAAGAAGTGTCCCATTGATTGCTAATGGACTAATAGCCGAACGACAGGGAGCGAAGGCCACACCTAAAAGGGCCCCAGGAGGTGAATTATGAACAAAGCCATCAATTTGATAAGTGCAGCAGGCGTGGGTGCAGGCTTAATGTATCTGTTTGATCCTGATCGCGGGAGACGACGCCGCGGCTTGATACGCAACAAGGTCGAACATGCGAGCACGCTTGTGACCGACGCGGCTGGTAAGACGCGACGCGATGTCCGCAATCACTTGCTCGGCGTTATAGCTGAAGTGGAATCGCTGTTTCGGACCGCGGAGGTTGCGGATGATGTTTTAGAGGCGCGTGTGCGTTCAAAACTGGGTCGCTTCGTCTCGCATCCGAGCGCTGTAGGGGTGAAGGCTGTCGATGGGCGGGTGGTTCTCAGTGGACCAATACTGGCCGGTGAGGTTCATCCTTTCCTTGATTCGGTTGCCGCTGTTGGCGGAGTTAAGAATATACAGAACGATCTTGAAGTGCATGAGTATGCTGGCGATCTTCCTGCACTTCAGGGTGGGCGAAAACGCCTGGGAGCGCGCATTGGCCCGCTCAAGACTAACTGGTCTCCGACGACCCGTCTGATTGCAACCGCGGCCGGTGGGGCGCTTACCTTGTATGGCGTAAAAAAGAGCGGCCTACTTGGATCTGCTATGAGCAGCGTGGGGCTGGGCGTTTTGAGTCGAGCCTTAACAAATCTTGGGTCGCGACAACTGGTCGGGATCGACGGCAGCGTTAAGGGAATCGACATAGAAAAGACGATCAGCGTCGACGCTCCGGTTGATGAGGTCTTCACATACTGGTCACATCCCGAGAGTTTTCCTGAGTTCATGTCTCACATTCGCGAGGTAAGAAGGATCGGCGACGGCCTCTATCGCTGGACGGTTGGCGGACCTGCCGGATTCTTGATCGAATGGGACGCGGAGATCACGGATCTGGAGTTCAATAAGCGCCTGGCATGGAAGAGTTTGCCCGGCGCAATAATTCAGCAGCAGGGTGTGACGCGGTTCAGCTCAAATCCTGATGGCGGCACGCGCATTGACGTGAAGATGACCTACAACCCGCCGGCAGGTGCTCTGGGCCATGCGATCGCCCAGCTGTTTGGCGCCGATCCAAAACATCAGATGGATGACGATCTAATGCGAATGAAGACATTCATAGAGACGGGAGTGCGTCCGCACGACGCGCTGCACGTTCCCACGGCGAAAGCGGTCTCAACGGCGTAGCCTAGGAGTCATGGCCAGGAGTTTCGGCATCCTTCCACTTTCTGCCGGCCTCGTTGTTTGTCGCTGCTTTCAGAAGCTATCGGCTCATTCATCGACAAAGCGACCGCCCCCCGGCACTCGTGAACGGAGGATAAGTTATGTTAGTTGAATTGAACATCAATCTACTGGGGCGCGGCACGCATTTGAGTCAGGATCTCGCCCAGATTCTGAAAATTGTCGACGAAAGCGGGCTACGCTACTGCCTTAGTCCGCTCGGGACTTGTATAGAAGGAAACTGGGATGAGTTAATGGCTCTTGCTAAGAAATGCCACCAACAGGCGCGCGGGCTGTCCGATCATGTCATGACTACCGTAAGAATCGAAGATGAAGCGGGGGCCACCGACAAGATTAATGAGAACATTGCTGCTGTCGAACGTGCCGCTGGTCGCAAGTTGAGACGTTGCTGAACTCACCATACGTCACTCATTATCAAATGCCCTGGCATAGAAGTAATTTTTAATGAGTTCGGAAGCCCCGGCGTAGAGCAAGGTTATAAATCCCAGGAGCATTAGCGAATAGACTGGCAAGGGCGTAAAACCCAGTAATCCCTTCAACGGACTGTAAGGCAGCACCAGTGTGATCAGGAGCACCGCGATCATAGCCAGCGTCAGCGGACGACTTGGTATGCTCTTATAGAAAGGTTTCCAGCTGCGCATGACAACTATGATCAGTACCTCGGTCATTACGGACTCGACGAACCAACCGGTCCTGAACTCCTCCCGCCCAGCCCTGAGAATGAAGAGCAAGACCGCAAAGGTCAGAAAATCGAATAAGGAACTTACAATCCCAAATACGATCATGAAATTGCGGATGAAAGTGAT
>DATEUF010000051.1:0-3520 GCA_035283325.1 Pyrinomonadaceae bacterium | reverse complement strand
TCGTGGTCGATCTCGACGAACTCACCGATATCGGGAAGGGAATGACGGAAGTCGTGGAGCAGCTTTCTGAGGTTGGTGCGCGCCTGACGTTCGTCGGAGTCGGGCCAGAGCTCGAACGCGAGTCGTGAGCGGTGCTGCGGGGCTCTCCGTAAAGCGATCAACGCCAGAAACCGTTGCAAGCGAAGAGAGTTGAAGGCGCGAAGACGCCGGCCGTCCAAGATGATCTCGACTACACCAAGAAGTCGGACCTCTAACCGCGGCAGCGGTTCGCCACCGACGCCGCTCGTGTTACTCGGCATATGGCTCCTCTGGTTGCGGTCCAGCTCTGAAATTCCCCTGTCTCCCTCGCCTGTGTCGATAACAAGCCGATCAGCAGGTTGATGAGTGTCGACTACAAGTCTCCGGGCCGGAACCGAGGGATTGTGTTGCGGTGTTCACACCCCACCTACCTCAGTATCGTTGCAGACCCGTTCCCGCGACCGTTGCCGGTGGGACGAATCACCATCTCTTCGCCATCTTATGGAGCGTGCGTGGGAGAAAACTTGGGACAGCTACTCGAAACATGGTCGTTCTTGCCGACTGTCTCCCCTTGATACAAATGAGCGCGACTTTTTACACACCCTCGTTCGAAAGCGGCCTCTTGGGTTAAGCCGATTCGAAACAATGCCGCATAACGCTGCGCTTCAGCTGCGGCGCGCGATCAGCATTCAAGCTGAAGGAACAAGGCTACTCGAGAAGCATGCTATCGCGCCGTCTGCTGGAAGCGCTTGTTGAACATCATTCTCGCGCCACACTAATTCTTAATACGTTAGATTCCGTTACGCGCCAAGCGACAATATGCCCACCGGATGAATAGGGCTACAGAATAAAACAAAATCGCCGTCCCTAGCGCAATCTGAATAAGATAGTGAGGTTGAAGTTCAGACACCACTAACCACCAATAGCTAAAAGCGCGAGAGCTGAACATCGGCACATCATGAGCATACGAGCTTGATAATAATATCTGGAAAACAAGCTGATTGATTAGACGGCCACTCAAGAATATTGCAAGAGGCAACTCCACCATCTATTCACCAACAAACCCAAAGACGCAATCAGCAAGGGAAAGGCCATAACCACGTTGGCAAAGTACCCGTGATAATAAGAAGAGCCTGTCCAATCAACGCGCGCATCCCGCACCCACATCCAGATGAAGGTGAACAGGGCACAGCCAAAGAGCACCGCCTTTGGCTCAAGCAGGAAGAACAACTTGCGGGTGATTGAATTAGTCATGGATAAATAGATTAGACGCTCGACTTTGATCCTTGTTCCCATTCAACAGGAATCTAACGCCGGCGCTCAGCGGCGGGCCGCGCGGAGCGAGGCCCGTCCGACTGGAGCGCATTGTTAGCCGCGACGTTCAGAGCCTGGCTAATTCTTGCGGCCTCCTAGGAAATCGGTGGGCTTTGGGGGCTCGCCGACCCAGTTGATGTCCCAGGCCGAGTCCACCGTAATGTACAGCAGGGCTCCCTCATTGGGCTTCGTCCACGCCTCGTGAGCCATCTTGCTTGGAACATAGTTCCACGACCCTTGCGTGAGCGTCTCGCGCTTGCCCTCGCACTCGATGATGAAAGTGCCCTTCACAACGGTGTGTGTCTCATTCGCCGTGTGCCAGTGCTTGGGGACATGGAAGTCTTTCGGGACTCGAATCATGAGGTGCGTGGCTTTCGTTTTGGAGTCCACACGCAGAAAGGTTATCTCGGAGGCCTTGTCCCCGAGTTCCGGCTGCATCTTCTCCCATTTAAGGTCCTGGAATCGGATGTTCTTCGCATGGTCCGGCGATTCCGCCTCGGTTTGGGGTGCATTGGTCTGGGCCACGGTCGTTCCGACCGTGAAGCAGAGCACGGTACCTGCCAGCCACGCTACTGCCCTGAATATACTCATCGTGTCCTCCTTAAGTAATCAAGCGGCTAACGTTGCGCTTCAGCTGCGGCGCGCGATCAGCACCCAGGCTGAAGGAACAAGATCACTTGAGAACCACGCTATCGCGCCGTCAGCTGCAAGCGCTTGTTAGACGGCGTCATTGCTCCCGGTACCCTCCGTACCACCAGATCTTGATGTCCTTGCGGCACACGGGGCAGCGGCCTTCCTCGATCAATCGAGCCAACCATGTGGATTCGAACAGTGCGCCGGCCCTCGTGATCCTGACGGACTCGGGAGGAGGCTCAAGAAGCGGCAGCGCGACCTGCACCTCTTCGGAACACCATGGACACTTCGCAAGCTCCGCTGGGTGCAGCTGCGCGCTGATCATCGAGTGCCGTCTAACGGCTGGGCGTTAGGCAGCGCGCACTCCACGATCCAGTAGAGCAACCACTTCGTCGGCGGTACGAACCCAGCCCAAAGCGATGTTGAAGGTGTCAAGGCTAGCCTGGTGCATTTGCTCGCTGAGAGTAGTGCAACCATCGCTGACCATGATCGTCTTGAAGCCACGATCCGCAGCTTCGCGGGCTGTCGTCGCCACACAGACGTCGCTCGACACCCCCGTCACCACGACCGACTCGACTCCTTGGTGACGGAGCCGTTGTTCGAGACCAGTTGTGGCAAAGGCTCCCGCGGAAAGCTTGTTGAGGACGACTTCGCCAGGTAAGGGCTGCAACGCCTCGTCGATTGCCCAGCTGGGGTCGTTGACCGCTGGCCATACCCGTTTTCCGAGAGTCGCGAGGCCCAGTTCGTCAAACGAGCGAAGCCAAAACGGCAGCTCACGGCCATCTCCTGCCTCCGTCCCGACGGCGGTGAAGACGACCGCCGACCCACCGGCCCGGAATGAATTCAGTAGCTTCTGAATGCTCGGGATCACAGTCTCACGGACTCGCTTCAGATATCCAGCCGAAGACCCAGGGGAGAGCTTTTCGAATATCTCGGTGAATGGAAAGGTGGGCTGAGTGAAGTAGCGCTGCATGTCCACAACGAGCAAGGCTGCACTGCGCGGCTTGAGCTCGATCGGAGTCTGGTTCTTGGCGCGGACAATGCCGATGATGCGTTCGTACTCGTTCATACGTCCCTCCAGGTCTCGATTTCGCCTGCGCTGCCTAACTTCTTATTAGGTGAGAGAGTCTCGTGTTGCAACAGGAGAGTCTCTCATATAATCCCGCTGCGACGATCCAAAGGCTTAGGAAACTTGCCTTCGTCGTGTTGAAACACGATTCGATGTAATGCTATCGTACAGCCCAACAAAGCAGTATCTCTCAATTTGCAGTTTTCCGGAGCCCTCACTATGCCTAAGCTACTCGAACAGGTGCGTGACCTCATCCGCACACGCCATTATAGCTATCGTACCGAAGAGGCCTACCTCAACTGGGTTAGACAATACATCCTGTTTCACGGCAAGCGGCACCCCGCTGAAATGGGGGCAGCCGAAGTCAGTCAATTCCTCACTCATCTCGCAGTCAAACGACAGGTTGCGGCCTCAACTCAGAATCAGGCGCTCGCGGCTCTTCTGTTTCTCTATAAGAATGTCCTCAAAGAGGAATTACCCTGGCTC
>DATEUF010000050.1:0-3552 GCA_035283325.1 Pyrinomonadaceae bacterium | reverse complement strand
GGCAATGATCGAAGCCGACTCTCCCGAACAGGTCCTTGGAAAGTCAATTTATGGGATTGTGACTCCAGAGTATCGGTCGGTTTTTAAGGAACTCACGGAGGGTGTATTTCGAGGTGAATCGCAGATGCTGGAGTTTGAAATGGTTGGACTCAAGGGCACCCACTACTGGCTTGAGACGCATGCCGCGCCACTCCGGAATCAGAAAGGTGAAATTACCACGTTGCTTGGGATCACCCGTGACATCACCGAGCGTAAACGAGCCGAGAAAGCATTGCAGGTTAGCGAGGAGAGACTGCAACTGGCGATCACAGGAGCCGGCATGGGAACCTGGCATTGGGACATTGCCAACGATGAACTGATGTGGTCAGACAGGTGTAAGGCGATATTTGGCATTCCACTGGATACGCCCCTGAGTTACGAACGCTTCTTGGATGCACTGCACCCTGAGGACCGCGAAAGGGCGAATCAGGCGGTGATGGACGCGCTGAATAACCGAACGGAGTATGACATCGAGTATCGTACCGTTTGGCGCGATGGCAGTATCCACTGGGTTACAGCGAAGGGGCGAGGGTACTACGACGGTTCAGGCAATGCTGTCCGGATGGAGGGTATAGCGCTGGACATCACCGAGCGCAAGCGCGCAGAGGAGGCGCTACGCAGGAACGAGCGCGTGCTCCGGCTGTTTGTCGAGAATTCGCCCGCGGCCATCGCTATGTTTGATCGTGACATGAAGTATATCGTGGCGAGCCGCCGTTACCTCATGGACTATGCCCTGGCAGAGCAGAACCTAGTTGGCCGTTCGCACTACGAAATTTTCCCGGAAATACCCGAACGATGGAAAGCGATCCACCGCCGCTGTCTGGCCGGCACGATGGAAAAGTGTGACGAAGACCCCTTCCCGCGGACCGATGGTCGGCTGGACTGGGTGCGTTGGGAAATCCGTCCTTGGTATGAGACCACGGGCGAAGTCGGCGGCGTAGTCCTGTTCTCGGAATTGATCACTGAGCGCAAGTGGGTGGAGGAGGCTCTACGCGAGAGCGAAGAGCGGCTGCGCCTAGCGCTCGACGCTGCGCACATGGGCACGTTCGACTGGGACATCCAGCACAACCACGTCACCTGGTCTCACTGGCATGAAGAGCTTTGGGGCTTTGCGCCGGGCGAATTCGGCGGCACCTACGAGGCGTTCGAGCAGCGCGTGCATCCGGACGACCTGCCGGGGATCAACGCGGAAATTGCCCGCTGCATCGCCGCCCGCGAGCCGTTCACGCGCGAGTTCCGCGTCGTCTGGCCCGGTGGCAGCGTTCACTGGGTCACGGCCCGGGGCGAGTTCACTTTCGACGCGAGCGGCCGGCCGGTGCGAATGCGCGGCGCGGTGGTGGAGACCACCGCGCGCAAGCAGGTCGAAGAGTTGCGCGCCGGCGAGACCCGGGTCCTGGCAATGATCGCGACAAACGCCCCTCTAGAGCAAATCCTTACGAGCCTGACACTGCTCATCGAGGGCCAATCTGATGGGATGCTCGGCTCCTTTCTGCTCCTCGACGAGGACGGTTTGCATGTGCGGCACGGGGCCGCCCCCAGCCTGCCTGAGACCTATACGAAAGCCATTGACGGCGCCCCCATCGGTCCGCGGGCCGGCTCCTGCGGCACGGCAATGTACTTGGGGAAGCCTGTCATAGTAACTGATATCCTCCATGACCCGCTCTGGGACGATTACCGCGACTTGGCCACCCTGCATGAGCTGCGCGCGTGCTGGTCCACTCCCATCTTCTCATCTCAGGGCAGGGTGCTAGGCTCGTTCGCCATGTACTACCGCGAGGTTCGGAGTCCGAGCCATATAGAGATGCGACTCATAGATATCGCCACCCACATCGCCGGTATCGCCATCGAGCGCAAACGGGCAGAAGAGGCAATAAAAAATAGTGAACAACTTCTCCGAAAAGTAATTGATGGCCTTGGCCCTTATATGCTTGTTGGTCTCATGACAACGGATGGAACATTGATACAAGCAAACCAGCCTGCTCTCAAAATAGCAGGATTAAAGCCTGAAGATGTCTTGGGTAAGCCCTTTGAAGAGACATATTGGTGGTCCTATTCGGAGCCCGTCAAGCAACATCTACGTGATTCTATCCACCGGGCAGCAAGAGGTGAAATTTGTCGCTACGACGAAGTTGTGCGCGCTGGTGAGAACAGTTTCATTACGATTGATTTCTGCTTGCGACCCCTGTTCGACGAGACTGGCAGAATCATTTACTTGATTCCGTCGGCAGTGGATATCACCGATCGCAAACAGGCAGAGGAGGCACTGAAAAAGGCATACGATGAGCTAGAAGTTAGGGTAGCAGAGCGAACGAGGGAACTAACGGAAGCCAATATCAAGCTTAAGGAGCTAGACCGCCTTAAATCAGAATTTCTTGCTACCATGAGCCATGAGCTAAGAACTCCACTCAACTCTATTATCGGGTTCACTGGTATCATCCTGCAAGGTATAACCGGAGAGATCAACGAGGAACAGAGAAAGCAGCTATCCATGGTTTATAACTCCGCAAAGCATCTTTTAGGATTGATAAATGACATTCTGGACCTTTCCAGGATTGAATCCGGCAAAATCGAAGTCTCGGTACAGAGGTTTAAGGTTGAGGACGTTGTTTCCGAGGTTGCTCGGAGCTTAGCTCCCATGATTTCTCAAAAGGGCCTGCGGCTGATTACAGAGATACCTGATAAAACCCTGCAAATCTATAGTGACAGAACAAGGGTCTTCCAGATACTTCTCAACTTGGTTAATAATGCAGTCAAGTTCACAGAGAGGGGAGAAGTAAGAATTGCGTGTAAGGCCGACAATAACAATCTGGAAATGAGCGTTTCAGATACGGGTATAGGAATAAAAATGGAAAGTATGGAGATGCTGTTTCAGGCGTTTCGGCAGATTGATGGCACAGCACAACGAAGGTATGAAGGTGCTGGGCTGGGGCTGCACCTTTGCAAAAAGTTAGTGACATTATTGGGCGGAAGGATATGGGCAGAAAGCGAATATGGTAAGGGCTCCAGGTTTACCTTTACGCTACCTCTCAGGCAAGAGGAGGAATTACATGAAAAAAAGGATATTGGTGGTAGAGGATAATGAACAGAACTTGTATTTAGCAACTTTCCTTCTGAAAAAAAATGGCTATGAGGTTATCGCAGCTCGAAACGGGTTAGAGGCTATAGAAAAAGCCAAAGCAGAAAAACCCGACATGATACTTATGGATATGCAATTTCCTGAGATGGACGGTTACGAGGCAACCAAGCGGATAAAGGGAATTGCGGAGCTGAGTCATATACCAATTATAGCGGTAACCTCCTATGCCATGGTGGGTGACAGAGAAAAAGTTCTGGCCGCTGGCTGTGTGGGCTATATCGAAAAACCCATTATACCAGAGACATTCGTATCCGAGATTGAGAAGTATTTTTAATAGTGTTTAGCTATCAGCGATCAGGTGTCAGCCAAAAGCTGAGGGCTGACCGCTGATGGCAGAGTGCTTACATAGGGGGTTATACAATGAAAATCCTAATCGT
>DATEUF010000049.1:0-21635 GCA_035283325.1 Pyrinomonadaceae bacterium | reverse complement strand
CAGCATCGAGACTTCCGCCCCAACTAAAAATGTATGAAGAGATTGACAGCCCTGTTGTCGCGGGCTACCATGCGTTACTCATGCGCCTCTTCTAATTGAGGTAATTGATATCTGCAATCCATATCTTAATGACTCCTGCCGTCGCCGAAAGCGTCATTGACCTTGTAGGCAATACTCCTCTACTTCACCTTTCACGCTTTGCTCCCGCGCCGCTGGCAGACGTCTATGCCAAGCTCGAGTGGTTCAGCCCAGGCGGTTCTGTGAAGGACCGCGCTGCCCTCGGTATGATTCTGGATGCCGAAAGTAAGGGCATGCTCCGCTCCGGGTCCACAATCATTGAACCAACGGCGGGGAACACCGGAATCGGCCTTGCGCTAATCGGTGTGGCTCGCGGCTACCGTGTCATACTCTGCGTTCCCCGTGGGTATGCAGCAGAGAAAATGAAACTAATGGAGGCCCTCGGCGGCGAGATTCACTACTTGCCACAGGAGGCCGGAATGGAAGGCGCAATTGCCTGCGCTAAGGAGTTAGCCGCCCGAATTGAGGGCAGTTTTATTCCGCAGCAATTTGAAAATTATGCCAATCCCTGCTTTCATGAGACCACCACCGCGCGCGAAATCATTGAACAGGTTAATGCGCCTATCGACGCGGTCGTGATTGGAGCAGGCACGTCTGGGACTTTTGTTGGCGTCTCACGCGCGATCAAAAAGGCGAACAGTAATGTCCTTTGTGTGCTGGTAGAACCCGAAGGGTCAATTTATGGGGGCAAACCAGCAGGACCTAAAAAGATAGAAGGCATTGGACAGCGAGATTTCATCCCACCGATTTTTGATGCGAGCCTGGCAGACGAGATCATGATGGTAACCGATGAGGAGGCGTGCGACGCAATCCGCAGACTTGCCAGAACCGAAGGCGTGCTGGGTGGGTGGTCATCAGGCGCCGCAGCCGCGGCAGCTTACCGGGTTGCCGAACGGCTCGGCGCGGGTAAACGCATTGTAACCGTATTTCCCGACAGCGCCGAGCGATATCTTAGCCAGGGGATCCTCGATTAACTATTTACTATTCACTATTTACTAGCTCATGGGCTTCGCAACTACAGCAATTCATAGCGGCCAGGAACCTGAGGCAACCACCGGAGCCGTCACCGTTCCCATCTATCAAACTTCGACCTATGCTCAAGAAGGCCTCGGCAAGCATAAGGGTTACGAGTATGCGCGCACTCAAAACCCTACTCGAGCTGCCCTGGAGAAGAACCTGGCGGCGCTTGAAGGCGCCAAGTATGGCTTTGCTTTCGCTTCAGGAATGGCAGCTATCGATGCAACGCTGCGATTGGTTAAGGCAGGTGAGCACGTCGTTGTTTCTGACAATACTTATGGTGGCACGTTTCGTCTTTTCTCACGTGTGCTCACCAATTACAATCTGGAATTTGATTTTGTTGACACCTCCAACGTGCTTAACGTTGAGGCTGCCATCAAGCCCAATACCAGGATGGTCTTTCTCGAGACTCCCACCAATCCAGTTATGATAGTTACCGACCTGCGCGCGGTGAGCGAAGTGGCCCATCGAGCTGGCGCCCGTGTCGTATGTGACAATACTTTTATGTCGCCATATCTTCAGCGTCCATTGGAGTTTGGAGTTGACATTGTCGTACATTCGACAACGAAGTACTTGAATGGACATTCCGACGGCATTGGTGGCGTTGTGGTTTTGAATAACGAGGAGGACGCAGCGTGGATTGGCTTTATTCAAAATAGCGCCGGAGCAATTCTTTCGCCTTTCGATTCGTGGCTTGTCATGCGCGGCACGAAGACCCTTGCCTTGCGCATGGAACAGCACGATAAATCGGGGCGGGCGGTGGCGGCATTTCTGGAAGAGCATCCCAGAGTGAAAAAGGTCTATTACCCAGGGTCAGCTGCCCATCCGCAGCACGCTCTCGCCAGCCGGCAGCAGCGGGGATTTGGCGGTATGGTGGCTTTTGATGTGGGTTCTCTGGCGGCGGCGCGAACAGTCCTTGAGTCTGTCCGGCTATGCACGCTTGCAGAGAGCCTTGGGGGAGTAGAAACACTGATTTCGCATCCGGCAACGATGACTCATGCGTCTGTAGACCGCCATAAAAGAGAGCAACTGGGCATCACTGATGGCCTGGTCAGAATCTCTGTCGGCCTCGAGGACACCGAGGATATCATCGGCGATATTGATCAAGCTCTCAGCAGAATTTGACCGAAATCAGTGGTTCAACCAACATGCGACAAGTTACAATGCCGCATCGCAGCAGATGAGCTTAGCTTGCCGTGCCACTAGGTTGACTACAAAACGATTGGCCGTCAGGAAAGTGACAGCCAAACTGTACTAGCGTTAGAATTATCCCATTTTAGCTCTTTAGTTAGTTCCCTCGCTCTCCTTATGCTGGTGGAGTTGCAAGCAAAATCAGATGTTGGCCGCGTCCGGCGCGGCAATGAGGACAACTTTCTCGTCCTCGAACTCTCTGCGCAGCGGACGTGGACGGGCTCCGATGGTAAGGAACCGCCCAAAGAGCTGACGGACTTCAAGCTTGGCGATAAAGGTTTGGTGCTCGTGGTTTCTGATGGCATGGGCGGGGCCCTCGCCGGCGATGTGGCAAGCCGGATGGCGGTTGATTCGGTGCGCGAGATGCTGATGGGTGGCGAATCAGAGGAAGCATGCAATCCCAATATGCCATTGGTGGATTGTCTGAAAAACGCCACTGTTTACGCGAACCTCGCGATACATGTCCGGAGCCAGGAAGATTCGCGCTGCGCGGGCATGGGAGCAACATTTACAGGCGCTGCTGTCAGAGGCGATATGCTCGACCTGGTTCAGGTGGGCGACAGCCGAGCTTATATCATACGCCAGAATCACATTCGGCTGGCCACGAAGGACCAGTCGCTGGTACAGCAACTTGTAGACGTCGGACAGATCAGCGAAGCAGAAGCCGAGACTCACATGTTTCGCAACGTTATTCTTCAAGCCCTGGGGGCACAGAGCGACGTTCAGCCAGTGACCGGCAGAATACGTTTGCGACGCGGAGACGTGCTCCTGCTGTGCAGCGACGGGTTATCGGGGAAACTGCGCGCCGAGGATATTCAGAACATTGTGACCAACTCGCCTGAGCTTTCCACGGCCTGCGACGAACTAATCGCTGAGGCGAACAATCGTGGTGGTGAGGATAACATTACGGTTGTGCTAGCCCGCTTTGCCGGCGACGATCTGGCTGAACCCGATAGCGACCGCATTACAATCGAACTGCCACAACTCGACGAGGACAAGACTCTCGACGACAACTTCGAAGCTGATACGGAACCTCAATAGCTACTGATCACTCTCAGGTAAAGCTCGTTGTCGCCAATCCGAACCTTCCTGAATGCGCCTGACGTAAATCGAAGCGCCTTCCACACTCTCTACCCGCACCCGTTCGCCTGCTTCCAATGGCGACTCACCGAGGGCCGGATAGGCAGTCCAGGTGGAACCGAATACTTTCACTGCTCCTTCATTCATTGCGCCCTTGCTCGATGAAACCACGGTGCCAATCTTTCCGGGTAGTGCGTCGACACCGGTGCGCAGTTGATTACCTGATTCCTGCCCGGCAAAGTAGTTGACAAAGATCGTGCGCGAAGCCGCTGTAAGGCCAATTGAGACAAAAGCAAAAATCAGAAATTGCACGATCAGGCTATTGATGCCTATGAGACCGACAAATCCGGCTGCCAGTGCCCCGATGCCAAACCACAAGAGGACGAAACCTGAGGTAAATATCTCGGCTACAATGAGAATCGCGCCAAGTATGCACCAAAGGATCCAAAGAAGGTCGTTCATCTGAAATCTCCGCCCGGGCCGCACCGAGGCGGGCCACTAAGGGTCACCCTTGCAGCAGGTTTCGCAGCACGAACCAGATATTAGCCGGCCGCTCTGCCAGCCGCCTCATAAAGTAAGGATACCAGTGTTTGCCATAAGGAACATAGACTCTTAGGTTGTAGCCATCGCGGGCTAGTTGGCGCTGCAAATCACGACGGATACCGTAGAGCATTTGAAACTCGAAAGCGTCCTTCTTGATTCCCTGGCGCGCGGCAAAATCGATAGTAGTATTGATCATCTTAGGGTCATGGGTCGCGATGCCATGATAGATGCCGCTCGAGAGCAGCAGCTCCGTAACGCGAACATAGTTCTCATCAACCTCCTTTTTTTCCTGAAAGGCCAGTTCCGGAGGCTCATGATAGGCACCCTTACAGATGCGTATTCTCGCCGGGAGCTTCAGCAACTCGACCGTATCATCGTACGTTCGCCGAAGGTAGGATTGGAGAACTATCCCGACATCATTCAAGCCAAATTCAGCGCGTAGTCTCTTGAACAGATCGATCGTTTTCTGGGTTACGTTGGAACCTTCCATGTCGATGCGAACGAAGTTCCTACGCCTGGCGGCATCAGCAACCACCATCCTCACATTCCTATAGGCCAGCTCCGGATCAATCTCGAGGCCGAATTGCGTAAGCTTAATCGAAACATTCGACCGGATGCTGTTTGCATCAATCGCTGAAAGGACGCGCAAGTATTCCCCTACCTCTTGCTCTGCCTCTGTCAAGTTAGTTACCGACTCGTTGAGGTGATCGAAGGATGCCGTACAACCTTCCTCATTAATTCGCTGTATGGCCTGGACCGCTTCTTCGATACTCTCTCCCGCTACAAATCGGGAAGTTAACTTTTTGAAGAGGCGAAATCGAGTGGCAAATTCCTTCAGCTCCTCACGATTCGAGAGGTAGATTAGGGCTGTTCTGGTAACCATTTTTTCAGTGTGTCAGGCGTATTGGTCGAACGATTCCAGGGGGGACAACCGCTCCGTACCGCTTGGGCATTGAAGGCTGTGGTATCCTTGCCGCCGCACTTCAGAGCACCACTCCCAGGCAAGACCGATTTTAACAAGAGGATGGGCCAAAAGGACTAGGATAGAATGCGCCTGAAGTTGGTATTGCTTGCCGCCCTGCTGGCCGCGATCGCCGGTTCGGGCGCTTCCATTGCAATCATAATTACAGTCTTTTCCTCGCTAAGACCGATCGTCAAGCCGGGATTGTTGGTGCTGTCTACGTTTCTCCTGCCGACAGCGGCCGTGCTGCTGGCCTCGATCTTCGTTTACCGCCACACGGCACGCAGGCGAAAATTGCAAGCCTTGCTCACTGTAATCATAGCCACGTTGCTTACTCTGGCACTCTTTATCGTCGCGTCAATCTTCAGTTCTCGAACTGAAAAAATCCTGCCGCCTACGCCCGCTGGCCCACAGGTGATTGGGGTAAGCCTCTCCTTCTCAAATCTAAACTAACTGATATTTACAAGCTAGCACGACGCAGCATGGCCAAACAAGAGTCTGTAACTCACACCATCGGTAACAGCCTACAGGAGTCACAAGCGCTGACAACCGCAAAATCCCACCAACCGCAGTTGGTGGATGGTTCATACCCAGCCTACAAAACCGCAGCCCCCTATCGATCAAAGAATCCCACCAACCGCTGGGGTTGGCGGGATTTTCTCACCGGTTATGGGCGCTTGCTCCTGGTAGGCTGAGTATGAACGATCCACCAACTGCGGTTGGTGGGATTTTCTTTCCTGTTATGGCGCTTGCTCCTGTAGGCTGAGTATGAATGATCCACCAACTGCGGTTGGTGGGATTGTAACTTATATAAAGAAGCGATTGTTCATCCGCTGTGGGCAGACAGGTAGCCGGGGCGAGCTCTAATTACCACATTCTTCCGTTTGGTTCCGACTTTGATCTTGCGATACTGGCCATCGCGAACCTTGTTGCTGGGATAATAACCGAGGGTGTATTGCGTTCGCAGTTCGGCTGCGATGTTGGCAAAGGCATCAGGGAGCGAACCCACTGTATCGGCAAGAAGTAAACGTCCACCCGTTTTTCTAGTCAATTCCGTCAGGTAACTGTCCGCCGTGAGATAGAGTTGGTCCAACATCCCCGCTATAGAGTCATCACTTCGACTCGAGGGCCGGCTGCCACGCGGAAGTGGCTCGCGCCTGGGATCAGGCGCTCCCCTGGGCTCCGGTGGCAAGGTGTCTGGTGAAGGATAGCGGTCAACATCCGGGTCCCTACCTCTCCTGCGCCTTAGTATTTCACCTGGTAAAGGCAGACCCATTGGTCCCGTCTTATTCCGCGTCCCCGCGGTCGGAACAGATCCTGGATCGTCGCTCGGAAATGTCGGCGCGGTGGTACCGGTGGGAGGTGTTCGAATGACATTAATGGTCGGTAGTTGCGGGCCTTGCTCTTCAGCCTGCTGCCGCAGCAATCGCTCAGTTTCTGCGCGGGTGTTGAAGCGTATGGGATAGACGATGACGTCTTCCTCATCAATTCCACGGCAGGTGCTATCAAATGTCGCCAAATCGCTATGCCAGTCAACACCATCGCTGAACAAAACTATAGCCTTACGACCACGAATTCGGCGCATGCTGTCGAGAGCAAACGAGAAAGCGTCATAAAGTTTCGTGCCCTCTCCTGATCTGGTCCTGTTGATTGCCTCTTTCAGCCGGGCACGATCATTTGTGAATTCATTTAGGTCGCGCACCTCGTCATCAAACGAAACTATTTTCACTCTATCGGCCGGCTGAAGTTGCTCGACAAAGGCGACGGCGGCTTTCTGAATCGAGCCCAACTTCTCCTTTGTGCTGGCACTCGTGTCTAACATCAGAACTACGTGAAAAGGGGTCGTCACGGTTGCAAAGAATGCTATCTCCTGCTTCACGCCATCTTCCCACACTTCAAACTCTTCCTGGCGCAAGTCCGCCGTGTAAAGGCCATTGGCATCGGCCGCGACTACAGGAACGGTTACAAGACTGGTATTAATTCTTAGGGTTTCGAGCTCCTGGGGGGCTTCAGGCTGTTTAACTGTTTGCCTTGGGGAGGGCTCTCGAGTCTGTGCGGTCGTCACAAGCGACAACCCTGCACAAATCAGTGCAGCCAGGCAAAGATGTGCCGTTTGACTCCGCATAACACTCTCCTCACTTCATACCACCGGATTCAGGAACCAATAAGACAATCCTGGGTATTATTCACCCCCTCAATTGTCGGAATTGGCTGTAGATAATAGAATACTTCCGGGTTTTACCGCTAATGAGACCCTTACTGCTGGCCGTTCTGGCTGCCTACGTCGTTGCTGCAATCCACGCGGTGCTAGCGTTCGTGAATAAACGCCGCTCACTGCAGCAAGTCTCTGACTGGTCAATGGCTGTGGGGTTTCTGCTACACACTGCAGCCCTAATTGCCGATTGGGTTATCGATGGCCACTATCCCCTATTCTATCTGCGTGAAACACTGTCTTTCCTCGGCTGGACCTTGGTCGCCACTTATGCAGTCGTGCTCTATCGATACCGTGCGCAGGCGCTCGGTGCATTTACGTTGCCACTCGTCACAATCTTAACGTTTCTCGCCTTACTCATCGGATCCAGGGACAACACAGCGGTGGAAGCCGGAGGCTTTTCAACTAGCTGGCTCTTTCCTGTACATACGACCTTGCTGCTGTTCGCCTACGCAGCCTTTTTCGTCGTGTTTTCGGCGAGCATCATGTATTTGCTTCAGGAACGAGCACTTAAATTGAAACTCTTTGGCGCGATTTTTCATCGTCTTCCTTCGCTCGCTGCGGTGAATGAAATTGCGTCGATTGCTGCAACCATTGGTTTGACATTGCTCACCCTGGGAATAGTTGCCGGCATGCTATGGTCTTCAGCTCGCGATGGTCGCTTGTGGCATAACGATCCGAAGGAGATCTTCGCAGGGTTGACCTGGCTGCTCTATCTTCTCCTGCTTGTCTACAGGTCCACTGCGCGATGGCAGGGTCGGAGGGCAGCCTGGATCGGGGTTGCCGGTTTTGCGCTTGTCTTGTGCACGTTTTTTGGAACACGGCTGATGGGAGGATATCACGTATTCGGCTGACCAACCTGTTCACATGTGTCTCCTTGAGTGAAAGCCGGATGTGTAAGGTATGTCGATAGTTCTGGTAGGAGTTAACCACAAAAGCGCTCCTGTCGAGTTGCGCGAATTACTCGCCTTCTCTGAGGAGGCTTGCACCGCTGGCCTGCGCACGCTGGTCGACGGCCAAATTGTGCGCGAAGGGCTTATTGTTTCCACCTGTAACCGCGTTGAAGTACTTTCGGCCATCGCGCCCGAGCAGCTTAACGAAGGCGCCGACCGCATCATTGACTTTCTCAGCGGCTCGAGAAATGTGCCTCGTGAATTCTTTCAACAACATGTCTACCACCACACCGACGACGAAGCTGTGCGCCACGTATTTCGAGTTGCCTCCTCCTTGGATTCAATGGTTATCGGGGAGCCGCAGGTGCTGGGCCAGGTGCGCAGGGCATACTCACTGGCGCTTGAAGCTGGAACGGCGGGTCGCGTCTTGAATCGTCTGGTTCACCATGCCTTTCGCGTAGCGAAACGGGTGCGCAGCGAAACCGGTATCGCCGCCAACGCGATTTCAATCAGCTACATGGCCGTAGAGTTAGGTCGAAAGATCTTCGATTCCTTGAAAGGCCGCACCGTTATGCTGATTGGCGCCGGCGAAATGGCCGAGCTTTCTGCCCGCCATCTCGTCAACGCCGGCGCAGCTCGGGTGCTAATTGCAAATCGAACCGAGGAGACTGCCGAACGTTTGGCGCAAGAGTTTGGCGGTGAAGCAATTGGTCTGAATGAATTATCAGACCACCTGGCGGAAGCAGATATCGTAATCTGCTCTACAGGCGCGCCGGGGTATGTTGTTACTGAGAGTATAGCCCGAGAAGCACTGGAGAAGCGTCGCAATCGGCCGGCATTTTTTATCGATATTAGCGTGCCCCGAAACATTGAACCCGCTGTTGGCGAGCTTCCAAACACCTTCTTGTTTGATATTGACGACCTCGAAGCCGTCATCTCGTCTAACATCCGGGAGCGTGAGCGGGAAGCCGAACGGGCTGAGTTGATTGTGAACTCCGAGATCATGCAGTTTCAGCAGGCGCTCCGGGCCTTGGACATAGGACCAACAATCGGCGCATTGAGACAAAAGCTGCAGGAAATCGCGAAGCTGGAGCTGGCGCGCCAGAGAACTCGGCTCGGTCCACTTACTAAAGAACAGGAGGCAGCAATCGAGGCTCTTTTAGTGGCAACTGTGAATAAGATCTCGCATCCGGTGTTGAGCCAGCTGCGCCGTTCTTACGATGCGAGCGATGCCGACACAATTCAAGCCTGGCGCGATATTTTCGGCCTCGAGGAATAGTTGGTTAACCGTAAAAATGAAGGATTATCTTGCAATTGGCTCTCGAGGTTCGAAGCTTGCTCTGGCTCAAGCAACATGGGTCAAGACAAAGCTCGCGCTTTTAAATCCGACCCTCCCGGTGCGCATTGAAATCATCAAGACCTCGGGTGACATTCGAAGCGAACCTCTTTCTGTCATCGGCGGCAAGGGAGTATTCACCCGTGAATTGGAAGAGGCGTTGCTCGATGGGCGCATCGACATAGCCGTCCACTCTCTGAAGGATCTTCCCACATCACTTCCGCCGCAACTACTAATTGCCGCCATTTGCGAACGCGAAGACCCGAGAGATGCTCTCGTGCTTAACAAGGATGTCGAGATGGCCGGCATATCGATCGACGGCTTGCCTTTACACTCTGTGGTCGGAACTTCGAGCCAGCGAAGATTGGCCCAACTAAAGCACCTCCGTGGTGACCTCGTAGTGAAAGATCTTCGTGGCAATGTGGATACGCGCCTCCGAAAGCTGGATGAAGGTCACTACGATGCACTCATTCTCGCAGCCGCCGGCTTGAGACGGCTTGGTCTCGAGTCTCGGGTCAGCGTGCCAATTCCTTCCGAACAGATGCTGCCGGCCGTTGGCCAGGGTGCGATTGCACTTGAGACGCGCCTTGAAGATCAAGTCGCAATAGAATGGTCGCGGAAGTTGGATCACGAGCCAACGCACATTGCCTGTATTGCGGAGCGTGCAATGTTGCGGGTCCTGGGCGGCGGATGCCAGTTGCCGATTGCCGGCCACGCTGTCGCCTTCTACAAACAACTTCGAATTGATGGTCTCGTGGCTGATTCTCAGGGCAAACAGGTAATCAGAGACCACGTCAGCGGCGCCACCGCCGACGCTGAAAAGTTAGGTGCCGAACTCGGGCAACGACTGCTAGAGCAAGGCGCAAGGTCCTTGTTGGCATAATGAGCACCTCGAAACCAACCGATCATTTGGGACAGGCTCTCGCCCGGCGCACGGTTGTTATTACTCGCGCTCAAGGGCAGGCTGATGAGTTTGTAAAAGAGCTGGAACAATATGGGGCCCGCGTCATTGTCTGTCCCATGATTGAGATCACCGATCCAGAAAACTATCAGCGGCTCGACGAAGCCATTGATCACCTGTACGGATACGATTGGTTGATATTTACCAGCGTTAACGGCGTCGAATACTTTTTCCGTCGCCTTGCCGTTCGTAAGCACGAAGCAAGCGAACTGGATGAATTCCATGTCTGCGCAATTGGCGAGGCAACGGCGGAAAAACTGAACGACTTGCACGTCCACGTCGACCTGGTCCCGGAAGTGTTTAAGGCTGAAGGCATCTTTGAGGCCCTCCAGCGATTTCTAGGCGGACGGGCAGCGCTTGAGGGTCTAAATTTCCTTGTACCCCGTGCCGCTGTGGCGCGCGACTTTTTGCCCCAGGCGCTCGAATCAGCGGGTGCTCGTGTCGACGTAGTGCCGGCCTATCGGACGGTAATTCCCGCAGACGTTGACAGGCACCGGCTTGGCACTCTGGTCGCGGGTGGCGCTGACTGCATTGCCTTCACCAGCTCATCTACGGTTCGAAATCTTGCCCAACTATTTGACACCCGAGATTTGAGTGAGTTGCTTTCTGGAGTAACTGTCGCCTGCATCGGTGAGGTTACTGCTAGAACTGCTAGTGAATTTGGTCTTACTGTAACAATAGAGCCAGCGCAATACACTATTCCTGCCCTCGCCAGCGCAATTGCTGCTTTTTACGGGCAGAATAATGCCAGAGGGAATCTATAGCCACGAAATTTTTACTTAAAAGTTTTTGAGGGTTCGGTTGAATAACCAGCTATGTCTCAGCATAACTACACTAACCGCTTAGTCAATGAAACGAGCCCTTACCTGCTGCAACATGCGCACAATCCAGTGGATTGGTACCCATGGGGCGAGGAGGCGCTGGAGCGTGCTCGCCGTGACCAGAAGCCCATCCTTTTAAGTATCGGGTACTCCGCGTGCCACTGGTGCCACGTTATGGCGCACGAGTCGTTTGAGAACCCGGAGATCGCAAAACTGATGAATGAGAATTTCATCAACATCAAAGTAGATCGCGAAGAGCGACCGGATCTGGATCAGATCTACATGAACGCAGTGCAGATGTTGACGCATCATGGTGGCTGGCCCATGACCGTGTTTTTAACACCGGAGGGAGCTCCCTTCTACGGCGGCACCTATTTTCCACCAGAAGATCGCTACAACATGCCCGGCTTCCCGCGTGTTCTGTCAAGCGTCGCTCAGGCTTATAGCGAACGCTCACAGGATGTTGCGGAGACGGCCGCTTCTATCGTGAGCGAGTTGCAACGTCTGTCAGCGACCGGCGATACGGAAACTCTGACCCCCGACTTTCTTGATGCCGCTTATCAGGGGATTATTCGCAATTACGACCCCGTTTCCGGAGGCTTTGGTGGCGCGCCGAAGTTTCCCCCGGCAATGACCCTTGAGTTCTTGATGCACACCTATCACCGAACCGAAAAATCGCAGGCTCTTGAAGTTGTCGCTAACACTTGCCGCAAGATGGCGCTGGGCGGAATCTATGACCAACTGGGCGGTGGCTTTCATCGCTACTCGACTGATGCGAAATGGCTCGTTCCTCATTTTGAGAAGATGCTCTACGACAATGCTCTGCTGTCGCGACTGTATCTTCACTACTTTCAGCTTACTCACGAACCGTTTGCCCGTAGCATTGCGCAGGGGATCCTTGATTACGTCCTTCGTGAAATGACTGACGCTAACGGCGGCTTCTATTCGACTCAAGACGCCGACTCCGAAGGAGAAGAAGGAAAGTTCTTCGTCTGGACGGCAGAGGAGATCGAGCAAGAACTGGGTGAGATTGATGCACCGCTGTTCTGCGCTTATTACAACGTAACACGCGAGGGCAACTTCGAAGGACGGAACATCCTCAATATTACCCGATCGCAAGAAGAAGTTGCCGCGGCCCAGGACGTCTCCATAGACCTTCTTCTAAACAGCCTGGAGCGGGGCCGCCAGAAGCTGTTTCGCGCACGCGAGTCGCGCGTCAAACCTGGTCTGGATAACAAGATTCTAAGCGGCTGGAATGGCTTAATGCTCGCGAGTTTTGCAGAAGCCGCAGCGATTCTGGAACGTGCAGAATACCTGGAAGCCGCCAGGCGCAATGCCAGATTCGTACTCGATAAGATGCGCCACGGTGGTTCCCTACTGAGGACGTTTGGCAACGGCAGCGCCAAACTCAACGCCTACCTGGAAGACTACGCATTCTATGCCGACGGCCTCTTAGCTCTCTATCAGACTACCGGTGAGCTGGAGTGGCTATTGGAAGCGGTCAGCTTAACAGATCTGATGATTACTGAGTTTTGGGATAGTGAGGCGGGTGGCTTCTTTTTCACAGGAGCGAGTCATGAAAAGCTGATCGTGCGCTCCAAGGATTATTTCGACAATGCCACTCCCTCAGGAAATTCTGTGGCGCTGGATGTCTTGTTACGTCTGGCCATTCTGACCGGTAACGAAGAGTATCGCGAACGCGCGGCCACCATGCTTCGACTAATAGCTCCAACTGCTCGCCGTTTCCCATCGGCTTTTGGTCGCACACTCTGTGCACTAGACTTCTACTTGAACGCACCCAGGGAGATCGCCGTGATCGGTGAACGGCATGGGAAAGAAACTGACATCCTGGTGGGTGAGATTTGGCGGCACTACCTCCCTAACAAGGTGGTCGCCCAGGCTTCCCCTGGAGACGAGACGGCCGCCACGACCGTTCCTCTGGTCCGCGGACGACGCCAAATAGACGGAAAAGCGACCGCATATGTCTGCGAGCATTATGCCTGTAAAGAGCCCGTGACAGAGCCCAGTGCGCTTCGAAAACAACTATCACGAGCGTCGATAGCCAGCCCTTCTTAACTTTAGCCATCTGCCGGGACTCACCTGTCTTGAGTTTTGAGGAATTTCTTGACTCCGGCCAGAGCACGCGGCTATATTTGCTTCCGTGTCAAACACTGTTGGCGTTTGGCAAACCAGCGGTTTCTCGCATTAGCTAATCCAAAGCCCAATTTTCCCCCAGATCCGGGAGCGGAATATTCAACCCCAGATAGAACAACGCAACTGGAAGAGCGCGGCTGTCTTAGGCGGCATTTCTGCTGTGAGCCTACTGCTTATGTTCGGCGCACTGGTCTCCACAATCAAACTGCCTTTCTTGACCAGGGCAGGATCCTTGTCGTGGCTAGTCCTGCTAGTTCTGACTTTGGCGGCCAGCCGCTTTACAGTGTCGATTACCAGTACCGATGGAATCAGCCAGAGCCGCAAGTCTGTCGCCGATGCTTTCATCTTTCTTTCCGTGATTTTGTATGCAGTTCCACCGGCCGACACTGCAGGTCCGGCCACGCTGCTGGCTGCGATTGTAGGTTTTGTTTCAACTTATGGACTCACCAACCGGAGAGAGCTCGTCTTTACTACGGCCATAGCGATCATCTCGACGTTCATCGCCGCGTCCTGTTATGGCGTACTGGTCGACTTCTTTGCAGGCAATGCAAACATCAGCTTGGAAAACGGCCTTCCTGTTAACATATTTCTCGTACCCATCTGCACCTTGGCGGTGCTCCAATACTTCTTAAGCACGCTGGCCACTTCTTCTTTTCTCAGCCTCGATGCCGGCAAGCTCGATCTCTTGCCCTCACAGGAGAGCGTCGTCTGGACATTGACAACACAGGTAGCCGGAGCTGCATCGGCGGTCCTTTTCTTCTCGGCAATTCGCGGCGGCGGCGTGTCTTACGTACTCCTGGGCCTACTGATCACCGGCCTCGTTCATCTGTTATATCGCTTCAATGAAAAGAGTTTGAATGACGTGCGTATTGCCGAGGCCGAACAGCGACGGCATGTTGAGGAGATGGCCCGGATTCACATGAATACCATCGAGTCGCTCGCGATCGCCATCGACGCAAAGGATCAAACAACGCACGGGCACGTCCGTCGCACGCAGATCTACGCTTCGGAAATGGGCCGGCTCTTCAAGGTAAGCGGGTGCGAACTCCAAGCACTCTTTGCCGGAGCCCTTCTGCATGACATCGGCAAGCTGGCCGTGCCGGAGTACATACTTAATAAGCCAGGCAAACTTACTGAAGCTGAATTCGCCAAGATGAAGATCCACCCTACGGTGGGAGGCGACATTCTCAGGCGGGTAAACTTTCCTTACCCGGTCGAAGACATTGTTCGCTATCACCACGAAAAGTGGGACGGCAGCGGTTACCCAAAAGGGCTGCGCGGCGAAAGCATCCCGCTAGTTGCGCGAATCATATCTGTTGTCGACTTCTATGATGCGACTCGTTGCGATCGTCCTTACCGCAAGGGCATGAAACGCGAAGATTCGCTTAGCCTGTTGCGAGGGATGGCTGGCAGTGCTTTTGATCCACGCGTCGTGGAGAAGTTCATCGAACATGTTGAGGAGTTTGACCGGCTCATAGATTCGGAAGATATCCAGGAGCAAGTCGCTTCCGAAACCCTTGATGTGGATTATCAAACAAAGACGAGACCTGATGCTGGTCTGGCTGCCGATGTGCTTGGCACCCCGGATGATTCAGCGGGCTTTAGATCCATTACCGAGGCCCAACGGGAAGTCTTCGCATTACATGAGATTGCCCAAACCATCGGTTCATCTTTGAATCTCAATGATACTGTCACGCTCGTTGCCAATAAGCTTCGGGCCATAGTTCCTTTCGACACTTGCATCATTTTTGTGGTCGATGAGAAATCAGGCAAAGCGACCGCTGTGCATGTGGCGGGAGAGCACCACGATCTGTTTTTGCGCCGTAGAATGAACGTTGGGGACGGAATCACGGGTTGGGTGATTGCTAACGCTCGTTCGATGTGTAATGCCTCCCCCGAGCTTGACCTGGTCGGCATTCCCGAAGATGTTTCTACACAATATCGAGGCGTCCTGGTTTCACCGCTGCTTAGAGAAGACGGCGCTTTTGGGGCCATTACTCTCTATGCGAAGAGTCGTACTTCCTATACCACCGAACACGTGCGCCTGCTCGAGTCGGTAGCGCAACATGCCTCCAGCGCACTCAATAATGCCCTTACTTTTGAAAAAACGAAGGAGAGTGCGCTCACCGACCCCTTAACAGACCTGCCCAACGCGCGCGGGTTTTATATGATGCTTGAACAGAGGTTGGCTGAGTGTCAGCGCATGGGCCGCGAGTCGCTAGCGGTCATTAGTATGGACATTGATGACTTCAAGGGCGTCAATGATCAGTATGGGCATGCCATAGGGGATCGCGTGCTCGCGAGCGTGGCCAGTGTGATTCGTAAGGAACTGCGGCAAATGGATATCTTAACGCGCTACGCCGGCGATGAATTCGTGGCCATCATGCCGATGGCTTCAAGCAGTATGGCTGGATCAGTCGGAGAGCGAATACGTCACTCCGTCGAGTCGCAGAAATTTCCGGTTCGCACGGGCAAAACCGTGACCCTGGGTGTAAGTATGGGGATTGCTTGCTTTCCCGATGAGGGCGGAACAACCGAGGAGTTGCTTACAGCCGCCGCGCGCAACATGCAGCGTGAAAAGCATTCACGCAAAGCCGTAATAACAATGGCAAATACTCCCGTCACCGCAATTGAGAGCCTCAGATAACCAGCTCGGTCCTCATATTTCCTAAAGTGCGTACGCCAGAGCGGTGTACGCTTTTTGTTTGCCCGCTACCAGCGCTGATCTAAGCCGTAGACGCATTGGTGATGGTTGCGTTAACCCTAAACCATGCCACACTTTCACCAATCTCAGCCCGGATGACCTCTTTTTGCGTGGCCCTGCCAAACTCGCGTATAATTCGAGGTTCCAACCGTCATGATGTTACTGACTGAGGTCTATCATTACCTGGATATCGACTGCACATGAGTAAACAAACAGCGGAATCACCTTCACGCGCTCGAGCAGAAGAGCAAAGCGCTACGGGCGTGATGGAGGAAGCGTCGGTGGCGACCTTCGAGTCAGGCCTCGACAAAGACCGCAAGACTATTAAGCAGCAGCAGAAAACTCGTGTCGAAGGGTTCGATCGCGACACTCTCCTCAAACTTTATTACCAGATGCTTCTTATTCGACGCTTTGAGGAGAAGTCAGCCGAGGCCTATAGTCTGGGCAAGATTGGTGGCTTCTGCCATCTATATATTGGTCAAGAGGCCGTTGCTGTCGGAGCGATCTCGGCAATCCGCAAAGATGATTACGTGCTTACCAGCTACCGTGAACACGGACATGCTATCGCCAAGGGCATGTCTCCAGAATCGGTCATGGCCGAATTGTTCGGTCGAGTAGGTGGTTGTTCGCATGGTAAAGGCGGTTCCATGCACTTGTTCGATAAGGAACTTAACTTTCTCGGCGGTCATGCAATCGTTGGAGGTCAAATCCCGCTGGCGACAGGTGTCGCTTTTGCAGCCAAATATAAAGGCACTGATCGAGTTGCGTTGTGCTTCTTTGGAGAGGCTGCGGTTAACCAGGGAGTGTTTCATGAATCACTGAACATGGCTCAACTCTGGAAACTTCCCTGCATCTATATCTGCGAAAACAATCAGTATGGCATGGGTACATCGCAGGAACGGGCAATGTCTCTCAAGGATGTAGCCCAAAAAGCTTGCGCTTATGAGATTGCCGCCGAATTCGTTGATGGTATGGATGTACTGGCCGTGCGCGAAGCGACTGAACGAGCCGTAGAGCGCGCGCGCCGCGACTTTCTCCCCACGTTGCTTGAGGTGCGAACCTATCGCTTTATGGGCCACTCCATGTCGGATCCCGGAAATTACCGCACACGCGCCGAGATCGAACGCTACCAGGAACGCGATCCCATCAAACTCTTTTCGGCGAGTCTGAAGGAAAAGAAGATAATCGATGATGCTGGTTTGGGGGAGATCGATGAACGTGTACGCGCAGAGGTTGAGAAGGCCCTACGCTTTGCCGAAGAGAGTCCGGAACCGCCTGCCGAGCATTTGTACTATGACGTTTATGCAAATCCAATAACCACCGCACCAGAAGAGAACTAAAGGTAAAGTCTCAATTGGCCGTCATCACAATACGCGAAGCACTGAATCAAGCGATCCGGGAGGAGATGCTTAGGGATGAGAACGTCTTCCTGATGGGTGAGGAAGTTGCCGCTTACCAGGGCGCTTACAAGGTGACCAAAGGCTTGCTCCAGGAATTGGGAAGCAAACGGGTCATAGACACACCGATAACGGAGCTTGGTTTCGCGGGGCTGGGCGTGGGTGCGGCGATGGTCGGTCTGCGACCGATTATCGAGTTTATGACATTCAACTTCTCGATCCTGGCCACAGACCAGATTATCAACTCGGCGGCAAAAATGCTCTATATGTCAGGAGGACAATTCAAGATTCCCATTGTTTTTCGAGGGCCGGGCGGTTCGGCGTTTCAGGTTTCCTCCCAACACTCACAAGCGCTCGAATCCTGGTTTGCATACTTTCCCGGGCTCAAGGTGGTGATGCCCTCGACTCCAGCTGATGCGAAGGGGCTGTTGAAGTCATCGATTCGTGATGACGACCCCGTGATCTTCATTGAGCAGGAACGGATGTACGGTAACAAAGGTGAAGTACCGGAAGGGGAAGATTTCACAATTCCGTTGGGCGTTGCCGACATCAAGAGAGAGGGTACCGACGTCACCATTGTCGCGAGATCGCTCATGGTCCCCGTGGCCTTAAAGGCAGCCGACGTGCTCGCCAGCCAGGGTGTCAGTTGTGAAGTGGTTGACCCACGCACTATTCGTCCCCTTGATATAGGGACGATCGTCGAGTCAGTAAAAAAGACGAATCGAGTGGTGGTCGCCGAGGAGACTCATCCGTTTTGCGGCGTTGCTGCGGAAATCAGCACGGAAATAATGGAGAGGGCATTCGATTATCTTGATGCTCCGGTTAAGCGCGTTTCGGGCGCGGATGTCCCCATGCCTTACGCTAAAAAGTTAGAGAATCTCGCGATCCCCGGCGTCGAGCAAGTCGTCGCCGCAGTGCGCGAAGTAGCGTATCTCGACTGAAGCACACAATTAGGAAGAATCGGAAAATGGCAACTCAAGTAGTCATGCCTAAACTGTCTCCTACTATGGAGGAAGGGCAGCTTTCACGGTGGCTCAAGAAAGAAGGCGAAACGGTTGCAATGGGGGAGCCACTCGCTGAAATCGACACGGACAAAGCCACGATGGAGATGCAGGCTCTGACGACTGGGGTACTGCGCAAGATCCTGATCAAAGAGGGCGAATCAGCTCCTCTGGGCCAGCCGATTGCCATCATTGGCCAGGCTGAGGAAGATATTTCCGGCTTATTAGGCCAGCAGCAGCCGCAGGCTAAAGCAGAACCCGCCGCACAGAAGGCAGAAGCAGCTCCGCAAGGCCAGCAACCGGCAGCGGGCAATGGTGGCAAGCCTGCAGTTACAAAGCAACCCGAATCTACAGGACGACTTATCGTTTCTCCGCTCGCGGCTCGGATGGCGGCGGAGGCTGGCATCGACCTGCGCTCCCTGAACGGTAGTGGACCCGGCGGCCGTATCATCAAGAGGGATATCGAGTCAGCACTTAGCCAGCCAAAGGCCGTATCTCCAGAGTCACCGGCTCGCCATTTACGCGCAGTGGAGCCTTCGCCCGCTTACGCGCCTGTAACGGCCGCTGCATCGGCCTATCGTGATGAGCCGGCCAGTGAGATGCGGCGAACGATTGCTCGCCGGTTGGTTACATCCCTTGGCCCCGTGCCGCATTTCTTTTTAACATCCGAAATCGAGATGGATCGTGCTGCCGAGATGCGGCGCAATATTAACTCGCTGGATCCAGAACTAAAGATCAGCATTAACGACATCATTATCAAGATTTCGGCCGCGGCATTGTTACAACATCCGCAAGTAAATGCGTCGTACCAGGACAAAGCAGTTAGATACTACAATCATGCCGACATCGGCGTAGCGGTGGCGATCGAGGATGGGCTAACAACTCCGGTGGTCCGTTCGGCTGAGCAGAAATCATTGAGCCAGATTGCCAGAGAAGTGCGTGACCTGGCCGAACGAGCGCGCAACCGGAAATTGAGGCCGGAAGAGTATACAGGCGCTAGCTTTTCAATCAGCAATCTTGGCATGTTTGGTATCGAGGAATTCACTGCGATCATTAATCCACCTGAAGGGGCCATACTCGCTGTTGGAGCGATGTCGGCGAAGCCGGTGGTTCGAGACAATGAGATCCTGGTCCGACAAATGATGCGGGTAACAATGTCCTGTGACCATCGCGTTATCGATGGCGCGACGGGCGCGAAGTTTCTACAGACATTGAAGAAATATTTGGAAAACCCGCTGTATCTGGTCGTCTGACGATGACTAAACTGCCAGCTTCACTGGAGCCCGATCCGGTCGTTGAAGTTTATAAGAAAGACATAGACTTCAGCCTGAATCTCGAGAATCTCCGTCTAACTGTGGAAGAGAGATTCAAGAAATTGATGGCGCTGCAGCGGTTCGCCGAAGAGCTGCGGCGTGCGGACAAGAAACGGTTAAGAGATGACCGACTATGAGGCGCTGATTCGCCTGCTCACTGAGAGCAATGTCGAATTCATTATCGTCGGCGGCGCCGCTGCCACAGCCCATGGTTCCGCTCGGCTCACGGAAGATCTGGACATTGTTTACGCACGCAGTAGTGAGAATGTTGCGCGCCTTGTGAGTGCGCTACGCCCTTATCAACCATACCCGCGTGGTGCAGTGCCAGGTTTACCGTTTCAATGGACCGAGCGCACGATCATAAACGGGTTGAATTTCACTCTCATAACCTCAATAGGAGCAATCGACCTGTTTGGCGAGCTTATCGGAGGCGGCGGGTTTGCAGATCTGTTACCCGATTGCCTCGAGTTAAAGTTATTCGGTACGTCTTGTTTATGCCTCAGTTTGGAACGCCTCATTCAAGTCAAGCGGGCGGCGGGTCGCCCCAAGGACCTGGAGGCAATTGCCGAATTGGAGTTGTTACTTGCGGCACAGCGCCCTGAGCGATAACCTGGCCCAGTACCGCTCTTAATTCAATCGTGCAATTGTTCTCCCGCTACAAACACCACTCCTCGGCTCCTCACGTCGCACTTATCCTGGTGCAGCTATTCTTTGGTACCTGGCCCGTCGTTGGGAAGATTGTACTGCGTTCGATCCCCAGCACTGGTCTCGTTGCCTTTCGCGTCACCGGTGCCGCTGTGGCTTTTGCGATTCTGCGGCGAAGGTTGGGCCGCCTTGGCAAATTGTCGAAAAGGGATCTCGCCTGGCTGGTTTTGTGCAGCTTGCTCGGCGTCATCTTGAATCAATTCCTCTTCGTCAAAGGTTTGTCGCTGACAACGGTCATCAATGCGACCTTGCTCGGCACAACCATTCCTGTTTTCACGCTCGTGATCAGCATAGCCCTTGGGCACGATCGCCCTTCGCTGCGGCGCGTCGCCGGCATCCTACTAGCGGCGGCTGGCGTCATCTATCTGGTTGATCCTTTGCGCGCGACCTTCTCTTCAGAGACGACTATGGGAAACGTGCTTATAGTTGCTAATTCCCTCTCCTATGGAGCCTACATCGCCATCTCGGGAGGCCTCTTTCGGCGCTACGGCGCTTTAAACGTCATTACCTTGATGTTTCTGATTGGCGCGATTGTGACGTTGCCGGTTGGTGGACTGACATTAGATCGGGAACGCCTCGAGAGCGCTGGCTTGATTGTATGGCTTTCTCTCGTCTACATCGTAGTTGTGCCGACAGTCGGGGCCTATTACCTAAACGCCTGGGCACTCACTAAAGTCAGACCCAGCACGGTCGCTACCTACATCTACCTGCAACCGCTGATCGCCTTCAGTATTGCTCCACTTGTGTTAGGTGAGAAGTGGAACTCCAGAACACTCATCGCCTCGCTGCTGATTTTCGCTGGCGTGGGACTGGTAACAAAGCGCGGTCGGAGCAGCGCAGTTAAAGAAGTAGCAGAACATCCCGAGGCTCTTGCTCACTAGCTTGTTAATGTTAGGAATTGGAACACGACGCTCGGCGCGAGATGCCCCGTTTCGATACGAGACAGTTCTGTGAAACTATATTTAACTCGCGTATAGATGCCACTATGGTACTTTAACTCTCTGTTAGAAAGTGGGTTCACCCCTGTCGACCCGAGGTATCCGGGGGTGGCATGCTCATTGCCAACTCCCCAATCGGCTCGGACGCCGGCATTCGTCTGGAGGACCCATTTAACGGGAGAGAGGAGTGAGCGTATGTTGTGGACTATCTTTGTGATCCTTTTGGTTCTTTGGTTACTTGGCGTGGTTAGCAGCTACACCATTGGTGGGTTTATTCATCTGCTGCTTGTGTTGGCTTTGGTGGTATTGCTAATCAACATTATCGGCGGG
>DATEUF010000048.1:0-6441 GCA_035283325.1 Pyrinomonadaceae bacterium | reverse complement strand
GTGGTGATCGGAGGAAACAAGGTCAAGCGGCAGTGCGCGAGTCTCGTGCTTGGGTATTCGCGCATGCTCTACGTTCAGTTCTACCCGCGCTTTCAGCGCTTTCACATGAAGGTGTTTCTCACCGATGCGTTTCAATATTTTGGCGGGTGCTGTCGGCGCTGTGTGATCGACAATACCTCGATTGCGATCGCCTGTGGGACGGGGCACCTGGCTGAGGTAGCGCCGGAGGTGGAGGCCTTCGAAAAACGTTTCGGCTTTAAGTTTCTGGCGCACGAGTTGGGACACAAAGAGCGCTCGGGCAAAATCGAAAGGCCCTTTCACTATATCGAGCACAACTTTCTGGTCGGACGGGTGTTCTAAGGATGACGAGGACTTAAACCGCCAGGCGCTTGAGTGGTTGGAGAAGGCAAACCGCCGCCAGCTTAGAGAGTTAAAGGCGAGCCCCATCGAGCTGTTCGCGGCGGAAAAACCGCATTTGGTTTGCTTGCCGCTCTACGTTCCGGAAGTCTACCGGATGTTTCAGCGGGTGGTGGACGCCTACGGGTGCGTAAGCGTGGAGCGGATGAAGTACGCGGCGCCGGCAGCCTACATCGGAAAGACCGTGTTAGTGCGCGAGAGCAAGGACCAGGTGCGCCTTTTCGATGGCCACAAGGAACTGGCCGCGCACAAAAAGAAGGTGGAGGGGAGCCCGGCGGCGGAGCCGGCGCCCAACCCCATGGCGCGAAGGCAAAGGCAGGCTTGGCTGCCAGAGGAGACAAGGCTTAAGGAGGCGGGCTCGACCCTGGGAAAGTATCTCGCGGCGCTCAAAGCCGAGCGCGGCTCCCGCTACGTGTGGAGCGTAAAGAAGCTCTACCGGCTTTTGTGCCAGTACGATGCCCAAGCGCTCGAGCGCGCCGTGGCGCGGGCGGCGGAGCACCGCCTGTTCGATGTCAGGCGCATCGAGACCATCTTGCTCCAAGACATCGCGCAACGCGAATACCGGCTGCCGCTTGAGCTCAGAGCCGAGGACTACCAGGACTGGCCGCAGTACCGCCAGGGAGCGGTGACGCCCGAGCCGGACTTAAAGCTTTACGAGCCCGATCAGGAAAAAGAAGACGAGAAGGAAAAAGACGATGCTTGCTGAATTGCATCAGCTCTGCGATGCGCTGAAGCTTCGCTACGCACGAGAAGCGATCGAGGATCTTCTGCGCCAGGCCCAGCGCAGTAAGCCAAGCTACAGCCAGTTCCTGCAAGATCTCTTGAGCCGCGAGCTGGCGGACAAGCGGCGGCGCACTATCGCCAACCGTCTTAAGCAGTGCGGGCTTACCGACTACTGGACCCTGGAGAGCTTTCCCTGGCATATCCAGAAGACCCTGGCGCGCCAGCGCAAGGCCATCGAGGAATTAGCCGAGTTGGACTTCCTGGAGCGCGGCGAGTCGGTGGTGTTGGTGGGAAAACCCGGGGTAGGCAAAAGCGGCTTGGCTTCAGCCATCCTGCTCAAGGCCCTCTACGCTGGGCGGACTGCCCGCGCCATCACGGCGCAAAACCTATTCGACGACTTCGAGCACAGCCAAGCCGACCGCTCGACCAAGAGGCTCATCAAACGGCTATCGAGCGTGGAGCTTTTGCTCGTGGATGAGTTCGGCTATGTCCAGGCGCGCACTACGCCTCAGATCAACCAGCTCTTCCGCCTCATCGACAATCGCGCCAGTCGCAAGAGCACGATTGTCACAACCAACTTATTATGCGGTGCACCGCATAATAAGTTTAATGCTGAGTCCATTTTTATGCTGAGTCCGCTTTTGCAGACTCCGCGAGTAGGTCATGTTACTGTTTTTGCGCTCCGCATAAAAAAGCCGGTCTGCAGCGAGGCGATCAGTTTGTCGGTTGCCTTAAAACGTCCGGATCGCAGTTTCGGGGCGATAACAGATTCGAGGGCTTCCAGCTTCACCGAAGGATCGGCGCGTGTGTAGATTTCAGTCGTTTGCATGTTCGCGTGTCCAAGCCAGAGAGAGACCTTTCGGAGATCTTTGGTGGCCTGCAGAACCGTGAGTGCGCAGGTATGTCGCAGCACATGCGGCGAAACGCGATGCGTTGACAGCGAAGGACAACGCTTTGCGGCTGTTTGGGCGTGCTTGCGTAGAATGTATTCGAAACCGGAACGGGTCATGGGTTCGCCACGAGCGTTCACGAACAGTTCCGGCGCCAAGACCGTGCCCTTAACCGCCAGCCACGCTCGCAGCGCCGATGTCGTTTGCTTCCATAAGGGCAGGCAACGTTCCCTTCTGCCTTTACCGTGCACGAAAACGCTGGCCTGCGGTTGAAGTTTGAGGTCATCGAGCCGTAGTCCGATGAGTTCAGAGACGCGCAAGGCTGCGGCGAAGCAGAGGTGAAGCATCGCGCGATCCCGGATGCCCTGGCGATTGGTGGGTTCAGGGGCATCTAGGATGGACTGTAGCTCTTCAACTGTGAGGTGCCTGACAAGGCGCGTATCGGTTTTCTTTGCGGGAATCGCCAGAATGCGCCGGATCTGTTCCAAGGCCGTCGGTACGCGATATTCCATAAAGTGCATGAACGATTTGATGGCGGCCAGGCGGATGTTTCTAGAGTTTGGCCCATTCCCGCGCCCTGTTTCCAGGTGACTGAGGAAGTTGACAATCAGCGAGGCGTCGAGCTGCTCCAGATGCAATTGCGACGGCGTGACCTTCAGACAATCACTGGCGTATTCAAAGAGTAGCCTGAAGGCGTACGCGTAAGAGTCACAGGTGTTCTCGCTGGCGCGGCACTCGATGAGCAAACGTTGCTGGAGAAAAGCGGTAATGTGCGGTGCGATCGGAGTCATGATTGCCCTCCCGTGAGGAAGCTTTCGCAACGTTCTGCGATGTTTCTCATCAGCTCTGGCGTTGCTTCCAGATACCAGTAAGTATTGCAAACCTTGGCGTGACCGAGATAAGTCGACAGTGCCAACATATGTTTCGTGATGCGATCACGGCCATCCGGGCAGGATTCCAGGGCTCGCACAGCGAAGGTGTGGCGCAGCGAATGAGGCGTGGGTCGAGGCAATCCCGGTGTGCGATGCAGCCCAATCTTATCGACCGAGGTGCGGAAAGCGGCCTCCACATCGGCTAGAAGCAACCGTTTTCTTCGCAACGAAACGAACACGTGGTCATCGAACGGGGCATAGGGCCGGCGCCGCTGGAGATAACGCTCCAGTCCAGCTTGTGCAGTTTCGTGCAGAGGTACGAGGCGACTTTTGCGGAATTTGGAACATCGAATCACCAGACCATCGGGGGTAATGTCCTCAAACCGCAGGTTGATTGCTTCGGACACACGAAGGCCCGTGCATGCCAGCAGAGCGAAGAGCGTGCTGTAGGTCTGTCGCCGCAACGAACGGTAACCCGACTGGGACGCCGCTTGCACGAGACGCTGGATGTTGTCCGGGGAAAAGATGTAAGGGATGGGTCGCGGCCGGTTCTGGCTACCAAAGACAGGCGGTGGCAGTTCATGGCATGGGTCCTCGGCCCGAACGTACCGGGTGAATCGAATCACTTGACTAAGCCGGTGGGCGCGCTGATGAACCGATCGTGCCAAGCCGGCCCACTCGACCGCGGTTTCAGAACAAACGCGGTGTTTACGTCTCGCGTCTGAGAAGGCGGCGAAATTTTCTAAGAGATTGCCCTGGGATTTAAGCCCGAATCCGCAAGCCCGACGCACCGCTAGATACGACTCCACAGCTTGAACTAACATGGTTGCACCTCCGGCCAGGCTTGAGCAATCTGCCGCAACGTCGTCACGTCTACTTTGGCGTAGATCTGCGTGGTCTCAATGGAACGGTGCCGAAGGATGGCGGCGATATCCTGCAGCGATGCTCCTTGCCGCAACATGGAGGTTGCCACGGAATGACGAAGCACATGAGCTGAACCTCGGCTGGGGCAAGTCACGCCGGAGCGGCGCATTGCCCGAGCGACAATGACCGAGACGGCACAATGGGAAGCGAAGCCATGGAAAGGAGCGCGGGATCGGATGAATAGTGTATCGGTGTCGGTCCGAGGGCGACCGTTTTGCAGGTAGGCCGCGACCGCATTACCCACCTCTTGGGTCAGCGGTAGCCGAGTCTGATGATGTCCTTTTCCAGAGACATGAATTCCGGCTTCTTTCCAATCGATGTCGCCCAAACGAAGCTGGACGATATCGCCCGCCCGAAGTCCCAGGCGCGCGAGAAGAAGTAGAATCGCACGATCCCGCCTGCCGACCGGCGAGCTCGGATCACGGGCAGTGATGATCCGTTCCACTTCTTCCGATTGCAGGTACCGTGGCAGAGAGGAAAGCCGCCAGTGCGCTAGGACGGGGATGGCTGCATCCAGGCCAGTGGCACACTTGCCTTCGACGATGAGAAAGCGAAGGAACATGCGAAGAGCGGTGGTGCAGTGTTTTGCCGCAGCCCACCCCGACTGTTGACTTCTCTCCAGCACAAACCTCCGTAGGTTCTCAGCATCAAACGCACGCGGATCGTCTTCAACCGTTTTGAGCAACTCCCGAATCGAGAGGCTGTAGTTGTACAGCGTGGCATCACAGGTCCCTCGTTGTTGACGCATCCACTGACGAAATGCGGTAAGCAGGACCGACTCTTGAGTTGTTTGCCTGGCCACTGATGCTGTAGCGACGCCGCCATCCCTGAGGTATGCCAAGAACAGGCGCGCACCATTCTGTAGATGTATCAGCGGAGTGTGGCCGTAGCCCGGGCATCGGCACCGATGCAGATGGCGCCCGAAGCGGTCGACCGATGACTGATTCAAAGTGGCGACTGCGATGTCTTTCCGATCTGTCCAATAAATGAAATGTTCCGCTGCTCGAATGTGCCTGCGAGCAGTTATTTTTGCATAGCCTGCTCGGCACAACTGCTGAGCAAAACCCTCCAGCGACGGTCCAAAAGGGCCGCCGCAGAGTTCCCGAATGCGTACGGGGGATTCGAAAAAATTTGCAAGCATGACGTCCTCCTTCGATAGGTAATTGGGATCACCCGAAAGACGTCACGATTATGCGGAGTGTTCAAGTCGGCAAGACGGCCGGTCCTGCCTGAAACGATTGCGTTATCGTCTGTTCCAACAGCCCTTCTCTCCGCATAAAAATGGACTCAGCATTAAACTTAGGCTTCGAGGAGTGGGGTAGCTTTCTGGGAGACAAAGCGCTGACCGCGGCGCTCTTAACCCGCCTGCTTCAAAAGTGCCACGTCTTCCCAGTGGAGGGAGTCAACCTGCGCGATCCCGCCTACAAGCTGCCCGCCCGAGCACCCAAGCCGCCCCTGACTGCCACGTCCTAAACCTTGTCCTAAACCTTCGCTGAAAGTCGTTCCGAAAATCCTGCAGCAGCCACTGGACCCGTTTTCGTTAGCGAGAACGGGGGCAGTTTTCGTTGGCGGCGAGAGTTCGGACCATGCTTACAAAGATACCTTTCAATTCGCCGGTTTCTTTCTTGACACCGATCAATCTGTCTTCAGGGAGGAACGCGAATGCACCGAGCGGTTCCAGCCGTTGAAGGCCTCGCGGCCGCTCAAAGTTCAAGGTTCCATGTTCAGGGAAACACAATCTCGGCGGGACACTTCCACGTTTCGGCAATTCCCGAAAGGTCGAAATGACCGTGCTAGCTTCGCCCCCTTTTTCTTCGCCGACGCTTAACTTTCAGTCTTTTTTTATTTTCGGGTCGCTGGACACTTTCAGCGCGACGCCGAGAGGCAATGGACTCTCGCCGATACTCAAGGCTGTACCTGATTGTTCCATATCCCAGGATGAGACCTTCCCTTTCAAAATTGATTCTTTCGTGGCGGCATCCAAGGTATCGGCTTGGGGTGCTTTGATCAGGTATTTGACATTGCTCCCGTCCTTCAGCGTGACCGAGAGAACCATCTCCTTTCCTTCTTCCCTCGCTAGTGTCTGAAGCGCGGCAATTTGAGTCGAGAGGGCGGTCTTGTTCACGGTATACATATACAGCCAGATGAAGGAACCGATAAGGGCGGCCATGAGCAGCCAGCTATACTGGCCGACCCTTTTCTGCCTTTTTATAATTCGGCTTCTTTGTAGATCAAATAACTTGCGGTAAGTTTCCCTTTCCGCCGTCAGCCTCTTGACCGGATCTTGCTCCGCTGAACTTGGAGGATGATCGAAAGAAAGCCCAATGCTGTTCAGTATCATGCCCAGGATCACCAACCCTAGGGGTATCGCAACTATAAACATGGGATTCATAACTCTCTCCTTGATCAGGCTCTTGATAGCCTTTGGATTTTGGAAGAGGGAAGGGATCGGCACCGAAAATACAATCGCGGTGAAACCGGCGCCAAACGCCCTGCCACCATTGCGTTTGTGGCCCGCCCTTCTACCTCTTGCGCGCCATTAAGCGGAAGGGTGATGTAAGCCCATTTGCTTACCTTCGATGACTCTATAAGACCCAGGTCTCCCTAGCAAGCGC
>DATEUF010000047.1:0-23891 GCA_035283325.1 Pyrinomonadaceae bacterium | reverse complement strand
GTTCCCAACCCGGAGATGCCCGGATTTAGCTCTGGCCGCGCTTTTCCCGGTGCTCCCAGAGTTGGTTGCCATAACAGCACTGATGCACCTGTGGATTCGCCTTTAGGAGGTAAACACAGGTAACGGTCAGCAGGAACGACGCTCTCAGCAGATGCGGGGCAACTGTTCGCCACTCAACATGTCGACTATGCGGGTGCCGCCGAAACTCGTCACCATCGAAACAATTCCCTGCGGTTCCGACTTGACTTCGCCTATAATGCACGCCTCGGCGCCATAGCGATCCTGCTTCATTCGCTCCACTAAGACCTCTGCCACGTCCGCCGAGACGATCGCAACCAGCTTTCCCTCATTTGCGACGTAAAGCGGATCCAGCCCGAGAATCTCACAAGCTCCGTGCACTTCCTCGCGAATAGGAAGCCGATCTTCGTATATCTCGATGCACACTTCCGAACTCATTGCAATCTCGTTCAGCGTGGTAGCCAGACCGCCCCGCGTAGGATCACGGAGGCAATGAACGGCATTAACAGTTGAATGGTCAGCCGCTGCATCCAGCATGTTGCGCACCAGCAAATGAAGCGGCGCTGTGTCGCTTTCAATTTCTGTTTCCAATTCAAGGTCACCGCGCGAAATCATGATTGTCGTGCCGTGATCTCCCAGTGGGCCACTGACCACTACCTTGTCACCGGGTTTCGCGTTTGCGGCCGATAATCGTACCGGCAACTCAATTACTCCAATCCCCGACGTATTGATGAATATTTTATCGGCCTTTCCTTTGTCGACGACTTTGGTGTCGCCGGTGATAACCTCCACGCCTGCTGCTGCAGCTGCATCCTGCATTGAAGCGAGCAGCCGCTTAAGCGCCTTTATCTCAAAACCTTCCTCAATAATGAAGCCTGCTGAAATATAGAGCGGCCGCGCTCCGCTCATTGCGAGGTCGTTTACGGTGCCGTTAATCGCAAGCCTGGCAATGTCGCCTCCAGGAAAGAAGATCGGATGAACGACGTAAGAATCAGTGGTAAACGCAAGTCGTGATGGCTGGCTTCCGTTTCCTATTTCAAAAACAGCCTGATCTTCCAGCAGCTCGAGCATGGGGTTTCGCAAGTATTCAAGGAACAATCCCTCAATGAGCTCGTGCATGGCCTTGCCGCCACTGCCATGGGCTAGTGTAATCTGTTCACCACGCAATTGGTGTTTTCGCCGCCGGGCGCGTTCGACGCGTTCGAAAAGCGGAGACGCTGTGAATCCATTGGACATTGATCTATAAACGGGAGCTACGTTCAGCAATTTTCGAAAGCCTGCCGAAGTTGTAGTAGGCGGCACAGGCCCCCTCGGATGAAACCATGCACGATCCGATGGGTGTCTCTGGCGTGCAAGCGGTGCCGAAAACTTTGCATTCCCACGGCTTTTTTACCCCCTTGAGAATCTCACCACATTGGCACGCTTTGGGATCCGCGATCCGCACAGCCGCCACCATAAACTTAATTTCGGCATCGAAGGCAGCGTATTTTTTTCTGAGCTTCAGGCCGCTATGGGCAATCGATCCTAGCCCGCGCCACTCGAAGTAATCGCGAGGTTCAAATGCTTCATTGATCGCTTCAAGCGCACGGGGATTTCCTTCGCGCGGAACGACGCGCACATACTGATTCTCGACTTCAGCGCGACCTTCAGTGATTTGCCTCACCAGCATATAGATTGACTGCAGGATATCCAGTGGCTCGAATCCGGAAACAACCAGCGGCTTTCCGTACTCTCTCGGCACAAACTCATAGGGTCTAGTGCCAATAACCGTGCTAACGTGACCGGGACCGACAAAGCCATCGAGCTTCAGATCCGGCGAATCGAGGAGAGCTTTCAGAGCCGGCACAATCATAATGTGATTGCAGAATACCGAGAAGTTTTTTACATTTTCCTTCGCTGCCTGCAACACAGTCAGCGCCGTCGAAGGTGCCGTGGTCTCAAAACCAAGCCCGAGAAATACCACCTCTTTGTCTGGATTCTTGCGGGCAATGTTGAGCGCATCAAGTGGCGAATAAACCATCCGGACATCAGCACCGCCGGCCTTTGCCACCAACAGACTGATTTTCGATCCGGGAACGCGCATCGCGTCGCCAAAGGTGGTGAAGATGACTTCCGCTCTTTGTGCTATGGAAATAGCCACGTCCAGGCGACCTAAGGGCATAACGCAAACAGGACAACCAGGCCCGTGAATCAATTCGATATTGCGAGGCAGCAGATCTTCAATACCGTACTTGAAGATCGTATGCGTGTGACCGCCGCAAACCTCCATTAGCTTCAACGGTTGATTTGTCTCAACCGTAATCCGCTCGGCAAGCTTTCTGGCGATATCGCCTTGCCGGTATTCGTCAATGAATTTCATACTTCAAAATCGCTCTTCTTCAAAAGCCGACGCCCGCCTAAACCGCCACTCCTTGTTTTTCGAGCCACGCCGGATGCTGCAAGAATGTATGAACCATATCCCACATGATGTGATAGAGCGCCACGTGCGTCTCCTGTATGCGATGGATGCTCTCAGTGGGAATCGTTAAACAATAATCAAGCAAGCCACCGGCGCGCATCTGTTCCATTCGACCTCCGTCATTGCCTGCAAAGGCAATAGTCACAAGGCCCATTTGCCGACCGGTTGCAAAGGCTGCCAACAGATTCCTGGAATTACCACTGGTTGAGATGCCCACCAGGACATCTTTCTCTTGTCCCAGTGCGATGATCTGCCGCACGAAGACGTCTTCGTAGTTCACATCGTTAGCAATGGCTGTTATCATTGCCATATCATTATTAAGACAGATTGCCGGCAGAGCCTTGCGCCCCACAATGATCGGATGCATGAACTCGACCGCAACGTGCTGAGCGTCTGTTGCCGACCCGCCATTGCCGCAAACAAGCAGCTTATTTCCATCGTTATAGGATTTTGCGATTGCCAACGCTGTCTGAAGGATTAGGTCATTGTTCTCTTCAAAGAATTTCCGTTTGATTTCGATGCTCTCGCGAACTTTCTCAAGCAAGGAGAAACGCAATTCCTCCACAAGCTCCAGCGGCTGCTTTTGATCGCCGTGCAAAAAAGGATAGAACGTGCGCGAGAAATCTTGTTGGGAATTACTCATATTTGCCGTTTAATTGGTAACAATGTGAATCTACTGTTAGGCTCAAACCACTGATAATCAAAAAAAGCCAGTGTCAATTACCATTGATAGAATTCTTAAACTGATCAAACTCAGCGTCGTACTGGTCCAGTTCGCGCAGCAGCCGCAAGGTTTCCTCAGCCTCGGCTTCATCAATTTTACTCATAGCAAAACCGACGTGGATCAAAACGTAGTCCCCTACTTCCACCTCATTTTTATCCAGCATGCCGATATTGACGTTGCGTTTGACGCCGCCGACATCAACCCTGGCAATGCAGTTCTCTTGATCGATAATCTCCACGATCTTTCCGGGTATAGCGAGACACATAAACTTAAGTTGTTCCGGCCAGAATTCAGGGCCGGCCACTGCTTCAACCAAAAAGTAGAGAGACTCTGCAGGCCCATCATAATACCAGAGTCAGCTTCCTAAAAGGAGTACCGGCGAGCCGGCGAGCCGCTAATCTGCCTTCTGGTAATAAAATCATGCGAATATTAATTGCGGGTATCGGCAATCTGTTACGAGGGGACGATGGGTTTGGTGTGGCAGTAGCCCAGGCTCTGCGAGGTCGCGGGGTTCTGGGCAAGGAGGTGAGAATCATTGAGGCGGGCATTGCCGGTATTGGCCTCGTACAGGATCTGATGGACGGCGTTGACGTCTTGATTATCGCTGACGCAATGGATCGAGATAAAGAGCCCGGGACTGTTTACTTGATTGAGCCTCAGTTGACGGCGCTTCAAAATCCTGATCCAATGAATCTTCACCAATCATTGGTAGACGCGCATTACGCAGATCCATCGAAAGTTCTATTGCTGGCTCAAGCTCTGAACGTTCTTCCCCGCAAGGTATTCCTCGTGGGCTGTCAACCTGAAGTTTACGACGAACCACGAATAGGGCTGAGTCCGAGCGTAGAGCAGGCTCTGCAGTTGGCTGTGCAGCAAATCGAAAATCTGGTGGCGAAACTCTTAAATGAATCCTTCGAAGATAATGCCAACTAGCATCCGCAAGGGCCGGTCTAGTTCAGCTATGAACCTTTGAATTCCTTGCATCTTTGGTTTTACCGTTACCCATAGAGATACAGTAGTTAGCGGGAGTATTGACCTCCAACAAACGCCGAAACTCCATCACGCGTGAGCTTATCGGTCTTGGCCGGAACTGCTGAGGTGCTTCGTAGTGTGTTCCGTGACACTCAAGGTGGAAGGGATAAATTCGGTCGTATCGGCGGGAGCAAGAGGCCGCGGAGCTGCATCTCCCTGCAAGGCGTTCGAGTAGTTTTCTGGTAGTTGTCGAGCATTTTCGACAAGTCTTTTACTCACCAATAGGCCGTTTATGATGAGGGCAATACCGACAAATAGAGGTATGACTCCGGCAACCCAGATACGGCTGATGATCTCTGCGGCATCTGGCGGCACGTTGCCGCTCAGTATGATGCCCCGCATGAAAACATAGAGAAAGATTGCCAGGCCGACGCCGAGGCTGCTCGTGATCACCCCAGCCTTAATCTCGTTATAACGTTTTACTTCAGGGGTGATCCCTCGCTGGCGCTCTATCTCAGCTTTGCGTCTTTCCTGCTCCTCATGGGAAAGAAACATTTCCGCAATCCAGGTCTTACCCCAGTTGATTTTCTCGTCCGTCTCTCGGAAATCCATCACCTGGCGAATGGCGTAGAGATGAGCCCCACAGGACTTACAGAACTTCAACTCTTCGCTTTGACTGGAGCCGCACCGCGGGCAAAACATAGGACTCTCCGAACATTCTCTTGCTGACGATTACGACAATTATACCCGCCAGGTTCTTACTAAGCTAAAAAAGTCCTTCTAGTCGGCAGTGCGCTCCTTAGCCACGCCTCACTTCCCGCTAGCGTTGATTATCGCGTTCGCTACTGCAGCCTGGCCGAGAGAAATCCCACCATCATTAGCAGGCACAGAACTGTGCGTGAAAACTTCGAACGCCGCTGCATTTAGAAGTTCGCACGTCGCGTTTAGCAGCAAGACGTTTTGAAAGACTCCCCCTGACAGCGCCACGCGATTTAGTTTTCGCTCATCCCTGATCTTAATCGCCATCAATGCGATTAGCCTGGCCACGCTCTGATGAAACTTTGCGGATATGTCCGGAGCAGGAAGGCCACTAAGCAAGTCTTCTACAACACTGCGTATCACTCTTTGTGTTCGGATAGTGCTTCCGTCCGGAGACACTTCGAATTCATAACTGTCTTCACAGTTTCCACTGGCTATTTGTTCGAGTTCGATTGCGGCCTGGCCTTCATAGTGTGTGAAGTCGCGCACGCGCATTAGGCTTGAAACCGCATCGAACAAACGGCCCATGCTGGAAGTCGCGGGACTGTTTGCTCCCGTTGCCACCATCCGGCGCAGTATCTTCCATTTTTGCTTGTCTAGCTCATCAACGAATTGAAGAGCCAACTTTAGAAAATCGTCGCCAAAGGTTTCCTGCAGGTAAACGGCGGCCATGCGCCACGGCTCTCGGATAGCCTGCGTGCCGCCGGGCATTGGCAGGTAATCGAGATGAGCGATGCGTTCAGCTGTGGCAAAGTTGGCGACAAAGAACTCTCCGCCCCACAGACGACCATCAGCGCCGAAACCCAAACCATCCATCGCCACTCCAATTACCTCGCCATCAATCTCGTTGTCGACCATGCAACTGGCAATGTGCGCGTGATGATGCTGCACGCCGACCCTGGTTTCTATTTCCTCCTGCGAGAGAGCGTATTTCGTCGATAGATATTCGGGGTGCAGGTCGTATGCGACCACCTTCGGTTCCAGATAAAACAAGCGCTTGAAGTGTTCGATACCTTCAGTAAATGACTTTAGCGTTTCGAGGTTTTCCAGGTCGCCAATGTGATGACTGACAAAAGCGTAGTTTTCACGTGTTAGACAGAAAGTATTCTTTAGTTCGGCGCCGCAAGCCAGAATTTCCCGCGTGAAACTGAAACCTGTCTTGATTGGCGCAGGTGCGTAGCCGCGTGAGCGCCGCAGCATCATGCGGGACCTGCGACCGCCTCTACCACTCCTTGGCATGTCACCAATCGTGCCAACCACGCGCGTGACAGAGTCATCGGTCCGCATATGAATGCGCCGATTATGTACTAGAAAGTAATCAGCTATACCAGCTAAGCGCTTCCGGGCATCGTAGTCTTCGTAACAGATCGGCTCGTCAGAGACATTCGCGCTTGTCATGACGAGTGGGCGATCCAGGTTCTCAAAAAACAAATAGTGCAAGGGGGCATAAGGCAACATAAAACCCAGCATCTTCGTTCGTGGAGCCACCTCTTCGGCAATCCAAGTGGAGGTCTTCCGGATCAGCAGCACGATTGGACGCGCTGGAGACATCAGTAACTCCTTTTCAGCCGCAGGGACTGAACAATGTTTCTGAACTTCCTCGATCGTCGCGGCCATTAATGCAAACGGTTTATCTTCTCGATACTTGCGCTGTCGCAGGGCGGTCACCGCATCCCGATTGAGCGCGTCGCAGGCTAGATGAAATCCGCCTATGCCCTTAATGGCGACAATCTTTCCCGCCGTGAGCAATGTGACTGTTTCGGCGATTGCCGTATCGCCGGATGCGATTGGCGCGGCAGCGTTTTCACCGTTCACCAGAGAAACCTGAGGGCCACATTCTGCGCAAGCTGTCGGCTCTGCATGAAACCGGCGATCCAGCGGATTTTCATATTCGGACCAACACGCGTCGCACATCGCAAAATCTCTCATGGTGGTCTTGGGGCGGTCGTAAGGGACGTCTTCGATGATAGTGAAGCGAGGCCCGCAGTTTGTGCAGTTGATGAAGGGATAGTGAAAACGACGATTGCCTGGATCAAACAACTCACGAAGGCAATCGTGACAAGCTGCTACATCCGGAGAGATAGGAATGAGCTTTTGACCCGCAGCGGCGCTTTGGACCACGCGAAAGTCGTTGTAGTAGGCCCGTTCCAGGTGATCCCGCCGCTCCAGTAGCTCTATACGAGAAAGCGGCGGCGCAGTGCTCCTCAATTCTTCGACGAAGTGATCGATTGATCCGGCCTCACCCTCTACGTCAATCAGCACACCGCGCTCGTTGTTTAAAACGCGTCCCTTAAGCGCGTGCCTTTGCGCGAGGAAATAGACGAAGGGCCGAAAGCCAACGCTCTGCACAATTCCGCCCACCTGAATTTCTACTCTCTCAATCATTCTTTAGTGCGATGCTGCTGGAGGAACGGGCGTTTTTATGTCAGAATCTCCTTGAAAGTCAATAAATAAGTTTAACTCTGGCAGAGGCGGACGGATATGAACTCTGCTAGGCAATCTACATTCGTGCTCTCCGGGCGCGAATAAAACCAGGAGACAATCATGGATGAAATCATTAAGCAAGTAACGGCAAAGGCCGGGATTTCGGAAGAACAGGCCCGGTCCGCAGTCACCACTGTAATTGACTTCCTAAAGAACAAACTGCCGGCTCCGATAGCTGGACAGATCGATAATGTAGTCAGTGGCGGCAGTGGTCTTGCCGGCAAGGCAGGAGAAGCGGCTGCGAAGATAGGCGGTATCTTTAATAAATAGTCAATTAGTTCACCTGGGAGCGCAGGCATCCTTGCCTGCTGAGGCAGCCAAAGAAGTGTCTAAAGCAAGCAAGGATGCCTGCGCTCCCAGAATGTTAAGCCGATTGATGCCTCAAGTAATACTCGGGTGTTTCCTCGGCAGGGCAAAAGGCGGTGAAATCCTCGTTGAACCTACGTACGTAATCGCTGAGCAAATGCCTGATTCGACTGTAATCAGCGGAGCGCACTATCAAACCAACATGCCAGGGCTTCTGAACACGATAAACGATCTCTGGATCGGTGTATCGAGAGGTGTCGGGATGTTCCTGACGTGCCAGTGCTACCGCAATGCCACTATGTTGGTTGCAAACTTTAGGCAAGGAATAAGGTCGGGCGGGCGAGGCTAGCTCGATTCTCGCCCATTCTCGCCAGAGATCAATACCTGTCGCGGCTTCGACCGTTTCTGCTGTGTAAGCCCCTCCGACACGCGCTGCTACTTCGAGAAAATAGAATCCGGCGTCATCCTTATTCTGAACTGCGGCCCGATCTTGCGAGGCTTGCGGACCAGCTGAAATCTCTTGCTGGCGTGACCCGGCGCAGTGAATGAATTCAGCATGCGTCACACCAGGTTCAAAACGGAGACTGCGCAGCAGCTTCTCATTCAACATGATTAGACTGTTTCGTTCAGCAGAATCGTGCGGTATGCTGTGCGAAGTAGTAACCCCGCCAAAATGCGCTATATCAAATGGCGGCGCGCCATAACGTTCGACGTTGGCAAAGAGAATTTCACCCTCATCAACCAGCGAATCCACATGATAGACGTCGCCGGGTACATGTTTTTCCAGCAAGTAAAAAGGTGACTGTTCATGAAAGTTTTCGCGCTGGTCAAGCTCGCTGATTGCGCGCCACACCTCTTCCGGTGTGTGCAATTTCCTAATTCCCATGGAGGATGCACCAACGCGAGGCTTTAACATCCATGGTGGTTGTATCTCCTCCATAAACCTACCAACTGATTGACAGTTCACCAAAGAGACGAATGGTGGTTGAGGTATGCCCAGGTTTTGCGCTTGAACACGCATCGCCAACTTATCCTGAAAATGTTTGGCGGCGGTACTGCCTATTCCAGGCAAGCATAGATGTTCGCGAATGTAAGCCGCGGTGACCACGTCATACTCTTCCAGTGCAACCACGCGCGATATGCGACGATGACGAGCTATCTGAGTTGCAGCCATCAGGTAAGACTGTGCATTTCCTTCTCCTGGCACTGCGAACAGGCCCTCCAGACAATCGCGTTCCCAGGCTTCCGTGAGCAGCTTCTCTCTGGTCAGGAGAACAGTTGGTAAATCTTGGCGCCAGCATTCACGAATGAATTTGTTGCCCTTAAAGAAGCTCGCAATGCATAGGATTATTGGTTCAGTCGATTCGACCATACAGATAACGCGTAGCATTCCCTATTAATGCTAAACCTCACAATGTTGGCATGAGTTACGACCATGGCGTGATAGCCGCAAAAGATGTACCGCAAGATACTTACCAACGGGATCTTCCGCAATTGCCTTAGGGGTTAACTTTTCGGTGTTTGCCGTTGCGCCTTTTGCGGACGTTCGCTCAAGAGAATGGGTAAGTTTGCGCAGGTATTTGGGTTCGAAGCTGAAATTGCCGTGCATATCGAGCGGTATTTTAAGGAAAGGCCTTGGGCGTGATGTTTGCTACTGGAGTTCCTGAAAGTGACGAGCGAACTCTAAAAGAGAGAGCCGGGAGGATGTAAAACCGAACTTCTAGTTATGGCCGCGATTGTCGAAACCAGAGTCGGACTCGCCTTGGCTGGAAACCACCTGATTGCCTCCATTCGAGGACCGCAAGCCGGACCGACTCTGATCATCCTCGGTGGCATTCATGGCAACGAACCCGCCGGAGTGCTCGCTGCGGGTCGAGTTATTACGCGACTCCAGGAACGAAAATCTTGCTTGCGTGGCGAGGTGATTCTACTTGCTGGAAATACACGGGCGCTCGAGCGAAACGCTCGTTACATTGACGCTGACCTGAACCGCCTTTGGACCACCGAAAACGTACTGAAAACCAGATCAGACAGTTCTGTTCTCGCCGAAACATCTGAAAGTTGCGAACAAAGAGAGTTGCTTGTTGACGTGGAGGCAGCCATCGAACGGGCCCGGGGCGAAGCCTTCTTCATCGATCTGCATACTACGTCCGCGCATGGGAAACCTTTCGCGACGGTGGGTGATACCATTCGTAACCGGCACTTTGCTTTCAATTTTCCGGTAACGATCGTGCTCGGGCTCGAGGAACAACTCGATGGAACTCTGCTCGAATACGTAAATAACCTCGGCTTGATTACGATGGGCCTGGAAGCTGGACAACATGTCGAAGCTTCTTCAGTAGATAACCACGAAGCAACAATTTGGCTCGCCTGCGAGGCTACAGGGAATTTGCGCCGTCAGGACATCCCCGAATTTGAAAGTTATTTTCGGACGTTTGCCCACGCTGCCAGCGGCAAACGAGTGGTTGAAGTGAGGCACCGCCATGCGATACGCCCAGCCGAAAACTTCAGAATGGAGCCGGGCTTTGGCAATTTTCAACCCGTGCGCCGGGGACAACTTCTCGCCCACGATCGCAATGGCGAGATCTCAGCGAAGGAAACGGGACTGATCCTGCTCCCGCTCTACCAGAAGTTAGGCGATGACGGATTTTTTCTGGGTCGAAGGGTGAAAAGGTTCTGGCTCAGGTTGTCAGCCTTGCTCAGGCACCTGAAAATCGGGAATTTTGTCCACTTCCTGCCGGGGGTTGACAGAGATCCGCTCAACGAAAACCTGTTGATCGTGAATACGCGAGTCGCGCGAATTCTCCCTCTGCAAATCTTCCACCTGCTAGGCTTCCGAAAGCGACGATGGGATGGAAGCCGTCTCATCGTTAGCCGGCGCGCGCACGATCTCGAAGGACCAGCCAGCAAACACGTTCACAGCTAGCGGCTATTGCTTCTGTAGGCTGGGTATGAACCATCCACCAACTGCCGTTGGTGGGATTCTGCGGGTTGTCAGGCGGGCTACGTCTTAAGTTCGCTTAACAACTTTTGTAGATCCTCGATTGCTTTGGCATCCAGCACGTAGATTGCCGGCTCGTTCGCGCGTTTAGCGAGAATGTTCTTATTGCCCTTCGAGAGCAGCACTTTCTCCAGCGGCTTTCCCTCCCCGGAGGTGACGACTATTTCCAGGACCGCGGAACCAAAGCCCGAGTCTGCAAAATCCGTCGCTCCCAGATCACGGAGTTTGTCTATTAACGCCTGCGCGCTTGACTGGTCGAATTTCTTGCCCTCCGCCGACCACCAGTCTTCCCCACCTTTCGTGAGGAAATACGCCTTTGGACCATCATGAATTTCGATTTTGTCGGGAGTGTAGAAGTCGAACAATTTCTTATTGCGAAAATCATCAAGCTTCTTATCGAGTGCTTCGCCCAGATCACTTGTAACCTTGTACACACCGTCAGTGATACTTGATTTGGCGTAATAGTCATCTTTGACTTTACGCACCTCAAGCTGCTCTGTGCCGGTGTCCGTGGTCACTCTGGCAATCGCCACCGCCGAGCCGGATGCAAATGTCGAGGCAGAGGTGGTTGCATCTTTATCGCTTACATCCATCCTCGCACCGCTGATCTTTTCTACCAGTTCATCCACCTTAGTACCGTCAGCCCGTAGTGGTCGAGGCTTGAGAATCTGCCACTGCTCTTTATCGCGACTGAACTCAATTGACTGCCCCTTACCCACTAGTTCAAGCCGGGTGATCTTGTCGGCGTTGGCCGTAATCAGCCTCTTGTCGCGCAGATCGTTGAGGCCTTTGTCGATGCTGGTTCTTGTGTAAGAAGCTACTGTAAACACCCGCGAGTCGCCTGCGAGTTGAACGTAGGCACCACTGCCGGTCGGAGTATCGTCGCCGAGGAGCAGCTTGTGCGTCGTGTTGTTCAGGTCAGTGATGATGACCTCCAGCACGGGTTCGCTGAGGCCGTAACGGTCGACGTTCGTGGCCTTCTCTTCGACCAATCGCTCCGCGCTAAGGGACGCAATGCTAGACAGCATCCCGGAAACAGCCGCCTCATCGACCCCCATCTGTTTGGGCGACGTAATTTGCCACTTGCCGTTGTTATCCCTGGTTATGACGAGGCGGTCTCCGCCCTTCTTATTGACTTCGATCTTATTGATGTCGGCTTCGTTGAGAGTAAGGATGTTCGCCGCGGGTTCCGCAGGTGTAGCCGAAGCGGGCGCGCCGTCGGTCGGCTGGTGACGATTGGACCAATAAAGAAGTCCCAGCAACGCAGCCAGAACTAATGCGGCAATTATCAATCCGGGATTCTTCATCTGTGTCGGCTATCTTCGGCGCCACCAGACAGACACACCTGCGACAATAACCACCAGAGGTAATAAAAACTGGCTGGTCGCACGCACCCAGCTAAATTGAGACTGCGTCAATGTAATCCGGCGATCATCCTCCGCCTTGGGCCGAATCGAGATCAGGTCTTCATCCGACGAAAGCCAGTTCATCGCATTCAGAGCCAGATCGCGATTGCCATTGAAATCAATGAAGGAGTTTGCCGCCCAGGATGAGCTCCCAACGACGACAAACCGCCCCTCAGAATTCTCTTTACCTGTGCTATAAGAGCCGGCGGCGGCAAGCGTAAGCGGTCCTTTCTTGTTCTTCGGATCGCTCGTATCAACTTCCGGCGAACTGAGATTCGTCGTCGCCACGCTGGTTTCAGAAGAGCTAAAGATTTTTGCGACCGTCGTCTTTTCGCCGTTCTTAATCTCCATTGAGCGCGAAAGCGGAAACCCCGTCGCGCTGCCCTTCATTTCGTTCACGATCGCGTGACTGTCGTATTGCATGACGAGCGCCACCTGAGGGCCAAGTCCTGCCAGCTGACCGATGGGGTTGAGCTCCAGAATCAAATCCTCATTCAGTATCACCCCCCAATTCTGTAGCTGTTTGGCGAGCGGTTCATTATCAGCGATGACCGATGTCCCCATCTTCAACGGCGCATCAAGCATCAACAGCGCGCGCCCGCCGTCTTCGACGAATTTCTTGATTGCGTCAACTTCGGGTTGCTGATAATCACTCGTAGGGCCACCAACCACCACAACAGTGCAGTCGCCTGGAACCTCGGCCTTCTGCAGCAAATTGATCGACTTTGCCTCGTACTCATCCTTGCCGAGCAGTTCCTTCAAGCGCGAATAGCCGTTGCGATCCGAATTTTCAATCTGATGTTCGCCGCTGCCAGTCACAAAGCAGACGATCCTGCTCTTGTCTTTTAAATTGCGTATGAAGGCTCCCGTGATGCCCTCTTCCGTCAGGCTCTTGGCCTCCTCTTTTCTGGCGCCAATCGCGACGACCGCAGTGCCATAGTTCTTGATGCCTGCAGCGCGTGCGACCTCAGGGTTCTTGTCCGGATCAACGTATTCCACGTGGATTCTGGCAGAGAGATTTGCGTATTGGTCCAAAAGATCTTTCGCTTGACCGTACCTGGTGCTTTGATCGAAGTAAGTTATTGTCGCGTCCTGACTCAATTCGCGGACAATCTTCCTGGTCTGATCAGACAAGCTGTAGCGCTTGTTGGCAGTGCCGTCATAGGATTTGTTGTAACGGTTCGCTAGCACGTTAAGGACGACTACAGCAGTTATTATTATTGCCACGTAAACAGTTATGTAGCCGGCAAACTTCGTCTGTCTGGTTTTCAGTAGCTCAATGTTCATCTATGACCTCCAGCGCAGCGATTCCACCGAACGAGCCGTGAAAAACAGCCCTATGAAGATCACTGTCACATAGAAGATAGCGTCCTTTGAATCAAGCACTCCTTTTGCAAAGGATTCAAAGTGGGTAATCACAGACATGTATGCCAGCACTTTGGCCCAGCTCGCAGTTTCATAGCCACTAACCCATTCCAGCACCCATAGCAGAAGTAAGACACCGAAGGTAACCGCTCCGGCAATGATCTGGTTCTTCGTGAGTGTGGAGATGAAGGTGCCAATGGCCAAAAGACTTCCGGCCTGCAATAGCAAACCCAAATAACCGATGCCGATTGGCTTCCAATCCGGGTTCCCGTATTTGAAAAGAAACAGAAAATTTACAGCCGTGATCAGCAACAGGCAGGCATAAAGCACCAGGGCAGCCAACCACTTGCCGATGATCACTTCGACGTCACGAATTGGTGAGGTGGTCAACAATTCAATTGTGCCGCTGCGTTTTTCTTCGGCGAACAGCCGCATAGTAATCATGGGAATAAAGAACAGGCCAATCACCCCAACGTTTGATAGCAACGGCCGCACGATCTGCTCGTTGAGATTCATCGGAAATGACTGGCCTCGCAACTGTGATTGCATGCCGACATACACGAAATAACCCAACGAGTTCCAGAAGAAGAACCCGAAGATTATCGCGAACATCGCCAGCAGCAGATAGGCAATCGGTGAGACGAAATAGCTGCGCAACTCCTTGCGACAAATGATCCAGATATTTCTCATGAACTTCTCTTCCCTGTCGTATCTGTTTTCTCTTCCGCCTGCTTTGCCGTTGGCGGCGCTTGTTCGTCACCGGTAAGTTGAAGAAAGATCTCCTCCAGGCTCATCGCGGTTGGTCGCAGCTCATTGAGATCCCACCCTGCCTCAACTACGGCGCGAGCCAGATCACCACGAACAAAGTGCTTTTCGCTCTCTATCTCAAGAATGGTTCGGTCTGCGAGGCTGTCTTTAACAACCACGCGACTTACACCGGCGATCTGTCCCAACCTTTGCTGCACGTTCGCCAAGTCAAGTTTGCCATTTCGGCCGCTCACGTCTACCAGCACTGATTCTGCGCCCCGAGCGCGAGCCTGCAGGTTCCGCACAGAGTCGGTAGCGATGACTTTACCTTTATTAATGATGATCACCTGCTGACACGTTTGTTCGACCTCTGGGAGAATGTGTGTGCTAAGAATGATTGTGTGATCGCCGGCCAAACTTTTGATCAGGTCGCGCGTCTCGTTGATCTGCTTTGGATCGAGACCCGCAGTGGGCTCGTCAAGAATCAACACATCCGGGTTGTGGATGATCGCCTGTGCCAAACCCACACGCTGGCGATAGCCTCTTGATAACTTGCCGAGTTGTTTGTTCTTGACGTCCGCGATTGCGCAACGGTCGCACACGTAGTCAATTCGCTTCGGTAATTCGGCCCCGGATAATCCCTTGAGCTTGCCCACAAACGACAAATATTCGTCGGTTATCATCTCCTGATACAGTGGCGGACTCTCAGGCAGATAGCCGATGCGTTTCTTGACCTCGAGGGGCTTTTCGAGAACATCGAATCCTGCCACGGTGGCTGTGCCTGAAGTCGGCCACAAGAAACAGGTCAGCATGCGCATCGTGGTTGTTTTTCCGGCGCCGTTCGGGCCCAGAAAGCCTACAATTTCGCCCTTCTTTACCTCGAAGGAAATGTGATCGACCGCAAGATTTCGGGCGTACTTCTTCGTTAGCTCTTTAACGCTGATCATAAGAGTCTCTTTTCGGGAACCCAGGCTCTACGATTTGCACACTGGATTAGCTCTGAGCGAGCTGATCATAAAAAGGTGGGATTTCGCCTGTCAATTGAGGAAGGCCGGGCGAAATGTTCCTGTTTTGAAATTTTCTGCGAGTACTCTCGTGCTCGGAGTCTTTCTGCGTGAGTGTTTTGAGACTCCGTCACGGGCGAAGACCCGCGCGGCCCCGACCCGCAGCCCACAGAAAGCGTACACGTTATCGTTTGAGGAAGGTAAAAAGAGGCCTGCGGATCATTAACGGCGGAATCGTGCTATGCCGCTTGTGGGTTGCCTGTTCGAGCAGCTCTGGCAAGTAGTTTCCCAACCTGCTTATCATCGATTGGTTTAAAGTCGGCATACCATCGGCTTATGCCCCCGACCGAGTCAGGCATTGCAAGGCATACAATTTCATCGGCCTCGCTTGCAAGTTCATCGCACGCGCCGCGTGAACCAACCGGTACAGCCACCGCGATCCAGGCGGGCTGTTGACCACGCACCATTTTTACTGCGGCGCGCATGGAGCAACCTGTCGCCAGACCGTCATCAACCAGAATCACAGTTTGGCCTTTCAGGACGGGACCCGGCTGGCCATGCCTATGAAGGTCCTCTCGACTCTGCAGTTCCTTCTGTTCGTGAGTCGCGATGAGACCAATCTCTTGCTGCGAGAGGCCCAGCCGAAGCACCACATCTTCGTTCATCGCTGGTATACCCGCGGAAGCGATAGCGCCCATGGAAAGCTCATTACATTCAGGCTCGCCGAGCTTCTTTACGAACAACATATCGAGAGGTGCTCTCAGAGCTTCCGCTATCTCATAGCCAACAGACACACCGCCGTGTGGCAATGCCAGCACGAGGACGTCGGCTCGGTTCGCGTATTTAAGAAGGCGCTGAGCCAGCAGCTTCCCAGCCTCGCGGCGATTTGCAAAAGTCATTTGAATCTCCTCCCAGGCGCGGTGACCCTCACCTTATTTGAATTCCTTTCGAGTCTCCAAAGTTTGCCGTACTTTGTTCAGGCAAGCCACGTACCCGTTAAGATTTCAGCATTGAACTACTAGTTTCAGGCATTTCGGCGAAATTGGCTAGCGCAAAAGTGAGCTCTTTCCTAAATGCTGAGGATATTTTCACAGCCCTACTGAAATCAGGAGATTTTTGCTGACTTTCAGTTGTGGTGCTGCGGCCGTTGGTCTGGAGCTGATAGTTCCCGGGGCAACGATTTGGGACGACTCTGGCCTCTTAATACTTGCAACAAGTTAGCCACCGTTCTCCACAATCAACACGAAGTTGGAGACTGAATAATGAAGAGGAAAGCTATCCCAGCAATGATTTTCGCGTTAGTGCTCGCTCTCGTTTCCACCGAGCTGTACGCAACACGTTCTGTACATCACTCAACAGCAAGCCAGACAAGCACTGCCCAGACGGCTGTTGATGCGAGCCTTCTCTTTGACAAGCACTGCGATACTTGTCATGGCAAGGATGGGCGAGCTAAGACATTTAAGGCGAAGTTCAATCATGCCCGGAATCTGACCGACTCCAAGTGGCAGGCAGAGGTCACCGATGAGCGGATCTATAACTCGATTGCTAACGGAAAAGGAAAGATGCCGGCGTGGGGAAAGAAGCTCAACGAGGGCCAGATTAATGCACTTGTTGCTTACGTGCGAGGGCTCAAAAGATGAACGCTCGGGGCTATAAACTGAGTGAAAACCAAAGGTTTTTGCGGTAGGGGTTGCGATCAAGAAAAGGAATCGGACGACTCAGCTCTTATAAGACAGATCGTCGTATACTTCGCATATCTCACACAAGAAAGGACTATCCAGGCCAGCTGCGATGGCTTCATTCATGCGCCCCGCTGTTTCCTCGTCAACGCATGCGACCCTTCCGCATACTCCACACCGTAACTCGTGGTATGGGCTGACAACTTCATATCTCGCTGCCGGTTGGGCAACCTGCTGCTCCCCATCTATCCGTGAAGGCCATCTTTGCATAGACTCTCTCCTCCACCGACCTTACGGCAAGAGCCGTACCGGGAGATTCTGGTAGGGATGACCGCGGTAATGGCTGGAAAGTTCCTGTTTTTCCTCGCTTAAGGCGACTCACGTCTTGCCCCCTGCGGATGTTCGCTCAAATGATGCGGAAGTTTGCGCAGACTTTGCGGGGCCGGATCCAACCCTTTAAACTGCGAGTAAGGGGGTTCGCGTCGACTAGCCACCTGTTAGTCTCTTAGAAACCTTTCGACGTTTCGGATACAATTTTCGATATGGCAAAGTATCTTGATGTAGCAACGTGGGCTCGTCGGGATCTGTTTGAGTTCTTCCGTACCTATCACAACCCCTACTTTAATGTCTGTACTCGCCTTGATGTCACGAATCTTTTGGCGCTTCTGCGACTGCGTCCCGGCATCAGCGTATCACTCGCTTATCACTATTTTGCCCTGCGGATTGCAAACGAAATTGAACCGTTCCGCTACCGGCTGCAAAACGGAAAGGTGTTTGTCCACGATGTGATTCACGGCGGCACCACGGTCCTACTACCAAATGAAAGCTTCAGCTTTGCCTATTTCGACTATAAGCGGGATTTCGGAAAGTTTATCGACGACGCGCAGAGGGCAGTAGAGCAAGCACGCTCAGGAAATGGGCCGTTTCAACCGACATCAAGCGATGACTTAATTCATTTCACAACCTTGCCCTGGCTGGCGTTTACCAGTTTTTCGCACGCGCGCAACTGGGGTACGGAGGATTCCGTGCCAAAGATTGCCTTCGGGAAGTTCGTAACGGAAATCGAGCACACTCTGTTACCGATCTCCGTGGAAGTACATCATGCGCTAATGGACGGCCTGCATGTAGGCCGGTACCTGAACGCGTTAGGAGAAGCGCTTCTAGAACCCGAGGCGCACCTGGACTGATGCAATGCAGAAGGAGCCAGCTCATTGACACAGCGCGCAAACGGTACTTTTGAGGTTAAATTAACACCTCAGCAGGACGGCAAATCCGACGCCTACCTGGGCAGAATGTCATCGAAAAGCAGCTTCACGGGGAGCTCGAAGGTGTAAGTGAGGGACAGATGTTGACCTCACACGCTCCCCGGGGCCTCTTGAGACCCAGGTACCAATTCACAGTAAACTAAGGCGCACGATATCTTGCTCAACCGGTCGTTCAATCGGAGCGTACTTGACTGACTTCGCGAGTTTTAAAAGCTCAAGAGTACGAATCCCCCACCAGTTGAAGTCAATCTCATACCATTTCAAGCCATGACGTGCCGAGGTCGGGTGTGCGTGATGATTGTTATGCCATCCCTCGCCGAAAGTTAGTATTGCCACCCACCAACTGTTGCGTGAGTCTTCGCCTGTGTCGAATCGTCGTCTTCCCCATAGGTGCGTTGCGGAGTTGACCAGCCAGGTAGCATGAAGGCCTAATGTGACGCGTAGGAAAACACCCCATATCATCACGCGCGGGCCTCCAAATGCCAGTAAGCCAAGACCCACAATAATCAGCGGCACATAATAGAAGCGGGTAAGCCAAACGTAGAAACGATCTCTCATAAGATCGGGAGCATAGTGTTTTAGTACCGCATTGTCGTGAAGTTGCGCCGTGCCTTTCAGAATCCAACCGATATGCGCCCACCACCCACCATCCCGCGGTGTGTGTGGATCGCCCTCACGGTCTGTATGCGCATGGTGGATGCGATGGGTGGCGGTCCATTGTATAGGACCACCCTCCAGCGCCAGCGAACCGCAAAGTACAAGAAAGTACTCGACGATCTTCGGTACGTGATAACCGCGATGTGTAAGTAGCCGATGGTAGCCCATCCCAATACCAAGACTGCCCGCGATCCAATAAAGGATGACCGCTGTAATGAGCGCCGGCCAACTCCAGAAAAACAGAGCTGCCAGGGCCCCAACATGGAAGAGAACCAGAAAAGCACCACTGCCCCAATTGATGTCCTCTTTTTGCTTGGCGGCTGTTATTTCGGTCTGTTCGTCGTTAATCAAATAGCCCTCCCGTCGTGACCAAAACTTCTCTTCACTTGCCTCATACCTGTCCTTCCGGACTATCTATACCTGGCGCGCCGCGGTCGAAACGAACGCAGGCCCCGACCGCTTGCGCTTCCGGCAAAAGCAACTGCTCTGTGGGCCCGTTCGACCTTGAGGTGTGAGCCACCAAAATTCGGCATTACCACTCGTTCAATTGGTTGACCCGTGAGTCGTTCAATGTCCCTTATGGAGGGTTCCTCGGCAGGAGTGACGAGCGTAATCGCCTGGCCCTCTTTTCCCGCCCTGCCGCTGCGGCCAACTCGATGTACATAGTCTTCAGGCGCTCGAGGTACGTCGTAGTTAATAACGTGGGAGACGGCTGTCACATCAAGACCCCGCGCTGCTATGTCGGTTGCCACCATGACTCGTGTTTGCCCAGCCTTGAAATCACGCAGCGCTGCTTCGCGCTGGGGCTGACTGCGATCTGCATGGATACGATTTACGCTGTGGTCGCGCGCCCTCAGGATGTGCGACAACCGCTCTGCCCCGCGCCGCGTACGGGTAAAGACCAACACACGTTCGAAGGGTTCACGCTCTCTTTCAAGCAGCGTGAGCAAAAGGGCCGTCTTCGATTCGACGGCCACCGGATAAGCAAATTGGGAAACAGTCCTGGCTGCGCGCCCACGTGTGTTTACCTCCACGAGTTTAGGAGTCCGCATTGTGGATCGTGCGATCTTTTCAATCTCAGCAGACATAGTTGCCGAAAAAAGTAGTGTCTGTTTTGTTTTCGGAAGTTCAGCCAGCAAACGACTAATTGTTGGCCAGAAACCCATGTCAAGCATGCGATCAGCTTCATCGAGCACCAGCACCTCAATCTTGGAAAGATCGAGAGAACCGCGTTCGAAATGATCGAGCAAACGACCGGGTGTGGCGATCACCACGCCAGCTCCGCGACGCAACGATTCTCGTTGTCGCTGCATACTGGCACCACCAATTATCGCGACGCAATGACGACTCTTCGCCATGGCAAACTGGCCGTAAGCGGTTTCCGTCTGTAAAGCGAGCTCGCGCGTCGGTGCAATGATCAGAGCACGAATGCCCGGAACTGATTTTGTGTTATACAATCGTTGAAGAATCGGGAGCAGGAATGCGGCGGTTTTCCCGGTGCCGGTTTCAGCACAACCGATTAGATCGGAGCCGCTTAGGACAATAGGTATCGCCCTCGTTTGTATCGGTGTTGGTTCGGTGTACCCTAGTGAAGCGCACGTGCGAGCGAGCTCGGGTAACAGTCCAAGTTCAGTAAAATTCATCTATTCTTTCCGCGCGCTTCGACATCGAGGCGCGCAATCTGGTCGAGAAAAGTAAAAGGCCCCCGGCGAACCGTTCTGTTGCCGGGGGCGCTCTCCGTAAAGTGTCGCCGGTATTAAATTACCAGCGCGATGACCGGTCGTTACGACTTCCGAAGTTACGTCCGCCACCACCACCATTGCCTCCGAAGCCGCGGTTCTCCCGCGGTTTTGCCTCATTGACATTAAGGCTGCGACCATTGACTTCTTTTCCATTGAATTGAGCAATGGCGGCTTCGCCTTCTTCTTTGCTGGACATTTCGACGAAGCCAAAGCCGCGTGAACGCCCCGTGTCGCGGTCTTCCACGACGCTCGCTGATTCAACCGTGCCGGCCTGCGCAAATAGCTCTTGCAGTTGCTGGCTGTTGGTTTGGAAAGCGAGATTTCCTACGTAAAGTTTCATAGACATGTAGATGTACCTTTCCCCTTTTCTGGGAATGAAGAGAAGCTGCGAATCGGATTGGCTTCGGTGAAACGGTAGCAGTCGAAGGACCGGGTTCGGGTGCTCAAAAGAGCGGCTTCTAAAGTGTGAAATCAGCCCGCTCTCGAACTATCCAAAACGCCAGCGCTGATTGTTTCTAATGCGCGGGGCGCATCACCGTAGATGCGCGAGAGAAGGATTAACCAACTTAGGATGCCCTATTTACTACCTTATTGCAAGGTCTGGCGGCCAAGTTCCCGCCTAATGGACATTTTCCTCCCATTTACCATATCTCATTTGACATTAATCATTGCCATTTTCGCCGATTTTTCACCGGCTAGCTCACACTGATTATTCTTGTTGCTTTGCAAACGAAAGCCCTTTACTCCATGTAATGTTCATTTAGTCGCACCTGAAGGGCCAAAGGCACCGCCTTCCAACACGCCAACGAGAGTTCACCGAGCGTCAAATCGCAGGCGTGCATTCGTAAACCCTGCCAGCGCCCGAGTTTTTCTTCAAAGAACCAGCGGTAATATGGCCCACCCGCGCGGCGGCTATAAAACACTTTCTTCCCGACGACGCCGTTGGCGCTTATCGGTTTGATATAAAGGCGTAGTCCGTTCATCGTCCTGTTATATATGCGGGCTTGCTCCTTCAGGACACATGCCAATCTGATATGTTGCGGCGTATTTCACCTGAGCCCGAGCCTGCGGCCTCACTCTCAACCAGCGCCCATACTTCAACCTGGGCACGCAATGAAGAGCCGATATTTCGTTTGGAAAATGAACTGTGGTATGTAGCTGACGGTGATGACAATCAGGCACGCTCCACCGACCGGCTCAAGAACTTACAGACGGCACAAGGAGATCGATAGGCGCAAATCCCAATGTCGAGAGTGTGCTGATTGTACCACACAAGACTGGAAACTTACGATTTCGGCGATCCACTTCAGAAGCCTGTGTGCTCCAGTGGTCTGAAGGATCTGCCAATGCATTGATTTGATTGGTGGCGAATGATAACTTGAGCGCACTTCCCTCTTTGCAGGTATGGCGTCTGGTTACCTGCGGAATAGCCCCCATCTTAAAACCACTTTCCCAAGAAAACTTTTGGTTGCATGGAGGACTTGAATGTATACAAGAGCGTTTCTAATTGCTTGCAGCATTGCACTGGCTTGCGCGGGACTCGCGAGGAAGACCGTTGGTCAGGTCGTGGGCCAGCCTTACCGGCTAAATGACAAACAGGTAGAGCAGATTATCCAACGAATCGAAAATCAATCGAATACTTTTCGTAAGAGCCTCGACACAGCGCTTGACAAGAGCCAGCTCAACGATACCCGGTGAGAAGATGACATAAACGCTTTCGTCAAGGAGTTTGATAAGGAGACCGCTCGACTGCATGAGCACTTCGATGATCACGAGTCGGCAGCCTCTGATGTGCAGGCAGTGCTGGACCGTGCAGCCCGTATCGACGAATTCATGAACCGTCATTCGCTAAGCGAACAGGTCCAAACCGATTGGCAAACTCTGAGAGGAAATCTGGATGAGCTGGCGGAAGCCTACAATGTGACCTGGCGCTGGGAGGTGTCGAGTCTTCGATAGTATGCGACGTTGAGCCTCGCTTGCGCCGGCAAACGAGGCTCGCGCATGCTTTCTCTTACAGCAGCATTAATATCCTTACAGCCCTATTGGGAACGAGCTGCCCGGCTAATGCCACGATTAACAATAATTTTGACTTCGACACGTCGATTCTGGGCACGTCCTGCTACGGTCGTATTGTCAGCCACGGCTTCCGTTTTGCCGTAACCCATCGGCGTGACAAAGCGGCGAAGCGGAATTTTATGATTTACCGCCAGGTACTGGACCACAGATTCGGCACGTTGCTGGCTAAGACGAAAATTCTTTGCGATGCTACCGGTTGAATCCGTGTGGCCTGCAACCTCGATCATAAACGCCTTGGAGCTCACAACTTTTTCAGCCAACGTATCAAGTTGTTGCTTGGCCTCCGGTGAAAGGACAGCACTATTTACTCTGAAATTGACCGAGACCACGTCTTGCACGTCGTAATCGTCAAGCGCTGAGATTCGCTCGTTTGCCGCGGTCGCTTCTTGTCTGGCCTCGGCGGCAATGGCCGAAAGCTCATCCATCTGGCCTGCGATGCGCTCCTGGTTTGCTTCAACCGGACCAACGCGCGTCTCAGTCGTGATAGCGGCTCTCATATCTGACTCATTAAACCTGATCTTGTCAGCTACGAGTTGCCCTTGCGCATCACCGCGCCCCTCTACCTCGACGATCAGACCGCGGAGAATATCGGTGACAGCATACTTCTTGCCCCCGCGGAAAAATCCGCCGTAAGTTTTAATGCTCGTCTTATCGGTCATGAGGACCTGATAATCAGCCCGACTCCGATCACGTATTGTAAAGGTGTCGGCATCGCGTGTAATGACCACGCCTTTGAACTTCATCTTCGAACCACTCGGAACGGAACGAATATCCATCGTGCGATCACCGCGGTTTTGCGTGGTTGACGCTTGCTGCGCAAAAACCAGCGGCGTTGCTGCTAACAGCACCGCGACAACACCAATCAGCATAAATGGGCGACATAATTGAAGTCCGTGAATCCTCATACTTAAGCTCCTCCGATAAAGTTTAGGCAACAAAAACATTGCCGAAAATGATGTTGAGGGATTATCGACTTACTGGGGGGATCTTAAAAATAGCTCAAACGAACTGAAAAGTCACCCGCTCCCGCGGAATTAAACAGCCGACTGGCCTGTGACTTTCAGTCGCTTTGGCTAGTAATGCCGTGCTAGCATGCCGCAATTCCGGGTAACTCAGATCTAAAAAATCCACATGGCTAAGGAGGATCGAGAAATATGAAGAGGACTGCCCTTTTAACGGTAACCATTCTGTTCACATTCACTTGCGCAGGTGCCGTACTCGCTCAAGC
>DATEUF010000046.1:0-3838 GCA_035283325.1 Pyrinomonadaceae bacterium | reverse complement strand
AGAATTCAAGCTCGCAGTAAATCCGAATTCGCTTATTGAAAATCTCTCTGTGGGCCAGCAGCAGCGTGTAGAGTTGTTGAAGGCGCTTTATCGGCATGCCCGACTGCTGATCCTGGATGAGCCAACCGCGGTGCTGACGCCGCAGGAAGTGGAAGAATTCTTTGCAATTCTCCGGCGCATGCGTGAGCAGGGAAAGACCGTAATCATCATTACCCACAAACTTTCCGAAGTGTTGGCAATCTCCGATGAAGTTACAGTTATGCGGGACGGGAAAGTGGTAGGTCGCTTGCCAACGCAAAAGACAGATGCTGCCGAGCTGGCACGTCTTATGGTCGGCCGTGAAGTGTTGTTGCGGGTCGAAAAAGAGGATGCCAAAGTTGGTTCAATCGAACTGCAGGTGAAAGACTTGTCGGTCACGGCAGCGGACGGCGCGAAGAGAGTAAATCAAGTTTCCTTTGAGGTGCGCCGCGGCGAGATCGTCGGAATAGCCGGTGTTGAAGGCAACGGGCAGACCGAACTCATAGAAGCCCTGGCAGGTCTGGTGGAGCCGGCTCGCATCTCCGGCCAAATCCGATTTGAGGACAAGAACATTACTCGCTTCAATGCCCGGTCGCGGAGGGAACTGGCCATTGCGCACATTCCCGAGGATCGACACCGGCGCGGCCTACTGCTCGACTTCACACTCGAGGAAAATTCTATTCTCGGCGTGCATTATCGCGAACCTATCGTCGCCTACGCAGGACATGTTTTTTTGGACCAGGAAGAAATGCGTAGCCGGGCGATGGAGATTCTTGAAGGATTTGATGTGCGTCCGGCTAATCCCGAACTCCCTGCTCGTTCACTATCGGGGGGGAATCAACAGAAGTTGATCATTGGACGCGAGTTTGTGCTGCACCCGAGACTCTTGCTGGTCTCGCAACCGACAAGAGGTGTAGATATTGGTGCCATTGAGTTCATTCATCGGCGACTAGTGCAGTTGCGCGATGGTGGTTGCGCCGTCTTGCTGGTGTCGGCTGAGTTGGAAGAAGTGACAAGCCTTTCCGATCGGCTGTTGATAATCCATCAAGGCCGCATCGTAGGCGAGGTGGATCCAAAGATCGCCACAGTGGAAGAGATCGGATTGCTGATGACTAGAGGGCATTAATTATTTAATGAACCTTCTGCGCCAACTCCTCTTTCCCATGATTGCTGTCGCCGCCGCCTTCCTCGTTGGCGGCATCATGGTTCTCATAGTGGGTGATAGTCCTTTCGAAGCTTACAGACTGCTGTTGGGGAGTGCGCTTTCGTGGCCGGATGGAATTGGCTACACACTCTTTTATGCAACACCGCTGATCTTCACAGGACTCGCGGTGCTTGTTGCCCTTCGTTGTGGTTTGCTGAATATAGGCGCGGAGGGCCAGCTTTACACTGCGGCCTTTGCAACGGCCTGGGTCGGTATCAAACTTGCGGCTTTCCCGTCACTTTTACTGGTACTGTTGTGCTGTTTAACGGCGATTGTGGTTGGCGGTTTATGGGGTGCAATCCCTGGAGTGCTCAAGGCGCGCTTTGGCTCACACGAAGTAATTAATACGATCATGCTCAATTTCGTGGCTGTTGCGCTGGTTAGTTACTTTACGCAGTATTACTACAAAATTCCGGGAGACCCGATTCTCCAGACGGTGCCAGTAAGCGGTGGAGCCCACATCGCGCGTCTGGGCAAATTTATTCCCGGACTCCCCGAGCGGATTCCGCTGAATCTTGCTTTCATAATGGCATTACTTGCTTGCGGCTTCGTATACCTCTTTCTCTGGCGAACCAAATGGGGGTACGAGATCCGCGCAACCGGGGCCAACCCTACCGCGGCAGAATACGGGGGTATCTCAGTTCGTAAACAGATTATTCTGGCAATGGCTGTCTCAGGCGCCCTCGCCGGCATGGTCGGCATTAACGAGGTGTTGGGTTACCGCTATCGTTATTACGATGGCTTTTCCGCCAACTATGGATTCACCGGAATCGCGGTGGCCCTGCTGGGCCGGAACCATCCAGCGGGTGTTCTATTGTCGGCAATTCTCTTTGGCATGTTGATTAGAGGCGGCATCTTTGTTGACGCCTTTACCAACAATGTGACCAAGGATTTGGTTGATGTTCTGCAGGGCATGGTAATTCTTTTCGTCGCAGCTGAAGCTCTCTTCCGAGGTCCATTTGGCCGATTTGGCCTACTCAAACGCTCCAAGGTGTAAGCAAATGAAAGACCTCTTCACAATCGCCCTGGTCTGGTCAACCATTCGATTGGCTACGCCGCTGGTACTGGCGGCTCTGGGCGGCCTGTTTTCGGAACGTTCAGGAATTATCAATATCGCGCTCGAAGGGAAAATGCTTGCAGGGGCTTTTACGGCTGCTGCGGTTACGTATGCGGCTGATGCCAAACTCGGTCTCGGCCCAGCAAGTCCCTGGTTGGGATTGTTAGCCGGCATGGGAGCAGGTCTGTTGATTGCGATCATCTATGCCGTGGTTTGCATACGCTACAAGGCGGACCAGGTCGTGAGTGGCACTGCAATCAACATTCTCATGCTGGGCGTACCCGGTTTTCTGAGTGGCGCGTTCTTCTTATCTTCCGGTTCCACACCGCAAATACCCAAAGAGCAGCTAATACCGACCACTCCTATCATGATTGCTTTGGCACTGGTCCCGATTACGTGGTACGTCTTATATCGAACTCCGTTTGGTCTCCGCTTACGCTCGGTAGGTGAGAATCCCGAAGCCGCGGACGCGGCCGGGGTGAGCGTCGCCCGAATGCGCTATGCCGGAGTGCTACTCGCCGGAGTGCTGGCGGGGATTGGAGGGGCCTATCTGTCGATCGGCCAATCATCACTCTTCACCAGAAACATGACTTCCGGGAGAGGCTTTATTGCGTTGGCTGCACTGATCTTCGGCAAATGGCGGCCGGTACAGACAATGCTCGCGTGCCTGCTTTTTGGCTTTACCGAAGCCATCTCGATTCAAATGCAGGGAGTCGTAAAATTTGGGGGTGAAGACATTCCCGTGCAGTTTATCCAGATGGTACCCTACTTGTTGACGATCATTGTGCTGGCCGGCTTCATCGGATCCTCGCGTCCGCCGCGATCGTTGGGGATTCCCTATGAGAAGGAGAAGTAGTGTAGGGCAAGCTGTTAGCTTTCGACAGTTTAAGTCTGACGCAAACTCACTTACATAAGAAGACTTCTTGCGCCAGGGTGGCTAAACTAGACAATCATGTTTGAAGGATCCGCGGTCTCAAATATCTACGCACGGGCTGAACATGCGGCTCGCACTATTCGCTCTCGCGCCAGCGAGGAAGCGCGCATAGCCGTAGTACTAGGCAGCGGTCTGGGCGGTTTTGCTGACGAATTCGAGGACGCAACAGCAATCCCCTACAGCGAGATTCCGGGCTTTGTGCCCTCTACGGCTGAAGGGCACGCAGGCCGTCTGGTCATCGGCCAGGTTAACCAGGTTCCGGTGATTGCAATGCAGGGCCGGCTTCACTTCTATGAAGGCTATTCACTGGAGGAAGTCACGTTCCCGATTAGAACCTTGAAACTCCTGGGCACGAAGACAATTGTCTTGACCAATGCGGCAGGCGGTATAAATGTCGAACTGACGCAGGGAGCGTTGATGGTTATCAGTGATCACCTCAATTTGATGGGCCTGAATCCATTGCGCGGCCCAAACGATGAACGGTTTGGCGTGCGCTTCCCCGATATGTCCGAGGTTTACTCCCGTGAGTTGCAGGAGATGGCTGTTCAGGAGGCGCGGGCGATGGGCGTCGAAGTGCGACGAGGGATCTATGCCGCCTTGCCAGGCCCCAGTTATGAGACGCCGG
>DATEUF010000045.1:0-8237 GCA_035283325.1 Pyrinomonadaceae bacterium | reverse complement strand
AGCGCGAAGTTAATCTGCGAATGTCGGCGTTAATTGGTCGGTACTGGAGTGCAGTACGGTATTAAGAAGCGTTCGGCAGATCGCGAAAAGAGCATACTTGAGGGCATACGTTTCTGAGTTGCTAAGACCTTCGTTCGTCAGTAAGAAACCCCTCCAAGTTCTGCACCTTGAAAGCAGTACACATAGAGGGTTAGTATTCGCCTCACAAAACAGTTCGGGTTTGCGAGTTAGCTGTTCTTTCGTCTCCATGTCCAAATACCCTGGGTTGACAGTCCAAACCAGTTCGCTGAGGAAGGTGCGGTCATGTCCCCACAGAGTGGTCTTCCCTCGATCCTGCAAACCTCGCGTTGGATACCGTATTGGTTGGCGCACACCCTGCTCGTCCGCGCGTTGTGCGTTTGCACGCTTCTGAATGCTGTTTACGTGGGCGCTCGCTCTCAAAGCGCAAAGCCACCTGCCCAGTCCAACATCACGACACAGGACGAGAAAGACGTACGGGTGCTCTCGCCCGGTGCGGCAATCGAACGAACGCTTGGAGGGGGTAAATCTCATTACTACGAGATCCGGCTCGAGGCACATCAGTACATGCGCGTGCGACTCGAAATGAACGGCGTAAATGTGATCTTGACGCTGCTTGACCCAGACGGGAAGAAAGTTGACGAGGTAGATACCCCGGAGAGCACCTATGGCGAGAAATCTATCACGCACGTGAGCGAATCAGCGGGCGACTATCTCCTTGAGGTGCGCGCGCCTGACCGGAACGCGGCTGCCGGCCGGTATTTCATCGTGTTCTTAAAACGGTTACTGGTCACCGAGCAGAACATGAATTTTATTATCGCAGACCGAGCTACGACTGAAGGTTGGCGGCTCCATGAGATAGGCACGGAAGAGGCCTTGCGCCAGGCGATGGAGAAATTCACCGATGCAATCCCACGCTGGCACGCCGTGGGCGATCGTACTGAGGAAGTTAACACGCTTATGTTCCTTGGTGAGGTGCACTATAACCTGAGTGAATACCAGGAGGCGCTGGAAGCCTACGAACAAGCCTTACCACTCTGGCGGACCCTCGGCGATCACATAGGCGAAGGTTGGACCTTCAACAACATCGGCGCAATCTACGCGTCATGGGGGGAGAAGCAAAAAGCACTCGATTCCTTCTTGAAGTCGCTCCGTGCCTATGAGCGAGGGCTTCCTCCGGACAAGAATCAGAGGCGGGGCTTGGGCATTGCACTCACGGCAATCGGTGGGGCTTACATCTCCCTGGGAGAGAAAGAGAAAGCGTTTGAGTATCTCAATCAGGCCCTGCCCCACTGGCGAGCCGCAACAGACACCAACGGTGAAGCCCGTGCTCTGTTCCAGATAGCTGAAATCCATTCAAGTCTCGGCGCCTACGCGACAGCACTCGACAACTATCTCAAAGCATTGCAGCTCTGGCGCGGTACATCTGACCTGATAGGTGAAGGCAGGGTGCTCACCGGAATTGGCCAGCTTTATACGCGAACAGGGGTGTATCAAAAAGCGCTGCAATATCTTGGCGAGGCCTTGCGAGTGAGACGCTCGTCAGGTGACCGGCGCGGCCTGGCCCGCACGCTAACAGACCTCGGCTTCGTTTACTTCTCGTTGGGGGATCATAAAAAAGCTGTTGACCATTACGCGCAAGCGCTGCCTCTTCATCTTGCGGTGAGCGACCGCGAAGGCGAAGCTAACACGCTCTACAAATTCGCACGTGCCGAGCGTTACCTGGGACATCTCGTTGAAGCGCGCGATAAGATCGAGCAGGCGCTAAATATCATCGAGCAGGTTCGAACTGACATTACCGATCAAGAACTCCGCACTTCCTACTTTTCGACCGTCCGGGATTATTACGACTTCTATATCGATCTGTTGATGCGCCTGCATCAGAACGATCCCTTGGGCGGATTTAGCGCAGCGGCAATCCAGGCGAGCGAGCGAGCGCGGGCCCGAAGTTTGATTGAAACCCTTGCCGCGGCTCGTGTCGATATACGCGAGGGAGTGGATCCACAACTCGTTGACCGCGAACGCACATTGCAACGACAACTCAATGCCCGCGCCGACTACCAGATGCGGCTGCTCAGAAGCAAGCACACCGAAGAGCAGATGACTGCGGTGGCAAGAGAGATCGATGCGCTAACAAACGAGTACCGAGAGGTCAGGGCGCAAATGAAGGCGTCCAGTCCACGCTATGCCGCCTTGACTCAGCCTGCGCCGCTCACCCTAAAGGAGATTCAACAGGAGGTCCTCAATCCAGATTCAATGCTCATCGAGTACGCTCTGGGTGATGAGCGAAGCTTTTTGTGGGCTGTGACCCAGACCTCAATCCAGAGCTTCGTGTTGCCTAAGCGCGCGGAGATCGAGGCCTCAGCCCTGCGCTTCTATCGGCTCCTGACCGCGCGCAATCGCCATGAGAAAGATGAAACAACCGGGCAACGGCGAAAGCGTCTGGCCCAGGCAGAGGCGGATTACCCCGAAGCCGCCATCAAATTGAGTCGCCTCCTGCTCGGGCCTGTGGCTGCGCAGTTGAGTGATAAACGACTCATCTTTGTAACCGAAGGAGCGCTGCAGTACATCCCGTTTGCCGCGTTGCCCGTTACGAAGGATCAAGGTGGAAGGATGAATGATGAAGTGGCCAATAAGACCTTTCATCCTTCGTCCCTCATCCCCCATCCTTTGGTTGTCGATCACGAAATTGTTAACTTGCCGTCAGCATCGACACTGGCTGTCTTGCGCCGTGAGCTCAGTGGACGCTCGCCGGCTCCAAAGGCGGTAGCGGTGATAGCCGATCCGGTATTCGCAGATGACGATCTGCGCGTCAGACGCGACGTGCGGAAAAAGCGACGTGGATACCGTACGAAGGCAGCAAGCGGGATGATCGAAGATGTCCAAAGGTCTGCCATGGAGGTGGGCGCCGTTGACGCCAGCTCTCGCATTCCCCGGTTGTTCTTCTCAAGGGCCGAAGCGCTGGGAATTCTTTCGCTGGCGCCCACTGAAGCACGCAAGCAGGCGCTCGATTTCGAGGCGAGCAGAGCGATGGCGACAAATCCGGAACTCAGCAACTATCGCATCGTGCATTTCGCCACGCATGCATTACTTAACAATGCGCACCCTGAATTATCCGGCATCGTGCTTTCACTGGTTGACGAGAGAGCCAAACCACAGGACGGATTCCTGCGATTGCACGAAATCTACAATATGAAGCTGCCCGCTGAGCTGGTTGTGCTGAGCGCCTGTCAGAGTGGACTCGGCAAAGAGATCAAGGGAGAGGGCATGGTCGGGTTGACGCGCGGTTTCATGTATGCCGGCTCGCCACGGGTGGTTGCAAGCCTCTGGAAGATAGACGATCGAGCCACTGCGGATTTTATGAAGCGATTTTACGACGCGATGCTGGGCCAGCGAGGATTGCGGCCGGCAGCAGCCCTCAGAGAAGCGCAGATCGAGATGTGGAAGAACAGAAGTTGGTCAAGTCCTTACTATTGGGCCGCCTTCATGCTTCAGGGCGAGTGGAAATAAAACCAGTCGACAGCGGAACTTGTTAACATCCAACCGAAGTCCAAGTTCGCCTCAACGATGGAAGCCCCAACAAAAAGAGCAAAATCCATACTGACCCCAGCAGCTTTCAACGAGTTGCTCCTGCTGTTGGACCAGGACAGGGGCCAAGCCGGGCAGAAGTATGAACAGATCAGACGTAGCCTCATGCTCTTCTTTCGGTCTCGTGGCAGCTTGACTCCCGAAGATCTGGCCGACGAGACGATTGACCGGGGCGCGCGACGAATCAGCGAAGGGGTTGAAGTGTATACCATCGATCCCTTCCTGTATTTCTACGGCATCGCCTTGCGAGTCTTGCAGGAGCAACAAAGAAAGCCCTTACTACGACAGCCGTTCCCCCCCGAGCCGATAAACCCTGAGGAACGCGAACGCAGACTCCAGTGCATGGAAGAATGCCTGGCGAAGCTAGACGCGAAAACGCGCGACTCGCTAACACAATATGTGCAAGGAGACTATCGGGCTCGCACTGAGCAGCGGAAGCAAATGGCTGAAAACATGGGCGTGTCGCTAAACACCTTGCGCATCCGCGTCCATCGCATCCGCGAGCAGTTGGAGCAATGCGTTAAGAGGTGTGTAGAGCAAAGCGAAGCCAAGAGTATATTCTGAAATTAGTTGGATTCTGGGGCATTAGAGGTTGAGGGGCGCGATTGCCTATCGCTGGCAATTCTATACATCTCTGTGTTTCGTCCCGTCTCCGTGGTTAGTATTTTTCGATCAGATTCAACACTGAGACAAGGAAGTCACAGAGACCACACATTGCGTGGGAGAAACATTTGCATATTGAGAATCAAACAATAACTCGCTACCTGCTCGGCGAATTATTACCCGACGAACAGAAGCACATCGAAGAGCGGTATTTTTCAGATCCCGACCTGCTCGACCAAGTTTTGGGGGTTGAAGACGATTTGATTGACGCCTACGTACGGCAGGAGCTGGGCGCGCAGGAACGTGAACGGTTCGAGAACTATTTTCTGGCCTCTCCTGACCGGCGCAGAAGAGTTGAGATCGCAGACGCCCTGCGGGTGTGTCTTGGCAAACCCAATGTGCCGATTGCTGCCCCTAACGCTGCAACCAGATCATGGGGGCAATCATTGTCAGGCTTGCTACGAACCGAGGGTCCGGCGATGCGATTTGCGTTTGGCGCCGCTCTCTTGGTCGCAGTAGTTGGCGGATTGTGGCTATTCCTTGAGAACAGGCGTCTGCGGGCGCAGCTCGATCAGGTGCAGCTTGAGAAAACGCGTGTGGAACAACAAGCGCCGGAGCTCCAGCAGCAATTGGCTGCACAAAGGACTGAAAAGGGCGAGATAGTACCGAAGCAGAAACAGAAAGAGACTGCAGTCAAAAGTCCGGAGCAAGAACCTGCTTCAGGGGCACCGTCCACTTCGAGGCCTGTCGTTGCCTCATTCGTTCTCACGCCGGGCCTGACCAGAGATGTTGAAGATGTAAACAAACTGGTCATTCCCCGCAGCGCACAATTTGTCAAGTTGCGACTCAGCCTTGAATCGCAATCTGAATACGTGAAGTACCGAGCGTCACTTCAGAGGGTTGGTGCAGGCGAGATCTGGCGCTATACATTTCTCAAGTCCACTGCCGGCGGCAGCAAAGAGTCTCTTACAATCAAACTTCCAGTAAATCTCTTTGTAGGCGGAGAATATTTGCTCACGCTCACCGGCACCACTGCGACAGGCGAATCTAAAATCGCCGGCGATTATCCCTTCAGCGTAGTGAAGCAATAGTAAGCAAAAACCAACTCGCCCAGGAATTCTCGCGCGGCTCGCCACCCTGCCGCAAAGAGCTGACTGCTGCTCTTGCACACCCCGGCAAAAGTTTGGTCTGAAATTTCTAGCTTACAAACGCATTATCAGTTGAGAGCCAAGGAATCTCTCAGACTAATGAGTGGAACGTCTTGTGGTGCTTCCACAGAAAACGTTTCGTCATTGAAACCTCCATTCGAGAGAGGGTTCGCGAGGCAATCCTACCGGGCTCGAGGCGAGGTTCGGTTTATGGAAACTTCGCAACGAGCATTTTGGTTAAAGGGCTACGCGAATACGCGGTACGCATTTGGAGCCTACTTTCAAATTTGCTCTGAGTTTCTGATTGCACTAACACCTTGGTGCATTGGCAAGAAGGGAGCGTTCCTGGCCGCCAAGTCATTGGCGAGGGCGTTAAGAATGGGCCGCAAAAACAAGAGTTTGCAAAGGCCTTGATTCTGTAGGCAGTGCCAACAGTAGAGAAACACAACTACGAAAGGAGTAGTTATGAGTCCAGACCCCGAAATGAGTCCGTTCCAGCCCATCTCCTCTTGGCAGGCGGGACCTGTTCAGCAGAGCCAGTCCACGGCAGAGGACACGCTCGTTCGGTGCCCTCATTGCGGGTCCGCTCAGTTTTTCGGGAGGAGGAAAGTTACACCGATGGGTTGGGGGCTTTACATCGCGGCGATCGCGAATTTGCTCCTAAGCTTTCTGTTGATGTTCATCTTCATCGGATTCGTGACCATTTTCCTATCGCCGATCTTGGCAATTGTCGGCTTCTACGGGTGTAGGAGGCACGTCAACACCTGCGCACGCTGCAAACGCGACTTTTGATGTCGTCGTTCGCATCGTTGTGGGAAAGATTCCTCGAGACCCTGGTAGAGCTCTGCGATTGATCGGGAAACAAGTTGGTCCTAGTGACTACTTGACCGCAGATTTAACGAAGGAGGCACCTGATGAAAACGCGTCTGAGATCACTTCTTCTATCGGCGCTTTTCCTGGCCGGGACTGTCACGTCTTTCTCTGCACAGGAGAAGCACTTCAAAAGAGTCGAAGGGTTTCCCCCGGGCGAGCAAACAAACGACTGGATCGGCTCCTTCATGTCCGGCGTCAAAGACGCAAACGTGGAGCAATACACGTTCGAAGCACCGTATGAAAGGGTTTGGGGCGCAACGCTTCGTGCCACTGAAGTGTTCGGCACGACTGGTGGGCGCCCGCGCGTTGCAGTCGATGCATCAAGTGGCAGGATCCAGAACGGAAGGATAAGCCAAGATGCCACTGTGGGAATGGGCGCCACCGCGTGGATGGACGAGTTTGTGGTGGAGGTCGTCCGGCTCACGCAAGCTTTGACCAGGGTCGCGGTGATGCGAAAAGTGGTCGAGAAACAAATCTCTGGAGACCGGCCGTGGAAGACCGTCTGGAGCAACGGAAAGATCGAGCGCTGGATACTGACCCAGATCGAAGATGAACTCGCAAACGAAGGGGTTGATTTCAAGAAGTCCGCGCTAGGCAAATATGTCAAAGAGAAAAAGCCGAAAGACTACATCGAGTTAAAGCCCGACGGGACATTTCACCTCTATATAGGGGGAAAAGACTCGGAGGGGCAGTATGAAGTTGCGGGCCGCACACTCGCACTGGTGCAGGGCAAGAAAGTCACGCAGCTAAAGCTCCAAGCGAACGCCATAGTAGACGGGACTGGTAAGAGGTGGATTAAGGAGGGCGGAATGACACAGACCACAGCCCTGGCAACAACCGACACCGCCACAAATAGAGATGGCAACGCCCAAGGAGAGGTCGTCGATTATTCAAGGTCCGCGCCAGGCAAGTACGTCAACAGAGATAACAGCACAGAATATTTTGAATTGAAGCCAGATGGGACTTTTTATCTTCAAGAAAGTGGGACAGCCTTTGCTGGTAGGTATGAGGTCAGGGGAGATGTCATTACCGGGGTTTTGCCGAACGGCATGAAAGCAAAGGGGAAAATGAGGGGAAATACAATCACAGACGAGGGGGGCAAGACCTGGGTCAAGATAGAGGATGCGCCAACATCCGGTGTGCCACCTGCTTCGTCGAATGCGTCAGCAGCATCTTCTGGTACCCCAACCGAAGTCCTTACCAACGAAAACATTCTGCGCATGGTTGAAGCAAAGCTTCCCGACAGCGTGGTCATTGCCAAAATTCGCAACTCCAAATCGAAGTTCGACACAAGCGCCGACGGATTGATCAAACTCAAACAAGCGGGCGTCAGTGATGCTGTGATTCAAGTGATGGCTGAGTCCGTTCCGAAATGATCAAGAGCGGGAAACCCCTGATCGAGCGATGTTGACAAACAGAAACGCTGAGGAATAGAAGCGTTAAACAAACATTTGCTCAGCGTTACCGACGACCTCTCGACACCTCCTCTCGAAGAAAGGAACGATAACAATGGATTTTAGGAAGCTCTCGTTATTCATCATAGCTTTTGGCGCTGTAGTATTTGCTTTGGGCGCGATCTGGTACCTAACGAACATGCCCGCTGAGCATGGAGTTGATAATGGAAATGTATTTGCAAATCTAATCGCTGTGCATGATGAAAACCTCCGCCTTTCAGCTCAAAGAAGTAGCGCTAATTGGACTATGGGGTTCGGTGCAATCGCTGCCCTCGCGGGTATCGCAATGAGGGCTTCCACTCAGAAGCGTGGCGATACCTAAAGCTGATGCGGCCGTGTTGATGCCAGGACGAGCATCGACCTCATACAGGGGAAATGGTCAGCAGCCTTGAACCATAGTGCCGCCCAGGACGTTGGCACCCCCGCATGCGACGGTCTGCTGTCATGATGTAAGCCTGTTTCTTGGCACAAAACTATCTGAAATTTCCCGGTCGTATCCGCATTATTGGTTGAACAAGAATTCTGTGGGATTGCAAGGGAGTCCGAATAGCGT
>DATEUF010000044.1:0-36645 GCA_035283325.1 Pyrinomonadaceae bacterium | reverse complement strand
AATCAGATCGCGCATGCGGTTAACACCGACGGCGGTATCTTCCAGGAAAGAGATCTGATCGCTTATTTGGGCATCGCTGGGAAGCAGAAATGCCTGTCCACCTCGTTGCATGCCGTGTCCCGAGAACGACAGAAGCAGCAGCCCATCTTTGGGAACGGCTGCCGCTAGGTTCGAGAGCCGGCGCAGAAGATTGACGCGAGTGGGTTGCCGTTCGGCGGGTTGGTCGGTGGCAAGCAGGATAACTTGATCTTGAGGGAAACCCGCATAGCGAACCAGCGCGTCCGCAAGCGCACGTGCATCGTTAGCGGCACCGCGCAAAGGACTGATTTGCGGATCAGCGTATTTGTCGACGCCTACAATCAGCGCCCATCTTTTGCCTTTACTCGGCAATACTTTTAGGGGCTCGAGCTCTAATTGTCGGGCTTGAGCCGTCTCGAATTGCGCTTTTGTCTGGGAGCTCTCAGTCGGACCCGCGGCTGGTGTCTGCGCGGCGGCCAGACCAATGCAAACCATAATCACGGTTGCGGTTGTTGTGAGTATGCGGCAGATGAAGTTGGAAAGAGGGTGCATGAGATTCTCCAGGAAGGGTCGCGTTTGAACTGAACAGGCTGGGCTGGCAAATAGCGGTAAAACACAGTTTTTAGAATAGGATCCTAAAGGGGCAGTGTCAATCCTTTCTCTTCAGCCTGTTAGGAATGCCGGATCTGCCCAAACAACTCCCCAGGCACAACATTAATGGCCTGTTGCAACGACATTTGGCCGGAATAGATTGGCTGAGCTAATATCCAGAGCAGGGTAGAAGAAAGAGCTATGGGTAATAATTTCATTAGACTTGACGATATACACGGGTTTGCAGACTTGGTAGACGCCTCGAAGTTGCGTCCGGTGGTCGTTTTTAAGCATAGTTTGACGTGCCCAATGAGTGCTGCCGCATATGAGCAATTGGTGGAGTTCGCGGGCGAGGTTGCTCTTGTTGAAATACAGACTAGCCGCGAGCTATCCCGGGAGATAGAGAGAAGTACCGGGATAACACATGAGTCACCTCAGGTGATTCTTTTGCGAAATGGCCAGGTCGTCTGGACGGCATCACACTGGAACGTGAACGCCGAGGCTTTGGCGGAGGCCCTTCGGGGCCACTCATCGGCCAAGCCATCGGAAACGCTAACCTAGGGGCTGCTGCATGTTTGATGCCAGTGAACGACGCGGTGCGGCAATTGAGCCGAGAGAGATTAAGCAGGAAAGCAATGCGTTGCTGCGTATCACCTGGGGTGATGGGCAAGTCTGTGAATATAGCGCTCCTCAGCTCCGCCGTGCCTGTCCGTGCGCTCAGTGTGTAAACGAGTGGACAGGACAACGAGTGCTGAAAGCGGATGCGGTTTCAGAGGATTTGGCGATCAATGACCTTCAGATCGTGGGCCGGTATGCCTTGAATTTCCGTTGGAGCGATGGGCACGAAACAGGTATTTACAGTTTTCGATATCTGCGCGGACTCTGCGACCGGAATCAGGAGGCGCCAGTAGGCTGAGGTCCGTCCCGGAGGCAGACGGAGAGGAGCAGGTGGCAGGTACCATGAACGAACGCGATTTTTTTAACGAACGAGAAGAAGTTAAGAAGGCGATGTACGGCTGTCCCCACTGCCGCGAGCGTGGCGAATACCAGGTGCGTTGGCTGAAGAGAACAAAAAAGTCGAGTCTTCCGCGCGGAGCCAATGAGCAGGATCGAATCCGATTTCAGAACTCACGTGACTACATGGTACGTATTGACGACATGCTGGTTTGCAAGAACCTCCGTTGCCGCAAGCGCTTTGAGATCCCCAGCTCTCAGTCAGTAGTGTTCATATAGAAGTTTCATAACGCGTGGAGACGGATAGAGAATCGACACACTTCCCGGACACTGCTTGAAGCCTCAAAAATACCACCAACCGCCAGTTGGTGGATGGTTCGTACCCAGCCTACAAAATGCGTGCTTCCAAACACGCGAATCCCACTAACCGCAGTTGGTGGATGGTTCATACCCAGCCTACAAAATGCGTGCTTCCAAACGGGCGCGAATCCCACCAACCTACCGTCAGAAAAATACTGCTACTGAAAGCGTGTCTACACGATTCCCTCAAATGCAGTTCAAAAGATAGCCACATAAGCCTTCATTAAGTCATCCCGGAACTCCACGTGCCTGCTGGCTCAGAGTTTGCTAAATACCGGGCAGCCGATCGATTTCAAGATAATATGCAAAACGAACAATTCGCAGGAGCCCTGAAGGTAAACACGTCATTTCTTTCGCCAATCGAGCGCCGCCTGGCGCCCTTGGTACTACCCAGAATTCCCATCTGGCTGGAAACTCATCACCTGACAATGCTCACGCTCGTGTGGTCCCTGCTCATCCTGCTCTTCAGCTTTCTGGCGAGCAGAGACCTGCGTTGGCTGTGGCTCGTGTCACTCATGATTGCTTTTCATTGGATAACTGACCACTTTGACGGAAAGGTTGGAAAGTATCGAAACACGGGGCTCGAGCGCTGGGGTTATTACATGGACCATCTGCTGGACTATTTTTTTCTCTGTTCCGTCACTATCGGTTACGCTTTTATTTTGCCCGAGCGCTCGCGCTACCAACTCCTCTTCATGTTGGCGATTTTTGGAGCTTACGACATTAGTACCTTCCTGGCGTTTGCGGCAACGGATCGTTTGCAGATCAGTTACCTCAAATTTGGACCGACCGAATTTCGTGTAGCGCTGATTGTCGTCAATGCGCTCCTCATTCTTTTTGGCACCCGCTACATGATAAGCAGTCTTAAGTATGTAAATACCGGCGCCGTCGTTGGCCTTTGTGTTATGGTTTACAAGACACAGAAGAGAATTTGGAAGCTCGACATGGAACGCAAAGACGGTTGGGCAACCAATTCCGATAATTAGCGTCTAAGCTAAAAATCGTACGCGATTATGTAGGGAAGTGTACGTATTTACTGCCATTTAGCGTGTAAGTGTTAACCCCGAGCGGCTCCTTACTCCAGTAAAGCTTAGTCAAACCGGTTTTCGGGATTTCTGTGGCCTTCTGCTTGCAAGGAGATAATTCGGTAGTGACCCCCTGGGTGAAGAATTAGGGAACACCGAAGAAGAAAAATCGTTTTAAGAAGCAAGTCACCAAGCGTAAAGAACAAAAAGGTCAATAGAATGTCAGATAAGAAGACAATTCGCGTCATTAAGAAGGACGAACGAAATCGGCGGCAGAAACCGGTGGAAAAGGCCAATTCGACGCGTCAAACCGCGCGTGAAATGGTTCAAACAGTCACGAATTGGGTTAACGAATTGCAGCAAAAACGGCGCACGGAAACCAGCGCCTTGAAAACCTTGCTGTCTGAGAATCCGCGTCCAAGTGAAGCCTAATTTGGGAGCCACCTCACAACATGGCACCTAATCACAGCTTACAGATCGTAGTCAAATTGACTTCCGGTAGGTGTCAGTCTGCAACACAATCCTGACATTCTCCTCGGGAGATCTTCATTGACATGTCCCTACCCGAGCGATAGCATCAAGCACTAAGTGAAATCAACATCTCACACGGGAGAGTGGCTGTATGGCTATCAAGATGACTCCAGCCAAGAATTCCAGAAAACAATCCCGGCCAGTTTTCACGAGCATTCGCAAGCCAATTGCGCCGCCGGGGCATCCTATGAGTCACGCCAAACCGGATGAGAAGGCCAGACCCGCCGGCCGCAAGGCAAAGCACAAGCGAAAACCACAGTTAGCCGACGAGCTGGAAGAAGTTTGATTGATCGAGGTGACTGATCCGGCCGATTCTGGAGCAGAAGCAGCGCGAGCTTTCGTACAGCATGCGCGGCATCTACTGCTCGCTGAATATCTGCCAAAGATCGAGCGTTGTCTCGAGCGTCTAAATGACGAGCAGGTCTGGTGGCGAGCAAACTCTGAATCAAACAGCATTGGAAATCTGCTCCTGCATTTGTCGGGAAACGCGCGGCAGTGGATTGTGAGCGGTTTAGGAGGAGCAGTTGATCGGCGGGCGCGGCCAGAGGAGTTTGCCGAGCGAAGATTGATCCCGCGGGACGAATTGCTGGCAGGTTTGCGGCAGACTCTCAGTGAGGTCGATCAGGTACTTGGTGAGTTCGACGTGCTGCGCTTGCTGGAACGACGGCGCATCCAAGGCATGGAAGTTACGGCGCTGGAAGCCATCTTTCATGTAACTGAGCACTTCTCCGGGCACACCGGGCAGATAATTTTACTTACGAAGCTACTGACCGCAAAAGATCTACATTTCTATGATCTGTAAGACTTTGTGCTCCGTAGCTTGTGACTGTTGTTCCATCACGGCAGGCGCAAAGAAAATCAAAACATTCGCCTCGGGTGCCGCCGGTATATCAGAACTACCTATCCGCATAAGCAACCCGCTTTTTGAGAGATTCCTGAGAGAAAGCAACTTGTTGCGCTATCTTGTGGTGGATTACACGTCTAAAATACGCAAAACTCCAGCGCACTTTACGACGTCTACTTCAAAGTCGTTAGGTCGCCGCATAGAAACTTCAAGTCTTCCGGAGGAGAAAATGAGGAGAAACACACTAACCTATTGCTGCGCAGTCCTTACCCTCTTACTCGCTCCGGTATGCCTGGTTGCTCAAGGCGAAACCAATAGTGCCGACTGCACACAAGCCGCCGAAAAAACACAGATAGACCCAAGAGTGACAGGCGGCATAGTTACCTTATATGCGCTTGACCCGCTTGCAGGAACCTTCTGCTTTGCTGACGGGAAAGATGGCCATGTCGTCCAGAATAATGAGGTTAGAAATCGCTGCAGCGATATAGATTTCAATAACTATAATGCTGGTACCTTAAGCATTGGCGTTGAAGGCGGGCGGGTCGGCAGAATTATTGATTTAGGTAATGCCACCGACCTTAAGCAAAGGTACGGATATGAGGAAACGGTAGGCAACGGCCAGGGCTTTGCCTCGCTTCGTGTCGAAGATGGCAGAGTTGTTATTCTCAAAGATCGCAGATCGCAGACTATACAAGAGCTGAGGGAGTCGGCCCCACTGTTTCAGGAAGGCGCATCTGGAGCAAGCGCGCCAATCAGGCTTGGGAATATTTATTTGGTGCGGATTAGTGATCGGCATGACAGGACTTTCCAGCGAATCGTTAAGCTCGTGGTCATTGCATACACACGGAACGAATCCGTAACGATACGATGGCAGGTTCTCTAAGTTGAATCTGCGGACGACCTAACGCTCTTGCGGCTCGATAGCATGCTTCTCAAACGATATTATTAGGTCGCTGCTTACACTGTGTTCCATCGCCGCCGGTGAACAGCAGCGTTATCTCGCTTAGACCGCGCGAGTCGCCCGGCTGAAGTTTAATCTTGCAGCTAACCAGGCTTAGCGTGTGCAAGCAGCCCCTCCCAACCTGAGAGACTTTCAAACGTGAATCAATAACTTCGTGACTTGGAGGGTTCAATTAGTGTTCTTTGCTGGTTGAGCTTCCCACCGACGCTATATAGCTCAAGTCTGAAAGTCTCTCAGGTAGGGAAGGGCTACTTGCACCCGCTCGAGGTGGGCTGGGTTCAACCTCGCCGGGCCGAAAGTTCGCAAACTGGATGCTACCACTCCGGGGCATACATTTTCTAAAGTATAATCTTAGTGCCTAAATGCGAATTGGCCACCTAAGCGCCTGCAGCTGCCGGTGCGATAGCATCTTTCTCAAGCAATCTTTTCCGCTCAGCTTGAATGCTGCTCGCGCGCCGCAGCTGAAGCGCAGCGTTATGCGGTGCGCGTTTTAATCCTTGGCTATGGAAATTAAAGAATGATTGGAAGGTGTTCCGCAAACTTCATGGCATTGCTCTGGAACGGTTTTGTCAGCCTCGTGCTGGAAGAGATTCGGCTAGCTGCAGATGCGTGCGAGGATGGCTATCACGAATGTTACCTTAAAGTGTATGCACTAATTCGCAGCCGAGATAAGTCAATGGCTCGAGCGTTTAATTATCCGCGTCGGTCGCAAGCCTTTATTCTGTTGGCCAATATTATTGAAGAGGGACTCCTAACCGATGCTGAACTGAATCAGTTTAGTGCGGAAGCTCGTGAGCGAATCGAAATAATCGATCGCATGCGGCGCGCATAAACGCTTGCAGCGGACTCGGTTGAAGCTGGCGTTATTAGTAATTTGAAATGGAGGTTGAGTGGAATCGCTCTGGGGTGCTCACTTGGTTTTTCTGAGGGTTGAATTTGATGCATCTTGAGCGGGGGCAAGCCACCCTTCCTTACCGAGAGGTGCACTAACTTGAATCTTCCCATCACAGTCACCGTCAATGTTCTTTATTTCTTCTTCCCTTTTGCTTTTGCTCTTTCCAGATTCTCCTTCACCCTGAACTTCACGATCTTGCTTATCAAGCCGAAAGGAATCGGTTTATCTAATGGAAATTGTACCGACCCCTTGGCGCCCACATAGCCCGATAACTCATCTTTGAATTTCGCAATTGCAGTTGACGTAGGATAAAAGCCTATATGGTTCTTAAACCCTCCAAAATGGACCAAATTGCCGTTCAGTATAAAAGTGGGTATCTGATACTTAATAGCTTCCTCCGCCGCCGGAGCCGCTTTACTAATCGTCATCCTCACCTTCTCCAGAATCGCTTGGACATCCTTTGGGTAGCCTGCGATATATTCCTCTATATTTTGGGGCGCCGTCTGCTTTGCTCTCATAATATTCTCCTGTGTAACTAAGGCGTTGTTTGGATGCTCATTAAGGGTTCGTACATACGGGCTTTTTTGCAACGAAAAAGCTCGAACGCCCGCGCAACCGACTTCTCTAAATACCGTCTTCTCAAGAAGCCAAACAACCTTTTTATCCGAAGCAATAAATGAACTTATGATTCGGACACTTAGAAATGACCACCATCGCCTTCTCGGGGATTTGATCATATAGCCGGCTAATGTTGTAGATGTGCATCACCATTCCAAGTTTGTACTCTTCGGCAAATTTAGTGGCCGTATACCATCCGTCCTAACGCTTACGAGACGATCCGTGCGGCCTGAAATACAAGGGAACGGTCTCCTTCTATTCCATTTTCCGTAAGTCAACCGGGCGGAGCGGTAAGAAGTGCGACGATTTTGAGACACCTGAATGTACATTATGGCTGTGAAACGGCCAATCGGTCTTTGAAAACTGCGGCAGATTCTGCTTAATATAGCTTACGCGCGCGAAAGATTCAGCGGATCGCGCATTGCCCATATTGTAACCAGGAAATCTGTTCCCGGGAGGTAAGCCCCGAATGACCTACGTTGTTGCCGAGCCCTGCGTTAACTGTCGCTATACCGACTGCGCGCTGGTTTGTCCAGTAGATGCTTTCCACCTCGATGACGACATGCTGGTCATTAATCCTGAGACCTGTATCGATTGCGATGCTTGTGTCCCCGAATGTCCCGTGGAGGCCATCTTCCCTGAAGACCGCGTTCCGGCAGAATGGGCAAGTTTCACACCGATGAATGCTGAACGGGCACTGAGCGGATTGCCGACTATAAGCGCGCGGTTGGATCCACTCTGCGAATAGGTAATTAATGAAGAAAGGCACGAAGCGTTTGCTTCGCGGTCTGGCTGTAGCTGCGGGAGGTTTAAGCGCTCTCGGAGCCATTCTGGCGAGGAAGAAAATGAGGGCAAAGCAGCAACGGATAGCAATCAACCCGCTTAATGTTTGGGCCAGACCCGGCATGAAGGTCTTCTTTCGCGCGGAGTTGATGCCTGGTCGTGAAAGAGAGGAACGAGCCTTCCGAGTCAAGGAACTGCTCCCTAGCGGTCGTGTCCTCCTTGATGGGGTGGCCGGCGAGCACGCCGAAAGAGAGTTTGAACCAATTCAATAGTCTCTCCTACCAGGAGTAGGTCTTTCCTGGTTCCATCACACCCAGGGTTGGCCGGTTAAGGGCCTGCAACTCTTCAATAACTTGCGTACGATACGCCGGCTTGATATGGACGGTCAGTATATCAAGACCATTGTGGTTCAGTTTGCGCAACTCCCGATCCAGTGAGGCCGGAGTAAAGTGGCGTGATACCTCTGCCAGACCATGCATTGCATTGGGAAAAGATGCTTCTATCAGCAGAGCTTCCAACTGGGGAATGCGATTTATCACATTCCAAAACTCCTCAGTCTCGGCCGTGTCAGAGCTGAAAGCTACGGTGCTCTGGCCATCGAATACCACTAGGCCCACAGTGGGTACTATGTGGTTTACAGGGATGGCGGTGACCGTCAAGTGCGCCACTTTGAACTCACTACCGACCGGTATTGTCACATACTCCATGACCGGCCCATAGTCGTTCTTCAGGTCCGAGAAGCGTGGATAAACATTCCAATTGAACACGTCGCGTTCGAGAAGCTCGATGACTTCTGCGGTGGCGTAAATACGGATGGGCTGTTCCAGAAACGGGTAAAGATCGTCAATAAAGATGGGAAGACTAGCGATGTGGTCCATGTGCACGTGGGTGACAATGATATTACGGACCTTTTGACGCTGTTCTTCAGTGAGGGCCAGACCTATGCTGCCCGCATCAACGGCAACACAGTCGTCGATGAGAAAGCAGGTCAGGCGCTGCTCGAGAGTCGCCTGGCCATGGCCGTCAAATGTGCTAGGTAAGAGTTGGATTCTCACGGGTTTCAGCCCGGTGAAAGTTACTGGGCAGAGCCGCCTTAGTATAAGCCCAATAGGTTAAAAGCCACGAATTTGTTTACGAGGAGCTAGTTTGGCCGCAGCCGCCCCAGCATTTCTCTGAGTGCTTGCAGGTATTCCGCCTCGCGCAGGGTTGCGTTTTTAGTGGAGATCCCGCGCGCCACTCGGCTGCGATGAAAGGCTAACTCGCTAGCCACTTGGTTGAGTCGTCGGGACGATCGCCAGTGGCCTAATCCCCCGCGCGAAAACGCGGAAACCGAAGCGCCCAGGCGTCCCATTACGGTGCAAAACTGATCGTACTCCTGCTGTGTCAGCAAACCAGAATGAAAATCGGCTGCGAGGTAGTCTCGCACGACCTGACCCTCCCGGCGCAACCCCAGAAAGATCACCAGAATCATTAGCAGGAACGCAGGGACCATGATCACTATATAGGTCAACAGAAAGACCAACCCCCCAAAGATAGCTGCTGAGCCGTTCCAGATGCTGTGCATGAATATAGCTGCTATGAGCCCAACCACGGGAGTTATTAACTTTACCGCCAGGTTCTGCGATTGCCGGGCCAGCCCCAGACCGATACCGGTAAGTCCCGTAAAGAGCGGATGGGAAAAGGGGGCAAACATTCCCCGTACGATAAAGACCGGGGTTAAACCCGCACCGCCCTCCAGCACCGCCCGTCCGTAGTACTGAATATTTTCCGTCGTAGCAAATCCGAGTCCGACCATGGCTGCATATACGAGACCATCAATCACGCCATCAAACTCGTCTTTCTTCCAAAAGAAGAAGAGTACCAGAATGAAAGCCTTCGCACCTTCTTCCACAATCGGAGCTGATATCACAGCAGCGAAGGTCTCCGCTGCCTCTGCGTTGTGAGTTAGGGCTTCGACCGTGAGACCGCTTGCAGTGTTGACCAGCAGAGCGATAAAGACTGCAACCAACGCACCCCAGAGAAATGCCGTAACAAGCATCCAGAGTGGCTCCGCTTCATAGCGATCGATCCAAAGGACGAGCACGACGTATAACGGCACTGGAATAGTAGCCGCTAATAGCCCCACAATCAGTCCGACGGGACCAGTTTCTGTTCCTATCAGGAGTAGCACCAGCAAACCCAGAAAAAGCGCAATCAGTACTGCGGCGACAGCCAGCGCAGCCCTGATAGCACTGGTATTGCCAGATCTAATAATCACTGTAGGCGCCATGGCCGAAAAGGATTCATTTCTCATTTGTCATTGGCCATCTGACAACTTCCATTTAATGGCAAATAGAGATCAATGGTAAAGGGAAGATGGAAAATGGGAAAAAGGGCGAGCCCTTGTGGCCGAACTGCATTGTTAGCGCGCACAAGTTTGAGCTCGGCCACCATCAATTGAATAAGTTGCGCCGGTAATCCAGGAGGCACGCTCGGAAGTCAGGAAAAGGATTAGCTCAGCAATCTCCCGTGCCTCGCCCACTCTGCCGAGCGGATGCGTCTGTTTCGATCGCTCCAGAAATGCTGCATAATCGCCCTCACTCATGCCACCTCTGCGATGGATTTCGGTGACGACGAGACCGGGGTTCACGGCATTTACGCGCACGCCTTTCGGAGCGAGCTCCAACGCTGCACAGCGAGTCAGCTGATCAAGTCCCGCCTTGGAAACACAATAGGCAAGAACGCCAGGAAATGCCCGCAAACCAGTTACGCTGGACACGTTGACTATATTTCCTTTCCTTTTAATGAGCGACGGTACGGCTTCCTGAATCAGCAGAAAAACCGAGCGCAGATTAATGTTGAGCATTGCATCCCAGGCGTCTGTGGATGTGTTTTCGATTGTGCCGGCACTAATGTGGCCGGCAGAGTTGACCAGCACATCGATGCCTCCAAATTTGTCCAACGCTCTTGATACGACTTGACTGGCCTGGGCTTCAGTAGTCAGATCAGCAGCGACGGTAATAACCTGCGCGCCGCCTCCCTCAATTTCTCGGGCGACTATTGACAATGCGGTTTCATTTCGTCCCACGGCAACCACATCTGCCCCGGCCTGGGAGAGTCGTAACGCCGTCGCTCGACCAATACCGGAAGTCGCCCCAGTGACGACGGCAATCTTTCCTGCCAAATCTCTCTCCATAAGCGTTTCCCCCGTTAATTTCTTCATTCGACACCACAAAATCATACATTGACACGGCAAGCCTAAAAAGTTGACTATTGTTGGCCAATCGCCGTTTGGGCGCATAAAGCGGATCCGGGTCCCGGTCGAGTAATACTCCCGACAATGAGACTGAGGCCGCTGTTACTTGAGTCAGTCCCTCCGGAGGAATTTGTTGGGCCACAATTCCGCAGATCAGTTCTTTCCAAGAAGTCCGCGTTCGTCTGTGCGTCGCAGCTCCGATGAGTTCCGGCACAGGCGAGCTTCGCGAACACGAATGCCGTCGAGCACCGGCTATCTCGTGGTCGCTTTTCTGGCAGCAGTGGGATTGTTTTTTGCACTCTGGTGGATATTGGTGTCCGGAGGCGATGAAACGCCGTGGATTCCGGCCAGCCTGGCCGCGAGCGTGGTCTTACTTGTGGCGTTGTCCGCGCGAGAAATTGTTATGCGTCGCGCATGGACACGCTATCTGCTTGACCACGGCGATCACAGACATTCCGAAGAAAGTACAAAACACAAGGGTGCCTTTTCTACGAAAGCTAACTCCAGTTCAACGCTGTCCGCAACACTGAGAACGATAAAGAAGCAGTCAGCAGAAGCGAATTCGAGCGGATCCCCGCCGGAGGCACATCTCGATGTGTTTCATCTCTGCCAGGGATACATCGCCACCACCGAAGATGCCTTGCAGTCCAATGCTATCTCCAGCGAGAAAAAGATTACGATTCGCGCGGGCCAGGAGCGGGTGCGAAGCCTGCAGAAGCATCACTTGCTTACATGGGCCAGGGATTCGTCACGTTCCCTCACGCACCAGGCTCAAAATCGCGCACGTACCTCAGACAAAATCGAAACGGCGAACCGGGCACTCGACTGCCTGGAGTCAGTACTTAAAATCTATCCGGACGAAAGGGACTTGAATGAATCTAAAGTCGCCATTCTGGAGTTCATTACCTCCGTGAAGGTAGCACATTGGGTTGAACTGGCAGAACGCTCAGCTTTTAAGGGACACTACCGTAGGGCTATCGAGCGGTACAAGGACGCACTCTTTTATCTAAATCGCGGCGGTCTTAAGGACGACGTCAGAATTGCCGGCGCCGAAAGAATTGGTCGTGAGATAGAATCTCTGCGAACTCGGCTTAAGGCTTCGCGTGGCGAACAGTCACAGCCTAATGCTGCGGATGGAATGAGGGAAGAGGACCGCCGCTGAATAACAGTGATTTCCCAACGGTGTCCAAAGTGTGGCGGTTTGCGGGTTCGGCGAGGGTATCGACCGACGCCGTTGATTTTACGTGTGGTTGGCATCCATGATCTTTTGTGCGATCATTGCAACTTGTTATTTCGGGGCTTTGCGGTGCCGGGCACGGTGAAAGGAAGAGGCAAAAGAAGGAGTGTGCCGGGCCGTTCGAATGATTCCAGAGGGTGGGTCTCGGATACATCCAATTAGGGTCAGATTAGAACTTCCCCCAAACGGATTCTCGCGATCCAATTCCCAAAGCTTTACCGAGGTTGCGAAATGAGATTTGTGGCACTCTTAACATTTGTGCTCCTATCCGGCCTGGCGACGGCATCTTCGATTATGGGACAAGATCCCGTGCCCGCTTCTGCTGGCCAGGAGCAAGGCGCTTCTATCGACAATCAGGGGATACGCAATTATCTGCTTGGGCCAGGCGATGTTGTGGATGTAAGGGTTTTTGGGCAGCCTGACCTTAACGCAATCGCCGAAGTCGACAGCGATGGTAACATCAACTCCTTGCCTTTTCTGGAAACGCCGGTGCCGGCCAAGTGCCGCACTGAAAAAGAGGTCCAGAAGGACATCGCCACCGCCTATGGCAAGTACATCAAGAATCCGCAGGTAAGCGTGCGCATTACTGAGCGAAAGAGCAGGCAACCGGCGACCGTTTTTGGAGCCGTGCGCCAACCAGCAAGAGTGCAAATGCAACGGAAAGTAAGGCTCAATGAGTTGATGGCCGCTTCCGGTGGTTTTACCGAACGTGCCTCAGGCACCATTCAGATTCTTCACACTGAGCCGGTGATGTGTCCTGAACCTGGCGAGGAAGCGGAAGCGAAACCAATTGATGGGGCGACCATTCCGTTGCAGCTGGTTAATATTTCGGATCTAAAAGCCGGGAAGGTCGAGGCCAATCCTTTCATCCGTCCAGGCGATTACGTAATAGTGACTGAAGCTGAACCGGTTTATGTAACTGGCAGCGTTACTTCACCTCAGGGCGTTTATATGCGCGATAAACTTACTTTGACTTTAGCAATTGCTATGGTCGGTGGTGTGAAGAGAGAAGCAAAATCCAGCGACGTACGGATCATTCGACAGAAACCAGGTTCCACTGAACAGGAAACTATACGGGTGGATCTCTCGGCCATAAAGAAGAACCTCAAACCCGATGTTCTGCTTCAGCCGTATGACGTAATCGAAGTTGGGGAGACGTCAGCTTTTGCTCCGAACCGGATCATACCCACGCTCTTTGGAGGTATGCAGTCCATTATTAGTAATGCCCCCCTGCGCGTTCTCTATTGATGGCTTCCCGGATCTCGTTGTTGAGAACGGGCTTTGATCGTTTGAGGAAAAGATGAGTCCTAAACGTAGACCAAACAGCGCCCGCCGGCGGCGGACAATCACCTATCTCTGGATTGCAGCTCTTGCCATTCTGACAATGGCGCTAATCTACTGGGAAATGACCGCTTTGCTTTACATCTTCGCAACCCTTAGCGTCGCGGCGTTACTGGTAGTCGTTGCATTTGCCGATCTGACTCGTGGTGAGAAGCACGTGGGTGACATAGCCACAGCCGATGATGCTGCAGCTATTGGGAGTGGCATCAGCTCAACTTTTGGCAGTAAGAAAAGCTAAAAGTCCAGCATCAACAATGGGACCATTCTGCCTGACCTGTGCTTTGCCGAAGACCCCAATAGACCCCCCAATTAAAAGCGATAAGCCAGTTGAAAGTTTAGGCAGACTGTTGCATAATCCGGCTGCGTTCACCTCCCCGGTGGACGAAGTGGTCGCGTGGGGTGAGGACACGTGGCCTTAGGGTGGGGGCTGTGGGAGGCCCCCGCCCGCTTTTGTGGCAATGACCTTTCGCCTGCCGTGATCCCCTATTCTCTCTTTTAGACTTGAGGAATCCCGCCCCTTGACGCCAAGTGGAATCAGAGTAGAATTCGACGTTCAAAAAATAGAACCTTGAAAGCCGGTGCTGTTCACCGGCCTTTTGCTGGCCACCACAATGGCTCTTTTCACGCAAGCACGGAGAAAATTCAAGCTCTGGTTGTTCAGAGGCGGAAGAGAGATCGAGACACGCAAGGACCGCGTGATCGCGCCCCGACAACATCCGTGGTGGCAGGTAATGTGCCTGACGGGTGTTGATTACTTCTCCACACTTGGATACCAACCGGGAATTGCTTTTCTTGCGGCCGGCGCCCTTTCTCCGACTGCCACACTAATCGTCGTACTTCTAACCCTGTTCGGAGCCTTACCCATTTACAACCGAGTGGCTGCCGAGAGTCCACATGGTGAGGGCTCGATTTCCATGCTTGAGCATCTCCTCTCGCGCTGGAAAGGCAAACTTTTTGTACTTGTGCTGCTGGGGTTCGTCGCCACGGATTTTATTATCACGATCACGTTGTCCGCCGCTGACGCTACTGCCCATATCACCGTGAACCCGTTTACTCCCGATCTCTTCAAACACCAGATCTATGTGACGTTGGCGCTGATCGCTTTTCTGGGCGCCATCTTTCTGCGCGGTTTCAAAGAGGCCATTGGTATAGCAGTTTTCCTGGTCGCGGTTTACCTGTTTCTCAACGTGGTGGTAGTCGTCTTCGGAATGTACCAGCTGTTCGTCCATCCGCATCACTTTGCCGATTGGAAGCAGGCGCTGCTAAATCATCCGCCCGTGCATGGTAATCCCTGGCTGATTCTGGGCATTTCTCTGATTCTCTTTCCCAAACTGGCGTTGGGTCTGTCAGGTTTCGAAACAGGTGTGGCAGTGATGCCCCTGGTACGTGGCGACAAGGACCTCAGCGAAGCTGAATGGGAAGATATTCATTCGACTCGAACCGGCCGCCCGGCTGCGCGAGGCACACACGCGTTGCTCGAAGGCAGGATTCGGAATACCCGCAAACTGCTGCGCACAGCCGCGCTAATCATGAGTGGCATGCTGATTACGAGCAGTTTGGTAACTACAATACTTATTCCTGCAGAGAAATTCGCCGTGGGCCAGGAGGCAAATGGCCGTGCAATCTCTTATCTGGCCCATCAATTCTTCGGAGACCTGTTTGGCACAGCCTACGACCTCAGCACAATCTCGATCTTATGGTTTGCGGGTGCGAGCGCGATGGCCGGATTACTCAACATCGTGCCGCGTTATTTGCCGAGATTCGGCATGGCGCCGGAATGGGCTCGCGCGACGCGCCCGCTGGTGCTCATTTACACCGCTATTGCCCTTGCGGTAACTCTGATCTTTCGCGCAGATGTTGATGCTCAAGGTGGCGCCTACGCCACGGGCGTGCTTGTGCTGATGAGTTCGGCGGCAATCGCGGTTACGCTGGCGATGTACAGGAAGCAAGGGAACTGGCGGTTTTTTTTCGTAATCTCCCTGGTTTTCGCCTATACAACGATTCAGAACATTCATGAGCGACCGGAGGGAATAAAGATAGCCTCCTTCTTTATTCTGGCAATCGTGATCATGTCATTGTTTTCGCGCGTTTGGCGCAGCACAGAGTTGCGCGTCGAGCGTGTTGAGCTCGATGATCTGGCGCGCGATTTTATCCGCGACGCCGCCAAGCGCACGATCCGCATAGTTACCAATCGTCGGGATCGCGGAGATCCATTGGAATATGAAATGAAGGAGCGGGAGAAGCGCCTCGATAATCATATCCCTCCTGGCGAACCAATTCTCTTCTTTGAGGTGACGCCGGGTGACGCCTCGGAGTTTTCGGGAGTACTCAAAGTGTGTGGTGAGAAGGTTGACGGCTTCCGCATTTTGCGTACCGAGTCACCTGCCGTGCCCAATGCGATTGCCGCGTTCTTGCTCTTCTTGCGTAATGAGACCGGTAAACTACCTCATGTCTATTTCGGGTGGAGTGAAGGCAACCCGCTATCCTATCTGCTGAAGTATATTGCCTTCGGCGAAGGCGATACTGCTCCGGTTACCCACGAGGTGCTCCGCCAGGCGGAGAAGGATCCCGAGGCGCGGCCAATTGTGCACGTGGGTGGATAAAGAAAGTCCTGTCCTATCGAAGAGGACTATCGTAATGGTGCCATATCACCTGGAGGGGTAAGACTGGAACTTAGTGGGCAAAAGCCGTGCTTAAGCCTCTATTGAATCGGCTGAATCGACGTTGCGGTTGGCTAAGAAACAGGAGCGGCAATAGACAGGTCGGCCTTGCGACGGATAAAAGGGAACGGTCGTCTGCTGTCCGCACTGGGCGCATTGAACGGAAACTTCGATACGCTGCCTAACACCGGCACTTTGGGCTGCAGTGATGGCTGCCAGTCGTTCGTTCTTAGCTTGCTTGCAGGGCTTGCAACGCTTCGGTTCATTTTTTAGTCCCTTGTCGTGAAAGAAAACCTGTTCTCCGGCAGTCCAAATGAAATCTTCGGAGCAATCGACGCATGTGATTGCGCGATCCTGATACTTACTCTCGGAGCTGGTTTCCAATTCATGGATGGCTTCCACTTGTGACATTATCCACTCTCCCTGGGTCGCTCATGATCCGAGCCACGCTGGCTGACCAATAACACTTGCCGGATCTGGTTCAAAGAAGGGCCGCTGGTTTGGTGGCGAGTTAACGCGCGGACACGTTTACAAATGCCTTCAGAGGCGCGCCTGTGGCGGGAAAAGTATATCTATGTCGAAACTGTGTCAAGACCCGGAAGGACTTTATTTTCGGGATCTTGACACTTCTACGGGGCCATGACAGCATCCGGCCATCCTGAAACCCCTGAACTTGGGTTCTTCCCTCACCTCGCGCGAGTGAGCGGAGAATGAAAACCACTGTTAACATAACCGCAAATGAAGGTCCTTGTCCTGGGTGCGGGCGGCCGTGAACACGCAATTCTCTGGACGCTCAAAAAAACCACTGCCAAACCGCTGCAGCTCATTTGTGCGCCCGGAAACGGCGGTATAGCGGAGCTTGCGCGCTGCCTTCCTCTGGATCCTGGAGATCCCTCGCGTGTCGCGCAGTTCGCGCAGTCGGAAGCGATTGACTTGACTGTCGTGGGACCTGAGGCTCCGCTGGCTGCTGGTATTGTCGATCAGTTTGAGCGGCACCGCCTGCCGATCATCGGCCCCACCCGTGCCGCTGCCCGGCTGGAATCAAGCAAAGTACTGGCAAAGGATTTTATGGCGCGGCACAAAGTACCGACGGCTCGCTATCGCGTCGCGAATTCCATTGCTGAAGCGTTAAGAATACTGAGAAGTGGAGAGTTTGGCCCAGCCGATGCGCCAGTGGTGGTGAAAGCCGATGGGCTGGCTGCGGGAAAGGGAGTTGTTGTTGCCGCTTCCCGGGCTGAAGCTGAAAGTGCTGTCGGGGAACTCATGGGCGGGCACGTTGTACCGATGGATGCCGCGAAAGCCGTGGTCATCGAAGAAGCTATCAACGGAATCGAGGCCTCTCTGCTGCTGTTCAGTGACGGTCGTGATTATGCGTTGATGCCGGCAGCGCGCGATCACAAGAGAGTCGCTGATGGTGACAAAGGACCAAATACGGGTGGCATGGGTGCGGTAACACATGACGCCATCCTCGATTCTGCGACGCTGGAGCGTATTGTCAGAGAAATAGTTGAGCCCACGCTTGCAGGTAGTCGAGCTGAGGGGTTTCCATACCGGGGTGTGCTCTTCCTCGGATTGATGCTCACGGGCGACGGGCCAAAGGTACTCGAATACAATGTCCGCTTTGGAGATCCGGAGACACAAGCGATTCTGGTGAGACTTCGGACAGATCTCCTTGAGATTCTTGAGGCAGTTCGTTTCGGAAATCTTGGCCGGACGGCTGTCGAATGGAGTAACGAAGCTTCAGCTTGCGTAGTCCTGGCAAGTCGTGGCTACCCAGGCAAATATGAGAAGGGCGCCGTCATCAACGGTTTGGAGAGTATCAAGAGTTTAGAAAGGGTACAAATTTTCCATGCTGGAACAAGGCTTTCCGAGGGCAAATTCCTGACTGATGGAGGGCGAGTACTCGGTGTAACCGCCACCGGCGACGATTTGGAACAAGCCGTCGCTCGCTCGTATAGCGCCGTCGACAAGATCAGTTGGGAGGGCATGCAATATCGTCGAGATATTGGCAGGTCCCCGGGGGCCTTGAAGGTCTCCGGGAGTTAAGACGCGGGCTCGTCTGGAAGCGGGTGCAGAACTCCTGTTATACTTGATATTCTGTCGTTTTCTAGTTTGAACTGCTTTGTCTCACTTATCGTACAGATATATGCGGCTGCGCAGAAGTTAGAGGCCCTGCCCCGGGGGGAATCCAAACCCAGGTTACAGATTGAACATCACATCGCTGGAGGAAAGTTTGAAAAATGGGACTTTGGACGAGAGTTAAGCGTTCGATGCGCGCGCTATTTGGCGGCCTGATCGAGAGGACTGAAGACCCGGAACTTATTCTTCAGCAGACTATTCGCGACATGCGCGACCGTGTCCCTGAACTTAACAATTCGGTGGCGCAGGTGATGGCTACTGAAAAGCTGCTGGCAAAAAACAAGGAGCGACTGGAAACCCAGGTTGTCGAACTGGATTCCAAGATTCGAGCTTCAGTGAAGATGGGACGCGACGATATAGCCAGCGCGTATATCGGGCAATTGCAGCAGGCTCAGATGGATCTGCAAAAGACCTCCCAGCAACTGGAGCACGCGAATCTGGCATCAAAGCAGGCACTTAAGGCCCGCGACAACTATGTCTTGCAGATGCAGCGGCGAACTGCAGAAGCAATGCAGTTGATCAATCAGTCGAAGCAAGCAAAGCTCCAGGAACAGCTCGCCCAGACAATGGAGTCGTTCGAGATTGGAGACGATGCGTCGACGTTTAGTGAGATGCGCGACAAGATTGATCGTCGCGCCGCCGCAGCGGAAGCTAAACTTCAACTCGGCTCTGCTTCCGTCGATTCGCAGATGCAGGACATTGAACGCGAGGCTCTCGACATGCAGTTGCAAGACAAGCTATTGGCTTACAAGCGCGAGATGGGACTTTTGCCCTCAGCCACCGGCGTTGCGCCGCAAGCTTTGCCCGCAGAAAATGAGTCGAGTGCGGCTGAGGAACCGCGTGCGGTATTGACAAACGGTAAGCGCAACAGTTGAGTTGTAACGCAAACTGTTAGTTTGCACGTGGCGTACTTTGCGAGCACCTGACAGTTTTGACCGCAAACTAACAGTTTGCGTTACATGTTTTTCAGGTCGTTGATGTTGTTATGCCAGACTTTCCGAAGCTTGATCTCAAATATCTGAAAGAGGCCTTTAAGGAACCAATAAATTTTTGGGGGATGGCGGGATTTGCGGTGGCGGCCGCGTATGTGCAAGACGTGACGCCACTAGTTGCGGCCCTGGCCGCTGAGACACTTTATTTAGCTACCGTGCCGGCAAGCTCACTCTATCGTCGCCTGGTTGATCGTCGCGAAAGACAGCGGCTAAGAAAACTACGGGACCAGCAGCGCGAAGCCATCATCAAAGGATTTGACCCTCGCGAACGTGAAGCGGTGGAATACCTTCGATGGATGAAAAACCAGATCTATTCAAACTACAAAAAGTTCACCGGTACCAAGCAGATACCTGGCAACATTCAGAGCCTGGACCAACGATGGGAAGACTTTGTCGATCTCCTGGATGTCTATCGCCGCCGGAAGCAGCACTTGCGATCGATTAACCGGCAGGCAGTTCAAAATCAACTCGTGCAAGCAGAGCGCGCGGTCGAGGTTTCGCGTGATGACCGAGAGAAGCGGATTCAACAGGCCAATGTAGAGATCCTCAAGAGAAGGGTGGCGGCCTTTAACGATATCGAACGTTCCGTGAAGCTGGTAGAAGGACAGTTGCAGTCGATCGAAAACTTCTTCGGGCTGGTTAACGATCAAGTGGTGACCCTGCCTACTCCGGAAAGAGTTTCGGCACTTGATTTCGAACAGCTGAGCGATTCAATCGCTATGACCAAACAGATGCTCGAGGAAACTTCTGATACTTTCGCCGCTCTTGATAGCCATAATCGGGGCCTTGGCAATTACGAGCTATTACTCTCCAATAGCTCTTCTTCAAAGTAAAATTACACTCTCTATTGCATTGATAAAAAAGATCACCACAATATGTTGACACCGCCAGTCCAAAGGAGTATATTCCGCTCCGCTTAAGACGAGGCGGGTTGTTTGGAGTGGTGGCAGGCCCCCTGCGGACCTCTTCAGACGAGTTATTTCGCTTCGATAGGAGCCAACCGGGGTATCCGCCAAACATCTTAGATACAGGCGCGCGGCAATCGCGGTCGCCGAACCGTCTTTGGCAACTCTCATTAAGCAAGTTGTAGGCTTGCTCGCAAACTAACAGTTTGCGTTACAACAACTGTCTCCCCTGGGCGAGAAAGGTAGTGAAAGATGAGCGCAGCTATCGGCAAAAATCACGGGAAAACAGACACACCCGTTACTCGTCGTCGCAGTAAACCGCTAGGGTTGAATGCCAAACGTGTAATCAGCAAGCGCTATTCTCTCAAAGATGCAAAGGGTCGACCTATTGAGGAATGGCCTGACATTGTGCGTCGTGTGGTGGGCCATGTTTCGGCGGCGGAAAAGGACCCGCAGAAGCGCGATCAATTTTTTGCGGCAATGAGTGAAGTAATGCTGGCGCGGGAGTTTGTGCCTAACACGCCGTGCCTGGTTAATGCCGGAAAGGCCAACGGACAGCTTGCTGCCTGCTTCGTGCTTGATGTGCCCGATTCCATAACCGGTATCATGGAGCACGCCAAGGCTGCTGCCACAATTCATCAGACTGGAGGCGGCACAGGAATGACCTACGAATTCCTGCGCCCGGCAGGGGCCATGGTTAGCTCCACGCGCGGTGTGGCTTCTGGCCCAGTGTCGTTCATGAACATTGTCAACCAGGTGACTGATGTGGTGAAACAAGGCGGTGTACGCCGCGGCGCTAACATGGGCATGATGCGTGTCACTCACCCGGACGTGTTGCGTTTTATTCACGCCAAGAACGACCAGCATTCATTGACCAACTTTAATATTTCAGTGAATGTGACGGATAAATTCTTAAGGGCAGTGGACAATCTGGAATGGTTTCAACTGGAGTTCAATGGCGAGTCGTGGACCGAACCGATCTACGATCCGGTAACAGAGGCCGACTATGTGGTCTTTCGCAGGCCCGATGGCTCGGTGTTGAGCTTCTGCGATCGGGGGGCATTTCTGGCGACCGATCTTTCCGATTGCATGATTGAAGAACCGCCGCGTCCGGGAATGGTCTACGCACCGGACGTTTGGAACCGGATTGGGGCCAGCGCGCACAAGTATGCGGAACCGGGCATCGCTTTCATCGACGAAGTAAACCGCCATAATCACATGATGAAATCGATGGGTCCAATTTATTCGTGCAATCCATGCGGTGAGCAGTTTCTGCACTTCTCCAACTCCTGTAATCTCGGTTCAATTGACTTGAACAAGTTTTACGATCCTGAAAATCGAGTGGACTGGGAGCGTCTGCGTGAGGTTACGCATCTCTGCACGCGTTTTCTCGACAATGTGATTGATACGTGTGCCTGGCCGTTGCCGGAGATCAACGAGGTCGTGCATAGGACTCGTCCCGTTGGTCTTGGCATCATGGGCTTCGCCGACCTCTGCCTGAACCTGAAGGTGACTTATGGATCGCCCGCGTCCATAGATCTGATGGAGGAAATGATGGGCTTCATCCGGCGCGAGGCGTGGGCCGCCAGCAACAAACTGGGGGCCGAGAAAGGTGTGTTCCCGGAGTTTGAGCCGAACCGGGAGGCTTATGAGGACTTTCTTTATAACCAGATTGGCCTCTCCCGTGAGGCGCCACTGACACCGCGGAATTACGAGGTAACTACTATTGCTCCTACCGGCACCATCTCTTTAGTGGCGGAGACTTCTTCGGGAATCGAGCCCAATTTCTCATGGGCTTACATGCGAAAGGATACCCTCGGCACGCGGACGTATGTACATGGTCTTGCGGCCCAGGCCCTTGGTATGGAAGTGGATCAGACTTGTCAGGAGTCGATTGATCGAGGCGCGGCCTACGTTGTCGAACATGAACACGAGCTGCCACCTTACTTTATTTCGGCGATGAATATCAGCGCTGAGCAGCATGTACATGTGCTGGCTGCGGCCCAACGGAATGTGGACAACAGCGTGTCAAAGACGTGCAATGGAGCGGTTGACGATACTGTTGAATCAGTAGACCGGCTGTATAGATTGGCCTACCAGCTCGGTTGCAAGGCAGTGAGTTATTACCGCGACGGCTCTCGCGAGAATCAAGTGCTTACGTCGATGAAGGTGGAGGAGAAGGGAGAAACGGCTTGCAATCCAGAAACCAAGGTTGAACCGCTTGAAGAGGCGATCAGTGCCGCGGAGGCAGAAGCGGCGGATGATGCTTCTGCAAGACAAGCAGCAATCGCCTGGGAACACTCCGACACGGCCATTTCACCACCAGCACAAACGGCCATTCGCATCGAACGTCCACGCGAGCTACGAGGCGCGACCTGGCAAATCCCTTTTGATGGCCAGAACCTTTACGTCACGGTCAATCATGATGGTCAGATAATCCAGGAGGTCTTTGCTACTGGTCCCATCAGCGGAGGAGTGGGTTTGCTTGCTTCGAAGATGCTGCGGGGTGGGTTTGACGCGGCCGAGGTTGCTTACAGTTTGAACAAAGTGACAGGTACACATGCCGTCTGGTTCAATGAGCGGCTTCTGACTTCGCCAGAGCAAGCCGTGGCGGAGTGCGTCATGATTACAAACCGCCGGCTGCAAGGCTTGCCTGACTCGGCACGGGCTGTCGGTAAGCAACAGCAACAACGGATGGCTGACGGTTCAGTTGGGAGTGCCGGGCCGGCTGCAATCACCGCTTTGCCCGGGCTCACGGGTGTTACAGGGGCGATAATGTCTTCAATGATTGGTATCTGCCCTGAATGTCGAGGCCAGCTCGAGCACGCAAGTGGATGCGATTTCTGCCGCGACTGTGGTTACTCTAAGTGTAAGTAGCACAAGCTTGTTCAGCGACTTGGCGCGGCAAGATTCGCGATTGCTGTAATCAACTCTTTTGGCTCAACAGGTTTCGGTTGTTATCCAGCCTGCACCTCAAAATCTAGCCTCTTTAAGTTACGAATTGTGTAATTTCTGTGTTCCTGCCACCCGCTTCCCCCTCTTCTTTTACATAACTATTACGTTGCTGGACCGCCGAACAGACTAGGATAGTCGGCCATTCCATGAATCTGTATCTAGGGCAGCGCCGTCGTTGTGAGGGGGCGGCCGCCACGAAGGAGAACCGATGAAGGTCCTTTTAGTTAATCCGGAATTCCCTGACACCTACTGGAGTTTTCGTCATGCGCTGCCTTTTGAGGGCAAGCGCAGCGCCTTTCCGCCCCTGGGTCTCTTGACTGCGTCAGCTTTGCTGCCGCAGTCATGGGAAAGACGCTTGATTGACCTGAATGTCCGAAGGCTGGCGGCGAGTGACATTGAATGGGCCGACATCGTTTTCGCAGGGGCGATGCTCATACAGAAAGATTCTCTGCGGCGGGTCGTCGAAAGGTGCAAAGCCCACGGCAAGCGCGTTGTGATAGGTGGACCATATGTGACCACCACCATTGAAGACTTGCCACAAGCCGATCACATTTTCCTGGGCGAAGCTGAAACTACGCTGCCCTTGTTTGTCGAAGACTTGAAGCAGGGAACACCCAAGCGCTTTTATCAAGCACCAGAACGTCCTCCCCTTTCCATAACTCCCGTTCCCGATTTTCATCTTGCTGACTTGAAGCGCTACAGTGCCATGTGCGTCCAGTATTCTCGCGGCTGCCCCTTTCAATGCGAGTTTTGTGACATCATTGAGATCTACGGTCGCGTGCCGCGGACCAAGAGTAACCAGCAGATATTGACTGAACTCGACACTTTGTTAGACCTGGGATGGCGCGGCACAGTCTTCATTGTCGATGACAACTTCATCGGTAATAAGAAGAATGTCCGGCTGCTTCTACCCAGTCTGGCTGAGTGGCAGAAGCGAAAAGGCTATCCTTTTTCGTTGCTGACAGAAGCAAGTGTGAATCTTGCGGAGGACGAAGCGCTACTCTCCGACATGCAGCGGGCCGGTTTTCGGCGTGTTTTTCTGGGGATCGAAACTCCCGTGGAAGCGAGTCTTAAAGAGGCGCAGAAGGGACAGAATACCCGTAGAGATCTACTCGATTCCGTGAAGAGGATTCAGAGTTACGGAATGGAAGTAATGGCTGGGTTTATTGTCGGCTTTGATAACGATCCTGCCGATATATTTGAACGGCAGATTAAGTTCATTCGCGAGAGCGCTATCCCTCTGGCTATGGTTGGACTGTTGAGTGCTTTACCTGACACCCAGCTATGGCGCCGGCTTGAGCGTGAGGGCCGGTTACTGGGAGAAGCTTCAGGAAACAATACGAACTGCTCATTAAACTTCGTGCCAAAGATGAATCCCAACCTTCTGATCGAGGGATATCAAACCATTATGCGCACGATATATAATCCCCGTGAGTATTACCAACGCGCGCTCGACTCGCTGAAGCGAACGCCCCGTAATCTACCTGAGCCTAACCAGTATACCTTGGTCAGTGCTCTCACCTCGTTTACGCGCATCGCTGTTAAACTCGGAGTTTTGGACTGCGAGCGAAAAGAGTTTTGGCGCTTCTTCATGCGAGCCGTTGCTCGACACCGCAATCAAATAGCTGACTCGCTGCGATTGGCGGCAATGGGGTACCACTTTCGCAAACTGAATGAGGCATACGACGAAGCCTGAAGATTGATTGGCGTCGCAATGTCTCGCTCAAAGCCACCGGCGTCTTCTTCACAAATCAAATATTCCGCTTTTGCGGCCCTACGGCATCGCGATTTCCGTCTGCTCTGGATGGGCCAGATTGTTTCTGTAACCGGATCGCAAATGCAGTCAGTGGCCATCCACTGGCACGTTTACCTGCTGACGAAATCCGCGCTAGCCCTCGGCATGGTAGGACTGTTTCGCGGACTGCCGTTGATCTTTTGTTCGCTTATCGGCGGAGTGGTTGCCGATGCCGTCAATCGCAAACGATTAATGATGGCTACCCAGAGTGTGATGCTGGCAAGCGCCGCGCTGCTGACTATTGCCACCATTGCGGGCCTCAGGAACGTCTGGCCTATCTATCTGTTAACTGCAGTTGCTTCCGGAGCCATGGCATTTGATATTCCTGCGCGACAGGCTTTGATGCCGACACTGGTGCCGCCTGTTGATTTTCCCAATGCTGTGAGCCTCGGTATCGTGGTTTTCAATCTCGCGACTATAGTTGGTCCTTCCTTTGCTGGACTGCTGTTGGCGAGTTATGGCCCGGGGATAGTTTACGCAGCCAATTCAATCTCATTCCTTGCGGTAATAGTCGCTCTCGTGCAGATGCGAGCGTCTGGCAAGCCAAGTCGAGATGACGAGGTGCCCACTCGGGTCAGTTTTGCCGCCTTGTGGGAAGGGCTAAGATTTGTTTGGCGTACCCCCATTATCGTCCAGACAATGACACTCGATTTTGCCGCGACATTTTTTGCTTCGGCTACAGCCTTGCTGCCGATCTTTGCTGCGGAGATTATGCATGTTGGCGCCCGCGGCCTGGGTCTGTTGGCAGCGGCGCCCGCCGTTGGTTCGGTCATAACGGCGCTCACGATGGCCCGAACAGGAGGCTTTAAACGACAGGGCAGAGCAGTCATTGTTTCCGTAGCTGTGTTTGGCCTCGCCACCATTGCTTTTGGATTTTCCCAGACCTTCTGGTTTTCGCTGCTGATGCTTGCTCTTACGGGAGCTGCCGATACGATCAGCACCGTTTTGCGGCAAACGATTCGCCAATTCGCGACCCCTGATAACCTGCGCGGCCGCATGACGTCAATCAACATGGTCTTCTTCATGGGTGGCCCTCAACTGGGCGAAGTCGAGGCCGGCATAGTGGCAGCCTTGATCGGCGCTCCACTTTCAGTAGTTGTCGGCGGTATAGGATCAGTAGTCGCCGCCGTTTTGGCGGCGGTCAAGGGAAAGTCGCTGCTGAATTATGAAGGTGAGTACAAGAAATGAGCCCAGGATGGGCACCACGTGAAACGACTACACACCAGGACCACGTTATTGCGCATATCATTGACGCGACGGTGCTGGGCTATTTTATCCAGAACGAGGCACTGTATGTCTTACTTGATATCGGCTTTATTTGGACGGTTTACCTTGATGGGGAGATGGCATTGCTTCCCCATCCAGTTTGTACGGCTGAACTCGAAACTGACGAACAAACAAGACTCGAGATTAAGAGAGACGTCGATCTGCTCCTGAGTTTGGGACGAGAGGCAGAAGGTCTCCGACACTTGACATTGCCACCGGTGGAATGCGCACTGAAAGAAGTAGCCTTCTACGAGCGGGATCTGGAACGGCGGCTCGTCTTGGAAGGCGAACCCGGCAGTTTGGTAGTGGAAACGTCGTTAACGACTGCGGAGATCAAGGTTTATGGAAAAGAAGATTGATGAGGTTAGATCCAAAGAAGTCCCGAGCGGAACTGAATTTCGTAGCGCCGCTCGGTGACAGTATGTTTGGCCCGGGATGTCAGCCACTGATGACGACTATCTGATTATCGATCTCCTTGACACCTTTAATGCGTCGAACCAAACGCTCGATGTGAGATTTCAACGCCTCAGTCTTAACGGTGCCAATGAGCGTTACCTTTCCGTCAAGTACGGTGGTGGTAATGCCTAGCCCGGATATCGCTGTGTCCTCGCCAATTCGTTTGTCAATTTCAGCCTGAATTCCGCTGTCGTCGGTTGTAGCTACGGTCGCGCCGCCGCTGGCAGCCGGTGGATTGACGATTATAGGTGCCTGCTGCGTAGCCGGAGCGGGCTGCTGGATGATCACCGGAGGCTGTTGCTGAGGGGCCGGTTGTTGGATGATCGTCGTCTGCGGCACTGGCGCCGGCTGTTGCGCCAGCAGTTCGGTGTTGGTGTTGTCAGTGGGTGATTGCCCGCTTAGCAGAAACAGCACAAGGATAGTTACCAGGGCGACAGCGACTATCACGATTACTCCCACGGTCGCTCCCGAAATACCTGTTCTCTCCGGATATCTAACAGCCTCACTTTGCGTTACTTCACGGCGTGAGTTTGGAGTCTCCACCACCACTCTACTCTTCCTTGCTTCTTGTTCGTCGTATGCCATTGGTTGCCTCCTGCGTCTCAATATCTGTTTTCTAAATGAGTGTTCCCGGCTTCGTACTCGCTGCATGGCAATCGTTATTCCGTAGGCAGCCGGAATCACGATTCACATTAAGCACTTTAGAAAATCGAAACAATCCGTGAGCTTCTTCTTAGAAGTAGTTTAGGTCAGTTGTGTGCGAGGTTTAGTTTACAGGCGTATGCTTTTGAGTCTGCAGCAGTCGAACAGGTTTGAGATTGAGACACCCAATCGCATAATCTGTTTTTATGATTACCGCTATTGTCCACCATCCTCTTTTCGGGCAGCACGATACTGGGCCGGGTCATCCGGAGTCTTCCGCACGTTATGACGTGGTAATTGAGGCTTTGACGGCTGACTCTGAGCTTTGGTCAGGACTGCTCGAGACCCCAGCCCGGGAAGCCCGGCGCAGCGACATCCAGGCGTGTCATTCAGTGCAGATGTATAAGACCGTCGAGCGAGTTGTGAGGGAAGGAACCGGATATCTGGATGCTGATACTGTGGTCTCATTACACTCACTTGAGGCGGCACTGCATGCGGCAGGTGGGGCGTGCGCGGCTATCGATCTGGTAATGCATGGAGATGCGACTAATGCTTTTGTTCCGGCTCGTCCTCCCGGCCATCATGCGACCCCGGATCGGGCAATGGGGTTTTGCCTATTCAACAATGTGGCGGTAGCCGCGCGCTATGCCCAGAGACAATATCCCGTAATTGAAAGAGTTGCCATTATCGATTGGGACGTGCACCACGGCAACGGAACGCAGGGTATTTTTTACGATGATCCTACGACCTTTTTCTTTTCGATGCATCAGTATCCATGGTATCCAGGCACCGGCGCCCGGGGTGAAACGGGCATCGGGCGGGGTGCGGGCTACACTTTGAATGTGCCCTTGAAAGCTGGCACCCAGGCGCTGGAACAAAGGCGGATGTTTGAAGCCGCGTTGGAGCAGATAAGCGCGAAATTTACTCCAGACTTGATCATCGTTTCGGCGGGCTTCGACTCGCATCGTGGCGACCCACTCGGGCAACTTTTGCTGGAGGACGAAGACTTTGTTGGTATGACCCGGGCGCTGAAGCAATGGGCCGATGCTACTTGCGAGGGACGGATCGTCTCTTGTCTGGAAGGCGGCTACAACTTGAAAACACTCGGGGCCACTGTTCAGGCCCACGTTAGAGAGCTTGCGCGATTCGGGCGGTGATCCCTGCGACAAGCCTTTACCGCCCAATTTCCTCAATTTTGGTTTGAACCCTGCCTGACGCTGGAGTAAACTCAGGCCACTTAACCATCTTCGGAACGCGACTAACCACGGCGTTACGCTCCGAGCTACAAAGTCCTTCGCTCCAATGTAGAAATGTGACGCCAGCGCTCCGAAGAGCAAAGAGGGCGAAGACCTCAGTTTTGCTCTCGTGGAGAACAAAGCGACATGCCAGACCTTGAAATCACGTGTGCCGAATGCGGAAACCCTTTCCCCTTTACTGAGCGCGAACAGGAGTACTACAAAGAACGAAACCTTACACATCCCAAGCGATGTAAACCATGCCGTGATGCACGTCGCTCGAATTTCGGTGGTCCACGCGGACCGGGAGGAGAGCGTCAAAGGTTTGAGATCACCTGCGACCAGTGTGGCAAGCAAGACACGGTGCCCTTCAAGCCGTCGACCGGCAGGCCGGTGCTTTGTGGCGATTGCTTCAGTTCCAGTCGTTCAACTCAGCAAAGATTGTAATAGCCGGGCGGTTGAAGGCGGCTTAACAATCAGTAACGAACAGGCGCTCCAACCGTTGCCGCACTTCTGGGCCTTTGCGGAGCGTTCCTTTGGCCGGATGCGCCGACGCGAGGGGTCCGCGACAAGCTGCGATATCAACAATGGACCAGGAGATTGTCAAATTTCAAACAATTGGTCGAGTTGCCGTACTCACGCTCAATCGGCCCGAGTCGCTGAATGCTCTAACAGTATCTATGGCGCGGGAATTGAAGGCTGCCATCTCGGTAGCCACCGAGCAGCATTCGCGAGCTATCGTATTGACAGGCAGTGGGCGGGCCTTCTGTGCGGGTGGCGATTTGCGGGAGATGCAGCAGATGGCGGAACAGCAGGGAAGGATAGAAGCCTTCTTCGATGAACCGTTACGCCTCATCAATCAGTGCGTACTGTTAATACAAAAGACTCTTCTACCGATTCTGGCCGCAGTTAATGGCGTTGCCGCCGGTGGCGGATGCAACCTTGCTCTAGCTTGCGATCTTGTGATTGCTGCGGAGAGCGCGCGGTTCAATCAAGCCTTCATAAAGGTAGGATTGTCACCGGATTGTGGGGGCACGTTTATTTTGCCTCGGCTGGTGGGCTGGAAGCGTGCTGCCGAGCTGATGATGACCGGGGAAATCTTAAGTGCTGCTCGCGCTCTCGAAATGGGCATGATCAATCGCGTCGTACCTGATAGTGATTTAATGAGTCAATCTTTGTCTATGGCCCAAAAATTGGCAGAGTCGCCAACCGTGGCCATAGGCAGAATCAAACAACTCCTGCAAGCAAGCGCCACAAACGATATCGGCAGCCAACTCGAATTGGAGCGCCTGGCCCAAATTGAGTCAGGAAAAACTAAAGACTTCACCGAAGGGGTCTCGGCCTTTATTGAGAAGCGGCCTCCGAAGTTTATGGGCCAGTAAATCCTTTAGCATTTTTGCTCTTACCTTAGATCTCACAGCTCAAGATCAAACCTTGTTACGATGCCTATCCGAAAAATGGGCGTTTGAATCTTTGACACTCCGTATCACAAGACCAGCGCTTTTTTGCGCAAGTCATTGAAGCCGCCAACGTCGACGAACCAAAATCATGTGGCTCAGGTTTTCCACCTGGGAGGAGGTTTGCACCCCGGAGGGGTGAAACGTTTATAGCTCGGAGGCCACCTAATCCCTCCGGCGCCGTTCGGAGGAGCGGTGCTGAAGTTGATAGGCACACATCAAGAAACTTTTCCGCTCCTCCGAACGGCGCACGGCCGCTTGTTGTGCTCGACTCTATAAACATTGCACTCCTGCGGAGTGAGGATTTGAGGCTGGAATGAACGAGATATTGTCGTTTGTTCTATTGACTATCCAATTAGTAGACGTACATTTTTTTTGTTGCGACTTTTAGCCGCGCTCGGAACTATACATGCCGCAGATCCTCAGGACCGCCAGGTTTGTTATGCTTGTGCCGTAGTTTCGTAATGGATTCTCTGACCTATATCCAGCTCCTGCGCAGCAATCGCTCCTTTCGCCAGTTGTGGTGGGGCCAGGTAGTTTCCGAACTCGGCAATTGGTTCAACTTTTTGGCGGGCCTCGGACTCGTTCGCGTTCTGTCACATGCGGCGCCCGGCGTAACCACAATCATGCTGCTTGCGCGACTTGTGCCTTTCACGCTGTTCGCTCCACTCGCCGGTGCTTTTGTGGATCGCTGGTCCAGACGCAGAGTGATGATTGCGACCGATGCAGCGCGGGTGATATTTGCCCTCGGCTTCCTCCTGGTTGATGAACCTGCGGATCTTTGGATTGCGTATGTTTGCACAGCTTTGCTGTCGTTCTTCGGCACATTCTTCGAGGCGGCAAAGAATGCCGCAGTCCCAAATATCACCGGTGAAAGAGATCTGCTTGCGGGGAATGCCCTGATGTTTTCCTCGCGCTTCCTGCTGATGTCAATAGGCGCCGCATTAGGTGGCTGGACGGCTGCCAATGTCGGGTATCGGGCGGCATTTTTAATTAATGCCTTGTCCTTCCTGATTTCGGCCTACTCTATTTGGTTGATTCCAGAACGAGAAACTAAACAAATTCCGCATGCAGCAGCGGAGTCAAACAACGAGGGTCTCAAGACGAGCTATTGGAAAGATATTCGCGAAGGCTGGCTGTACATAATCAATCACGCACCCGTCGCGGCAATCCTGGGAATCAATGTCTTGTGGGCCAGTGGAGGCGGCGCAATTAACTTGATCACCGATCGCTTAGGGGGAATTGTTTTCGCCGGCCAGAACGGTATTAGTCCTGACTCCGGAGTGGCCGCGCTCTATTTTGCCGCCGGCTTAGGCCTTTTCGTTGGTATGGGAATAGCGCGGCGTGTGGGAGCCTATTTTGAATTCCATGGGCGGACCGAGGGTTTCATTGGCTGGAGCTTGTTGGTTCAGGGTCTCTTTTTTGCGCTGATGGGCCTCATGCCGAATCTCTGGCTGGCGTGTTTCATGCTGTTCCTGGGACGAGTGCTGCTAGGCGCTGAGTTTGCTGTTCAGGAAACCCTCTTAATGCGGCTCGTGCCGGATAATTTGCGAGGCCGAATTTCGACTACCGACCGGGCCACAGAACTCCTCATTTGGAGCTTCTCCACAGCCGCCGCAGGCTGGTCGTTGCAGGCAATTACACCACGCACTCTTACGGTGTTCTGCGGGCTGCTGTCAGCCAGTTCGGGCATTGTGTGGCTAGCGCTGTTTGCTGCGGGAAAAGTCAGACTCCCCAGAAGGCTGGAGCGAGGGGAACGGTTGGTTGAGATGCCTTTTTCTTCGGATTGACTGGAGAAAAAACGTGTAGAGTTTATTGAGGTGGTGCTGCTTGACGATCGCCTCAGGCATCAACTCGCGAATGGATTAGCCTGCGTATGCGATCGGAAAAAAGTACATCCATCTTCCGGGGCTCAATCAAGGCAGTGACTTCGCCTGCTCCCCACATCGGATGAATGAGAGTCTGTCCCGTGCGGTAGGTGCGATGCCAATCATAAGGTTCGCTATTGACGGTCTTTGAACGTCCGCCAGTTAATTTAGCATCGCTGGAAAATGAGCTTCGCGTGCCACACTTCGGACAGGTCACGCGTGATATCAACCCCCGCTTGGTGACGGTAGCCACAACATGACCCCGCTCCTCACCACAAACAGCGCACAACTTCTCCACGCGATCACCAACGGCAAAGGTTTGCTTTTCCATAAACTGACCTTTCAAAAGTACATTAAGAATACAGGTATTTTGATCAAACAAATCGGTGGTTAGGATTGCAGGCGGGCGATTATATTTCCTGCCGCCCGCCTGCATGCCTTACTTACCAGCGAGGCGCCCGATCATTGCGGCCGCCACCGCCGCCGAAGTTCCTGCCCCCGCCCCGATTTCCACCGAAGCCGCGACCACCGCCGCGATTGCCACGGTCTTCACGGGGTCTCGCCTCATTGACCGTTAGGTTGCGACCGTCGAGGTCAGTGCCATTGAATTGCTCAATTGCTTTCTGCCCGTCTTCCTTAGAAGCCATCTCGACGAAGCCAAAGCCACGTGAACGACCGGTATCCCGATCTTCAACCACTGTAGCCGACTCCACTGTTCCCGCCTGGGAAAACAGTTGTTGCAGGTCATCGCTCGAAGTTTTAAACGAGAGATTTCCGACATAAAGTTTCATAGACATGAATTTACATTTTCCTTTGCTCCACGGGGAGCATTAAGAGAAGCTTCGAATCAAGGATGGCTTCGGAGTAACGGTCTTCAGCGAAGGCTCGCGGTTCGGGCGCTCAGTTGAGCAGCTTCTTCAGATTAAAAGGGCCTGCTCTCGTTCCATCTAAACGCCGAAGCCATTCAGAGGCGTGGCGCATCACCGTTGATGCCTGAGAGAAGGGTTGAACAGTAATATAGTGCACCATTTGAGGTTAGACTGGCAAGTCGCCAAAACAGTGCTTCGGCGAAAATATGGCCTTGCCTGTGGCTCGCGTCTGCGGCTGAACAGCCTTATTATATTTGACCTGTTTCCTTCCACCCGGTTTTCGAGATGCTTGTTAGCGGACGTCGCAAATCTGTTGCGTTCTTCATCACTTTGGGCGCTTGTCTGGTCGCCCTCGCAGTCGCCCTAAATGTCAGCTGGATCCTACTTAACTGGCGTGAAGTGGCGCTGCTGGTCTTCGGCATCATCTTTTTTGTACTCATTATCATCGGCCTGGTCCTGAATACCACTTTCCTGATCCGCGAAATTCGGCGCAACGAGCAACATGATGCGTTTATCAATGCCGTAACGCATGAACTTAAGACCCCCATAGCCTCGATTCGCCTGCACCTTGAGACGCTAAAAGCTCACGAGCTTCACGAGGAACAGCGACAGGATTTCTACAATGTGGTATTGGCCGATACTGATCGACTCTTGCAGACGGTCGAACAGGTGCTATTCGCCGGTCGCACTGGCCACCGGGGGCGAAAGGTTAGTTCCACGATGATCGACCTGAGCAGCCTCGTGCGCGAATGTGTCGATCTAGCGCGCATCCGCTATGACCTGACCCCCGGCTCGGTGAATTATTTTGAGTTACTCAATGGTGAGCGGCCGCAAGTATCCGGTGACACCGAAGAACTGCGCGCGGCCATCTCGAATCTCATCGACAATGCCATTAAATACTCCGACCAAGATGTGCAGGTATCGGTAGAGGTCGCTGCTTTGGATCAAAAGCGAGTGACTGTGCGCATTAGGGATCGCGGCGTGGGTATCCCCAGCGCCCAATTAAAACGCATATTCAAGCGGTTCTACCGCGTGCCGGGGCGTGTCATGGCGCGAGTGAAAGGCACTGGTCTGGGGCTCTTTATTGTCCGTTCCGTGATAGAGAAACACGGTGGCCGCGTTTTTGCCGAAAGCGCGGGCGTCGGCCAGGGCAGCACTTTTACAATCCAACTTCCGAGAGCGTAACTACCGATGAATTCTGTTTTGGTGGTAGAGGACGAACAGCACCTGGCAGATGGCTTGCGTTTTAACCTGGAAGCAGAGGGCTATTCGGTCGACGCTGTGAATGATGGTGAAGCGGCGTTGTCTCTACTACTTGGGAAACACCGTCGTTACGACGCGATTGTTTTGGATGTCATGCTTCCAGGCAAGAATGGTTTTGCGGTTGCGGCAGAGCTGAGAGCAGCTGGTGAATTTGTGCCGGTATTGATGCTGACCTCTCGTGGTCGCCCGGAAGATGTGCTGCAGGGCTTCGAATCGGGAGCTGACGATTATCTTCCCAAACCTTTCGAACTGGCGGTTTTGCTGGCTCGACTCAAAGCGCTACTACGGCGGCGTGAGTGGCTGCGCCGGGATGAAGGCGAGGAAAGAAGAAACGGTCCAAATCGAAACGCTGGCCAGAGGATCGCGAGATTCAACTTTGATGGCCGCACAATCGACTTTGACTCGCTCGAGCTCCGCACGCCACATCAGACCGTCCGCCTCACTCTCATGGAAGCCGGGTTGTTACGCTATTTGGTGAAACACGAAGGCCAGGTAGTTTCCCGTAAGGCAATGCTCGAAGACGTCTGGGGACTCCGTGAAGATACCGACACGCGCGCAATCGATAACTTCGTCGTACGGCTTAGGAAGTATATAGAGGACGAGCCCTCAAAACCGAAACATCTTCTGACTGTGCGCGGTCTCGGGTATCGCTTCCTGGCCGAGGTAACTGGTGACAGAACTAGGGACGAATCAAACCTCGAAAAACATAATGCTTAGCTCGTTGTTGTCACAATCGAGGCGCGCACACCCAGTAGGTCCGAAAAGTCTTTTGTGTAAACGGCCTCAGGTTTGCGGATCCGGCCTACTGCTTCGACCAACTCATCTGTTGAAATAAAGCCGTCTTCGGTGTGGGCAATGGCCCATGCGGGAATGTGTGCGGCCCGCTGCAGGACATCCTCGACAAAGCCGAGATACTGTTGTTTGCTTTGCACGCGTCCGCCGAGCTTGCCGGCGTTACTTATCTCCAGTTGCTGCCAAAAATCATCCGCGCCTCTCAACCATTCCTCACGCCAACCCGGGGAAGGGGATTGTTGAGGAGCAGCCTGGAGCACCGGCGGGGGCAAGCGAAGAAACAGCAGGTCGGTATGTTGTCGCTCCGCCAGAAAACTACGCACATCCAGATTAAAAGCCCGGCTGCGCAGGGAATTGTCATAGGGGTAAGGAAGAATTTCCGCCATTTGACGGTAGACTGCTGACAATGCCAGCGGCTTCCGCAGTTGTCGCGTCCTTTCATCAAAAGACAGCACATAATCACCCACCATCATGCCGAGCGTTAAAGCGATGGAGCGTTGGTAATGTGATTCGAGCCGTTCGGCATTGAAGCGAACAGTATCGAACCACCATGCGTCCACTTCGTTGAACCACTTTTGCAATGAAGGATTGTCGAGGCGGTCGCGAGGAACGTAAGCATCATCAAGGATGGTCGTAATTTGGTCGTCTGAAAGACGCTGCGAATCGTTTTCTACCAGCGCCGTGGCCTTTATGAAAGACCACATCAGCGGATCATTTGCGGCCACTCGTACTTTCCAGCGCCGGAGTTGGATGGCCAAATCGGGCTCCCCGGTGAAAGGCAGCGCAATGGAGGAGAATTTGAGTCGCCGCAGCACACTCAATTCAAAGGCCAGCCAGCCGTTGGAAAAAACTGGTTTCATCGAAATGACGAGAACAGGTTCCAATCCTCGCCAGTCTTTTGCTCAACTGGTTGCGGTACTTGTGCAAATGACCTCAGCGCCTCTATTGGCGGTAGGTTTAAAAGAACCATCACCACGCGGGGATCAAACTCAATACCTGCCATCACGGTAAGCTCGGTTCTGGCTTCGTCTTCGGTCAGAGCGGGGCGATAGGGGCGAGAGTCAGTCCTGGCAGCGTACGCATCGGCGACCCTGAGGATGCGAGCCGCAAGTGGAATCTGTTCGCCTCGCAGCGCATCCGGATAGCCAAAACCATTCCACCACTCGTGGTGCCAACGCACCAGCAATTGGGTGGCCCGATTCGCACCCGCCCGTGCTGCCTCCTGCTCACCAATGACCGGGTGACGCGCCAGATCGACCCGTTCGTCCTCGGTCAGGGACCCGGCGCGACTGATGTAGTCTCTCTCCATCGCCACTTCGCCGAGATCGTGCATCAGTGCGGCCGCCTCCAGCGAGCGCCGGTCCTCCCGGGCCATTTGAAAGACTCTGGCGATTTCATCGGCGATCGCAACAATGCGACCAGCGTGAGGGTTCTCATAACGCTCAAACTGATCAGCAACGCCGGCGAGTTGCAAGAAAGCCGTGCTGGTGCTGTTTTCGCTATCCTTTGCCCGACTGACTGACATTTCTGTTTTCCGCAAAGCGCTGGTCGCTGCCCGGCAGGACTTATCAGCCGACTTTCCTGGTGGCCTTCAGCTTGCGCAATAGCACCCGAGCTATTTGATTGCCTGGATCAAGAGAGGCAGCGCGTTCGGCCTCGGCTTGCGCCCTTTTATAGAAGGCTAACTCCCAATATAACTCAGCCAACATCGCCCGGAAGTTAGCGTTTTCCGGCTCGAGCTTGATCGCGGCCTGCATCTCGAGTTCTGCCATTCGTCTCGTGCTCTGATTTGCGGCGAGCGCCCGGCCATAATAAGCGCGGTAGCGCGGTTCATCAGGCGCGGCGTGAGCTGCCGCAGCTAAATGGGTGATGGCGATCTTAGTGTTGCCTTGCTGTAGTGCCGAGAAGCCCTCGCGGAAGTTTGCTTCGGCCTCTGGCAGGCGCTCCGCTGAAAAATC
>DATEUF010000043.1:0-10567 GCA_035283325.1 Pyrinomonadaceae bacterium | reverse complement strand
CCGCAATCCGCAATCCGCAATCCGCCAATCGGCAATCCGCAATCCACAATCCGCAATCCGCAATCCGCCAATCGGCAATCCGCAATCCGCAATCCGCAATCCGCAATCCGCAATCCGCAATCACCTAAACTGTCCAGCATACCATTCAACGACATACGAACCGACGAGCAGCGCAGCAATCGCCCCAATCCCCAAAAAAATTCCAAATGGCAACATCATGTGCATGTCTCGCCTGCCCTGCCGCAGCATAACCCCAAGGCCGATAATCGAGCCCGACAGTACTCCCATAAAGATAGTAAAGATGGTTAGTCGCCACCCGAGATAGGCGCCCACCATGAACATCATCTTTACGTCGCCCAAACCCATTGCTTCAACGCCACGGAGCTTCTCCCAAATCCATCCCATCAGCCAGAGTGAGCCGCCGCCTACCAGGGCCCCTGTCAGTGCACTCGTAAGCGAGGCTAGCCAGAGCGGAACGTCTGCCAACACACCGTGCGTTAGAGGTTCCAGATCGTCGAAAAATGGGCGGCCCATCAAGTAGGGGAGCGTCAGCCGGGCAATGAATGAGAACACTATGCCGGGATAGGTGATCGCGTTCGGAAGAATCATGTGTTCCGCATCAATAAAGATTAGGGCGATCAGTGCACCAACGAAGATGAGATCAAATGGAAGGGCCGGGGTAAGTCCATCACGCCAGGCCACGGCAATAAAGAAAAAAGCCGTCAGAATCTCTACGGCCGGGTAACGCGGCGAGATGCGGATCTTGCACGAGCGACAGCGTCCGCGAAGAGCGACGTAACTCAGCACCGGCACATTATCGTAAAAAGCGATCACTGCGCCGCATGAAGGACATCTCGAGTTGGGAAAGACTATCGACTCCTCAAGTGGTAGCCGGTGAATGACCACATTTAGGAAGCTGCCGATGATGGCGCCGAAGATGGCGATAAGAAGGTAGGTGAACGGCGCTGGAATGAGGTTCAGATCCGGCAAGACCATTAAGAGGGGAAGAGCCATGCAGCAAGCATTGTATCTTCGCAGAAATGCTTAAGGCAATAAACTCAGGTTGCGACGATACCATTCGATCGTGCTGTTCAAGCCCTCGTCAAGTTTTATGGTTGGACGCCAGCCAAGTTGCCGTTCGATTTTCTCAGCCGAAAGATATTGTGTATCAATCTCCCCGGCAATCTTGGTTGGTGACAGCACTTTCGGTGAGAGAGAATCTTGTTTGCCTGCCAGTTTAATGATACGAGTAGCAAGATCGAGAATGCGCACAGGAGAGCCGCTGCCAAAATTAAAAGCCTCTCCCTTTACGGCGGAGATGTTCTCAGCCAACTGCAAATAACCAGTTACAGCATCATCTACATAAACGAAATCTCGCAGCGGTGTCCCATCGCTCCTGATTAATGGCGGTTCGTCTCTCAGAACGGAAACAATCGTACCAGGGATGATGCGCGAGAGGTTGAGATCGGCCGGACCGTAGATATTCGCAAAGCGTGTAACTGCTACCGGTAGCCCATAAGTATTGGCAAATGATCTGGCGAGCACGTCTGTGCAGACCTTCGAAGCGTCGTAGGGAAACAGACCATCGAGAGGGGTGCCCTCACGATAGGGTAGATCGGAGTGTGTTCCATAAGCCTTGTCACTGGAAGCTACGACAATACGTTTCACCGTCTGGCCGCTCCGGCAGGCCTCTAACAACCCGTAGGTGCCTCTGATGTTTGACTCAAACGTAGATAGAGGCGCCCGGTTTGCGGCGCCGACCAGCGTCTGCGCAGCAAGATGAAACACTGATTCGACTTCATACTCGCTGAGTACTCGCTGCATCAAACAGTAATCTTCCACCTGACCATTCACTATTGTTACAGAGCGGCGAAGATCCAGCAGATCCAATGGTCCATTGGGCACAAAATCGCGTTGCAGGCACACAACGTGCGCTGCTTCTTTTACCAGGCGGGCAGTCAGGTGAGCTCCCACAAAGCCCGTGGCCCCAGTTACTAAGACTTTTCGATCAGCCCAAAACGACACGCGCGTTCACCTTTCCCAGACTTTCCATGCTGCCTCGTCGGATTCCCAAAGCTGATTCAGTTCAACATTGTCTTTGTAAGTGTCCATGCACTTCCAGAACCCTGCGTGCCGCCACGCGAGCAGCTGGCGTTCACGCGAAAGTGTTTCCAACGGCTCATGCTCGAGCACGCTCGTTTCTTCCAGATAATCGAGGAAGCCCCGGCGAAAGACAAAAAAACCTCCGTTGATCCAGTCGGCGCAGAGCGGTTTTTCATGGAATTCCGTCACTGCTCCCTCAGAACTGAGTTTTATGATACCGAAATTGAGGTGCGGACGGACCGCCGTAATTGTGCCAATTCGCCCGTGTTCTTTATGAAAGTCTATAAGCCCCTGGAGATCGAGATCGGCGAGGCCGTCGCCGTAAGTGACGCAAAAGTCTTTCTCATCCCAAAGATGTTTCCCGACGCATTTGATCCGGCCGCCGGTGTTCGTGTCGAGTCCAGTATCAGCGAAAGTTAAGGACCAACGCTCCTTTGTGGCAATTGCAACCGGCTCGGATTTTTCAAAGTAGCTCCGGATCTCGTCCCCCAGGTGACCCAGACAGAGTATGAAGTCGGTAAGCCCATAATGTGCGTAAAGCTTCATTAGGTGCCACAAGACTGGCCGGCCGCCGATCTCAATTAGAGCTTTCGGGGTCGCTGCTCCGTGCTCGCCCATGCGCGTGCCGCGCCCGCCGCAAAGAATCACCGTCTTCATTTTTCCAGTCAGTCTCGATTTCTTTCCCAGAGTTTTGCATACCGGAGAAAAACACCATACCCGGTGAGCATGGCAATGATCAAACCTGGTACGCCATCACGGAAACCCTGTTTTAAGAAATAGGTTCGAACAAACGCTGCCAGTGGCGAGAGGACCAGTTCAATAGGGCGCAGCCGCCGACCTCTTTTCGCATGATATTCGGCAGCCAGAGTTGTATAAGAGTCGAGCGCAAGATGCGATTCGCTTAGATCGCGCTTGGTGTAGTGCAAGAGCTCCCCCGGCAGGCTTTCAAGGGGTCCTGCGACGCGGGCCGTTTCATGCGGTGACACTCCATCCCAGTAGCTGCCGGCTTTGCGGTAAAGTCGCATCTTGAGGTCGGGATACCAACCAGAGTGCATTATCCAGCGATCTAGAAATTTAGTACGGCGGGCAATCAAAAAGCCATTAGGTAGACTAGCAGGATCACGCTCGCGCAATTTTTGTATGGATTGCTGCAGTTCAGGGCTAACGCGTTCATCGGCATCGAGCCAGAAAATCCAGTCGCCTGAAGTTTGGGCGTCAGCGAATTCGTGTTTGTCTTTGTAACCCCGAAATTCACGATTAAAAACGCGATCGGTATATTGCCTGGCGATTGCCACGGTACGGTCTGTTGAATCCGAATCGACTATCACGATTTCATCGGCCCAGGTGAGAGATTCGCAAGCAGGGCCGATGTTCTGTTCTTCATTGAAAGTGATGATGGTGGCGGAGATTTTCATCCGGTCCGCAATGAAGTCAGTACCGGGAGCGATAGCGACCGGGTCAGGAACCCTCGTGACACACCAGCCACGATTGAAAACCGGTCGCTGTCGAGACTGTGTGGAAAAGGTCGTCGGTGTGTCATGAGGTCAGTACCGAAACGCGGTAGCGTCGGGTAGTTGTTAAGAGTCGAGCCACACTGATTGCCTGAAGCCCCGACGCTACCGCGTTTCGGTACTGACCTCATGACATTACAGTTTGAGTTTTCACACAATCTCTGTCCGCTCCCGGTTTTGATGACATTATGACCAGCCTTCGTTCCAGATATCAATAAGTTACTTTAATGCGAGCACGACAAATTAAGACACTATCAGTGCTTCTAATGATTCGGGCTCTCCACAATCACGCTATTGGCCCGAAGTGTGGTTGAGGTCGCGCGCTGGAGATCGGCCAGGGCCTTGTTGTAATCGGTTTCCGCTCGCAGTTCCGCATTGCGGGCGTTGGTTAGAGCGTTCTCACGCTGGAAGAGCAGGAACGTAGTTGAACGGCCGACCTGATAAAGGCGCTGCTCTCCTTCAAGCTGCAATTCGGCGTTGGCTCTTGCCTCTCGCGCAGCAAGCACACGTTGACGGCCCGTTTCTACCGCCTGTGCCGCGTTCCGCACGTCAACCTCAATCGCCTGGTCCTGGGAACGCAGTGTAGCCGCCAACTGTTCATTCTGAATGCGTGCTCCCGCCAGATTGGCTTCTGCCGTCTTGTTACTCAGTGGCAGCGAGAAAGCGACGCCGACAGTTATGTTGCGGGTGTTGAATCCGAAGAGGTTACGTAGATCCTGACCGTAACCACCTATCAAGTCGGCGGGCGGGCCTCCCGGCGCGGGCACGAGTGGCACAGTCGCAAGCGGAAAGCCGGCCCGCTGTTGAACATCGCGAATCTGTTGCAGTAAGAAAGCGTTTGCATTCGCGGTCGGGTCACCGGCCACAATTGGCAGCAGGGTTCCCGCAGGAGCAGCCCCGGAAACATCCTTCCCAGCGAGACCTGTTGTTGCCAACGTGGATACAATATCCACTTGTGGCCGAGTCTGGTTCTTGAAGTAATGAATATCGATCCTGTTGATGTCGTTTTGCAGACGCAGGCGACGCAGTTCAGGCCTGTTAGCCCGCGCCTCTTTCAAGGCCTCGTCCAGGTTGACCGGCGTCGTGTCGAATTTAGGTGTATCGGTGGGAGTGACCTGGGCGGACCATTCGGGCGCGGATGGGTCCTTAAAGATTAACTGTTTGAGATTGTTTTCAGCTATCGAAACGTTCTGCACTGCGAGTAGCAGCGCTGACTCGCGGTTTGCAAGTTCAGTTTGTACTTCTGCTCTTTCCAGAGGAGCTTTAGCACCGGCAGCAATCTGGGCTTCAACGTTCCTCAGGTTCTCCCGTGAAAGATTAAGGTTGGCAAGCTGGTTCTGTTGATCACGGAGCGCAAAGACGAGCTCCCAGTAAGCTAATTGCACCTGGGAAATTACTGTGGTGGTGCGCAAGCGAAAATCAGCATCCGATTGCTCCAGCCGCTTTTTCTGGATCCGAATCTGGCGCCGATTGTTATCGATCGACCGGTCACGCAGAAGTGGCTGAGTAAATGTCAGCGATAAGTTAGATGAGTAGAACGGGTTGATAAAACTGAATGTGTTGCTGGTATTAGTGTGACTGTTCGCAAACGACAAGGTATACGTGCCACCGCCCTTGCCGAAGGTACGCGTCAGCGATGGACTAAAGCTATAAGTGGTCGTTGTGGTAGTTCCGGACCTTCCTGAGCCACCGAGCGAACTCTGTTGTGGCGTGATCCTTTTGTCGATCTGTGGCGTGATGCTGAATACTGGATCATATACACCTTCCAGCGCGCGCAATTGTGTTTCGGCAAAACGAACGTCGTCGCGAGCTACTTCGATATCCGCATTGTTTTCCAGTGCTCGCTTTACCGCTTCATTTAGCGAAAGGGGAAGGGTATTGTTGCCCATGACTCCGAGACGGTTCAGGCTTGGCACAGGCGGAATCGGCTTTGGCTCTATAGTCGGGAAGACAGGTTCGCGGGGCTCCTGAACCGGCGTCGAGTCCGGGGGCAGGCTCGGTGTCGTTTCCGGCGAAGGCGAAGGCGTGGCGGCTGGCGCTTGCGTTGTCACTCCCGGCACCTGAGGCTGGCTTGGCGGAGCCTGAGCCGGCTGCTGCTGGGTGGAAGGAGGGGCCGTCGGATTCTGCGTCTCCGTGGCTGGCGGTCGAGTTGCTGTATTCGGCGTAGGCGTTGGTGTTTGAGACAACGCGGCACCTGCCATGGCAAGCAAAGTGGCTGAAATTAGAGCTAACTTTAAGGTTCGATGAAGCGCGCGCATGTGCAAAAGGCTCCTTTAACTTTATCCTTGGCTGTGCGGTTCGATACCGGAAAATGATACAAAAATCCACAGTCAGCCGGATCAAATCTACTACGCTACATATGCCTAAGCGGTTTCAAAAAGATGGAAAGGTCTTCAGCTTGACAGGCGTGAGCAGCGCCGCATAATCTGGACGGTTCTTTAATTTGTTCACAGTTCAACACTAATGCCCGCAGAGTTGGTTCGGATGGGCTCTGGGCTCATTACAAGGAATCTCCGGAACCGCTGCGGGAATTTGGTGCAGGGAGGATTTTGATGGCAGTGAAGGTTGGCATCAACGGTTTTGGTCGTATTGGTCGCAATGTTTATCGTGCTTCCATCGGCGACAAGGATATAGATTTTGTTGCAGTAAATGACCTTACTGATACCAGGACGCTCGCCCACTTGTTGAAGTACGATTCTGTCCTTGGGAATTTGGACCACGAGATAACGTCCACAGAGAAGGGAATTCGAGTTGAGGGTGACGAGTTTCTGGTGTTTTCAGAGAAGGACCCGGCGGTGATTGATTGGGCGTCGGTAGGGGCCGAAATAGTTATCGAGTCGACCGGGCGTTTTACCAAAGCGGAGGATGCTCGCAAGCACCTGCGTGGAACCGTCAAGAAGGTGATCATATCCGCGCCTGCAAAAAATGAAGACATCACGATCGTCCTCGGAGTTAATGAAGATAAATACAACCCGGCTGAACACCATGTAATTTCAAATGCTTCGTGTACCACTAACTGTCTGGCCCCCGTTGCCAAGGTGGTGCATGAGAAATTTGGCATTCGCTCCGCGCAGATGACCACCATTCACTCTTACACAAACGATCAACAACTGCTCGACTTCCCGCACAAGGATTTACGTCGCGCGCGCGCTGCTGCCCTTTCGATGATTCCCACGTCCACAGGCGCAGCGAAGGCCATCGCGCTGGTCATTCCCGAGTTGAAGGGGCGCTTTGATGGCATCGCAGTACGCGTGCCAACTCCGAACGTGTCGCTTGTGGACGTGGTTGTTGATGTTGAGAAGGAAACGTCTGTCGAAGCAGTTAATCGTGCTCTGAAGGACGCAGCCAACGAAGAGCTACGAGGCATTCTTCAGTTTTGCGAAGAGCCGCTGGTTTCCAGCGACTTTAAAGGCAACTCCAACTCATCAATCGTGGACGCCGAATATACCAAGGTTGTTGGCGGCCGGATGATTAAGATTCTTTCCTGGTACGACAACGAGTGGGGCTATTCCTGCCGTGTGCGCGATTTGATTAAGTATATCGCCGGAAAGGGACTGTAGGAGGATTGCGGATTACGGATTGCGAATTGCGGACTGGCGATTGGTAATCTTTAGGATGACATTTAGCGTTAGTTTGGCCTTGAAGGGCTAACCTGTCGGTCAAAGTAGCAATCCCAATCGACAATAGGAAATTCGCAATTCTCAATCCGAAATCCGCAATTGCAATGAAGCTATCCATCAAAGACTTCGATTTAAACGGTAAACGCGTGTTCATTCGCGTGGACTTCAATGTACCCATCAAAAATGGAAAGGTTGAAGACGACACTCGCATTCGCGCGTCCCTGCCTACCATTCAGTTTGCGATGGACCACGGCGCCCGAGTCATTCTTGCTTCACACCTGGGACGCCCTAAAGGAAACCGGGTTGAGAAGTATAGTCTGCGACCCGTGGCGGAACACCTCTCTTCCTTGTTGGGCAAACCGGTGGCTTTTGCGACGGATTGCATAGGAGTTGAGACGCAGAAGGAAGTCACGGCACTTGTTAATTCTGGGGTGCTGCTGCTCGAGAATCTGCGTTTTCACAAAGAGGAGGAGGAGAACGACGACCAGTTTGCGCGGCAACTCGCCAGTCTCTGTGATCTTTATGTCAACGATGCCTTTGGCGCGGCACATCGCGCCCACGCATCTACCGCCGGGATCACGAGACACATCGATAAGGCCGCTGCCGGCCTTCTGCTGCAAAAGGAAATAGACTATCTGGGCCGCGTGGTGACCAAGCCGGAGCATCCTTTTGTGGCAATCCTTGGCGGGGCCAAAGTCTCCGACAAGATTCCGGTAATCAACGCCTTGATCGACCACGGCGTGGACAAGATTCTCATTGGCGGGGCAATGGCATACACATTTCTCAAAGCCGAAGGGTTCACTGTAGGCAAGTCGCTGGTTGAGGACGATATGCTGGATACAGCACGGCAGATTCGCAAGGCAGCGGAAGAGAAGGGAATCCAGTTTCTGCTCCCTACGGATCACCAGGTCGTCGATAGTTACGAGCCCATAAAGAACCAAAAAGTCGTAGCGAAGACGATCCCAATTGAATTCACCAATGTGGGGCTCGTGGGCATGGATATTGGTGTGGAAACCGTTGGGCTTTTTTCACAGGGTCTGAGAGATGCTCGCACGATTATCTGGAATGGACCGATGGGTGTTTTTGAAGAGCCCCCGTTCGACGAGGGTACAATTGGAATTGCGCATGCCGTCGCTGACGCCGCCGATCGCGGCGCGGTCGTTATTGTCGGCGGTGGCGATTCTGTTTCGGCGGTTACGCGGGCCGGCGTCGCTGATCGCATTACACACATTTCCACCGGTGGCGGCGCCACACTTGAGTTTCTTGCCGGGAAAGAGTTGCCGGGAGTTGCTGCGCTCAGTAATAAGTAATGATAGAAGGTATAGGACCTATAGGACGTATAGGACCTATAGATGCTTTCTCTTATTCCAATCATGCGCAAACCCGTAATTGCCGGAAATTGGAAGATGTACAAGACGCTCGGCGATGCGGTTGACACTGCGGTGGCGCTGAAGCCGCTGGTCGCAAACTCCAACCATTGCGATATCGTTATAGCACCCGTCTTCACTGCTTTGAAGACGGTAGCTGACAGGTTGGAAGGGTCGAATCTACAGGTTGCGGGACAGGATTGTTCTACCGAAGTTGAAGAGGGAGCGCATACGGGCGAGGTCGCAGCCTTCATGTTGAGAGACGTCGGCGCGCGGTACGTGATTGTAGGTCACTCGGAGCGCCGGCAGTATTATTCCGAGACTGACACCATGGTTCGACGTAAGGTTGAAGCGGCCGTCTCTTCGGGGTTGATTGCGATAATGTGTGTTGGTGAAAGTCTGGAACAGCGCGATCAGGGAATCGCAGAACCCGTTGTTAGCGGTCAGTTAACGGGCGGACTGAGTGGGTTGACAGCTACAGATCTCGAAAGTATTATCATCGCGTACGAACCGGTTTGGGCCGTTGGCACGGGACGTACAGCGACGCCGGAGCAAGCGCAGGAAATGCATGCGTTTATCCGGCGCGTTTTTGCGGAAGGGCACTCTGCCGAAGCTGCTCAAGCGGTTAGAATCCTTTACGGAGGTTCCGTAAAGCCTGAGAACATTGCCGGCTTAATGGCCCAACCAGACATCGACGGTGCTCTTGTTGGAGGAGCCAGTCTGAAAGCCGAGACGTTTGCTCAGATTGTGAATTACAAGTGACTATTTACCGACCACTGGAGAATAAACCTTGCTAGTCTATCTTTTATACGGCCTTTTTATTTTGGCGTGCGTGATCCTGGTTGTCGTGGTCTTGCTTCAGCCGGGCAAGGCGGATGCCGGTGCGCTCTTTTCCAGCAGCCTCTCAAGTACTGCGTTTGGGCCCCGCGGAACAGCCAGTTTGCTATCGAAAATAACGATTGGTGCGGCGGCGGCGTTTATGCTGATAGCTTTGATGTTGTCATTGCCGGCGTTCACGGGTTCCCAGTCGGTGTTGCAATCTACTAATCCCGAGCCGGAAGCTTCGCCCACTCAGCAACCTTCACCTGCGGCTTCTCCGTCGGTTGAGGCGAGCTCCCCTCCAGCTGAGAGTTCGCCTGCAGCTACAGAAAATACTTCACCGGCTGCCGGCGGCGAAAAGGGGAACAAGAACGCCAATTCCAAGAGCGATAAACGTAAAGCGAAATAGATCCACAAACTCACACAAAATTGCACGAACAATTGCCCGGAACATTCTTATGGGATTTGGTGGAAGGACCACTCGTTCCCGTACGCGCAGTTTCTAGCTATAATAGCTTTTGAAAATTTGAGCCGAAGTGGCGGAACTGGCAGACGCGCACGTTTGAGGGGCGTGTGAGGTAACTCGTGGGGGTTCGAGTCCCCCCTTCGGCACCACCCGTCCGATTAAACACCTTATTTGCAACCCCTTACAGCTCTAGCCTTCAATTAGTGCCTAAGCGATTACTGTCTATGAAAGAAAGAAAATGGAGGTTACCTCTTGCGGCGTCTTGAGAATCGAGGTCTATGGGATAGAGCATTGCTAAGGACTGGCGCAAACTCGAAGAAAGGATTCTACTGTCGGTTGCTGTGAGACATCGGAGGCGGTATTGCCTGTCGGTACCGAAAATATCATCCAGCCTCTAAATACTTGCACTTAGATCTGCGACTGAGAGTACTCTGCAGATGGTCGTTAATTCCTTTTCTGGCTGCCTGCGACACATCAATGTTTGCCTTCTCCGCGTTCTATCAACTTGCTTGTGCCTCGGTTGGTACTCGTTACGGAGAATCTGGCCCTGCGCCAACAACTGCTGGTCCTCCGCCGTTTGACGAAGCGACCTCGGCTTCGTTACCGAGACCACTTGTTCTGGGTCGGCTTGTCGCATCTGCGGCAGGACTGGCGCTCCATCCTTGTCATAGTTAAGCTAGA
>DATEUF010000042.1:0-6695 GCA_035283325.1 Pyrinomonadaceae bacterium | reverse complement strand
TCATCCAATGCCTGGTAGGCATCCCAAAAGGAAGGCAGGGCGTTGGATTTCATAGCTAGTCATAGTCTAGCGGCTTGGCCTGCCCTGCAGCGATTTCTTGTTTGGCGCGCCGGGCTGTGGCAACCAGTTGCGCCTGAGTCTTCTCGAATGTTTCATCCCAGCGCATCTCGTCCTGGATGTCGTCGAGATATTCTCGCAAGTGCTCGACGACTTGATTCTGAGTCGAGTCGGGCAAGGTCTCCATCATCTTGACGATCGTGGCAATGGCCGTTGATGACATGACTTACTCCTCTGAACACTGCTCAAGATTTCCAGCTGCTCTCTCTGTATTCGCGACAGGAAGTTTAGCACTTGTCTGGGTGTTCTGACAACCGTGAGGTGGCTGGCCGTTACAAGATGAAGAGTTGCTTCGTAGCTAACGCAAAGGCGGCTGTTGGGTAGGGTGGCCAGTTGCCCGACCGCCCCCCATTGAGCACAACTCAGCCGGCTCCCGGCTTACTACCTGAATGCCACGCTAAGAGCTCTTTAGGACGAGCGGAAGTAAAGTTTTGTAAATCGCTCTTATCTTTGTCACTGTATCGCTGCCGCTGTTCGTTACCCAAATATGCTCACCATCAAAGGCGATACCCTGTGGGCCCAGGCCAACCGTCACAGTGTACACGGGAGCGCCATCGCTGGCACGTAGCACGCTGACGGTATTCCCAGAGGCTGCGCCATAGTCGGCTACCCACATGTTCACGCCATCGAATGCAATAGCGCGGTGAACGCCCCCGATAGTCGGGGTCATGAGGTGGAGGCCATCACTAACGCGAAGCACATTAACGGAATTGTGGCTCAATACCCACATATTTACACCGTCAAACGATATATCAATGGGATTGTCGTTGACCGTCGGGGTCATGATATGGAAACCGTCGCTTGCGCGTACCACACTGACGGTGTCATCACCAGCATTCGCGATCCACATGTTTGTGCCGTCAAACGCGATGCCCCAAGGGCCTACGCCGACGGGGTAGGTTGCAACAAGGAAACCATCACTTGCACGAAGCACACTAACGGTGTCGCTCACGTTGTTTGCTACCCATATGTTAACCCCATCATAGGCTATGCCACGTGGATTGCTGCCAACTGGTATAGTTGTGATGGGAAAGCCATCGCTTGCCCGTAATACGCTTACCGTGTTGTCGGCATTATTCGTAACCCACATATTGACGCCGTCAAACGCAATATAGAAGGGATAATAACCAACAGTAGGGGTCGTGATATGAAAGCCATCACTCGCGCGCAGCACGCTCACGCTGCCACCGCTCCCGTGGTCTCGATTCACAACCCAAATATTGCCTGCTGTATCGGTTGTAACACCATAGGGATAAGAGCCAACCGGAAAAGTCTGAGGGATATTGCCTATGACATGCTGGGAAGAGAGTGCCACTGTGATGGACAGAGAGAAAACCGCAATCACGAGCGCAACACCTGCGGCCATATACCCGCGCCAATGCGTTTGATTGCTGTCCGTTGCCATTTCACACCTGCCTTGAGGCCAATCGGTAAATTACTTCGACGCACGACAACTCGAAGACTCTTTTGAGCACCGGGCCGGTGTCAGGTAGAACGGCCAGTTGCCCAACCGCCGCTCCACAAATCCCGGCGTGCAATATTCCCGCATCGGGCTGTTCAAGGATAGTCGCCTCCGCACAGCCCGTCGCCCGGATGCACTGGCTGCCTGCTGCGTAACCTCCTGGCGGTTGCGATGACCGGACTCACACCGGTAGTAGACGATGACTTTCAGGACACACCAACGACGTGTTAGATTTCTTCAAAATCCTCTTCTGAATAGCGCCGAGAGAAGAATCGAAGCCTCTTCGGTCGCACTTTGGATCTTTGTCCGAGTCTGTGCTCGGCCTCTACCTTCTCAGCAAATTCGATTATCTTTTCCTTTGAGTCGAAAAGCTTGATGTAGTTCACGATGTTTATTAGAACGTTGAGAAGCAGGTCGTCGCTGAAGAGGAGATCGCGCCTAGTAATAGCATCACGATCGCCCCTATGCACAAGATCGCATCGCTTGCGGTAAGCCTCGCGGATTCTTTCCTCGTAGTTCTCTGAAGCCCAGAACCCGATCCATCCTAGAAAAGCCTCGATTCGCTTGGGCAACACGTCTGTGTATCGATCTCCTTGTTTGGTAAGGAGAAGCTCCAACGCGATCATGTTCCATAGAAAAGCATTTGCCACGTCAGTTGAGTTGAGGCTTTGACCGATAAGAATAGTTGCCCTTGTTAGGTCTTTGCGCCATCCGTCCGAGACATGGATCTTGCCGGAAAGGATGTCTAGCAATTTGCTGAAGAAGGCCTGCCGCTGATAGTTCTTCCATCGTTTATCTAAGACCAAGACCTGGGGCGCTCGAGTCAGTTTCCAGCCCTGACCTTTCCATGATTCACCTGTCTTGAACAGAAAATATTGTGCACTTGTGGGTCTGTGCTCGCCTAGGAGACCAACATAGCCAGTAAAACGACGAAACTTATATCCCAGTTGCGAAGTGGCTAGAATCGACAACTCATCTCGTACTAACATGAAACACGTTGTCATCATTTCCGCTTGATTACCTTTGTACCTTACAACTGCATAGGTCTCTGCAATCTCAAAAAACTCCTTGTCGTGTTTCGACTTCTTGATCTCTGAAAACGGAACGCTAATCCCGAGCCGTTTCCTGATTCGTGGTAGTTTCTCCCGACTTACGAACAGCACCCTGTTGATCTTGAACTCGTGGTTGACAGCATCCGATAGCTTCAGGTTTCCAATGGGTGTAATGAAAACCCAGTCGCCAATGTTCTGTCTCATTAACTCAACAGTAGTCATGTGTCAGGCTGTGCGTCGCGAAGAAATCGTCGGGTAGGGCGGCCAATTGCCCGACAGCCCTCACAGAATGTCCCACTGGCAGTTACCACGACCGGACTTGCACCAGTAAGCAGACGATGGCTTTCAGGATACACCAGCGAATGTTAGGCGGTTGCCCATCTATGGAATGGCTTGGGCCCTCCATCAAGCTGCTCTGGCTTCCAGCAGTTGGAGCGTTTTTGCCTGAATGGACTCAAGCACGGCGTCGCGCAGAAAAGCACTCGCGTTTACGATCTCGACGCCTATCATCTCATTCCTATCATTTAGCTCCACGGTAATATTGGGGCTGAGTTCGATGCTCCTGCTCTCCGGCTCATCGGTAATGACCAGGTGCAGCACATCCTCCTGCTCAAAGTATCTGATGTGGGCTTTATTCATGCGTAAACCTCCCGGTTCTGACCCGAAACCGAATCTGCTGATGTGACAGGCTGTTGCTTCACTCCCCGTTCGCCGAGAGATACGTCGCTTCAACGCAGCCCGTCGCCCGGCGGCACGGGCCGCCTGCTCCGTGACCCCCTGGCAGTTGTCACGATCAGACTTGCACCGGCCAGTAGACGATGACTTTGGGACACACCAACGACGTGTTAGGCGCGTTTCCGCCCGGGCCTTTGCAGCAACAGTTTGAAGGCGGATTCACCGAAGCTTTCATATTCTACAACTGTGATTTTGTACGATTTGCCGCGGTATGCCCAGTCGATCACACCGCGAGACTTATTCTGGAGTTTGGCGCGCTCGACAATCAATCCGATGATTGCTGCGGCAAGCATACGATCATCCACGACGCTACCGATCCCACTGCTCCCAACCATAAAGGTCACTTCAAGACCTTCAGCCACATATTCCAACTCAATCGCATCCGCTCCACCATCTATGGCTTCTTCAAGAAGCGATTGCAGCATCTGAAGACCTCTCTCCTTATCGTAATCTCCAGTGGAAAACTTTTCCAACTCTTTCCCCCTGACTTCAGAAAGCTCATCCTCTCTGGTGCCTACATCGAATCCTTTTTTGTTGAGCTTACGTATGAGTGCCTTGCTCAGCGTTCGAACATCTAACTGGAGTTCGTACCTGCCGCAATAAGTGCAATCCATGATTCTGACAAATGTTCCATCCTGTCTTTTTTCATCCCGTAGTCGAAGCACATCGGGGTAGTAATGTCCACATGAGGATGGTTGTTGCCCCGAAAAGTATGGACCACGCAATGTAACGCTCCTTTCATCTGCCTTTCACAACGGAGAAAAGCGGTCGAGATAGAAATTCGGCGCGCGCACATTCGGGTTCACTGAGCGCGACAGGCGCAATCTGCCTTTTGGCAACACAACGCATCGCTAGCCGCCCTTCTCGATCATCGCGCTAGCATTACGACTGCAAAAGCCACTCTGTCAGGCGATCCTTGATGCGCTGAAGCCGCCCCGGTGCGATTCGACCTATGGCTCCCAGCAGCAGCGCTCCGTCAACCACGGCCAGGCGACCCACGCGTATGACACTGGATACTTTCAGACCGCTTTCAGCAAAGTCAGCGGCTTCCTCTTGAACGATCTCGTCAAAGTCGGGGACAGTGTGGCGTATCTGCGAGGAAATCATGCACACCAGCCAGTCGTCGTATTCACCGGGCAGCTTGCCCAGCAGCAGAGCAGGCCGTAACCTCCCTTCTGCCAAATCGGTGTGGGGAAACCGTAACAGGACAATCTGCCCGGCCTGTTTCATGAAAACACTACCTTCAAATCAGAAGTCGTGTATATCGGTGTAGCTTCGTCTTCCATCCCGCGCATGGCAAGAGCCAGAGATAGATCGAACCAGGCTCTTTCTTCCTCGCGGAGAGTCTTACGTTCTGCCTTTGTGAGCAGATACTCGACAAAGTCAAGTACCTCTACTTGAAAGGAGGCGGGCAGTCTTTGAACGTACTGTTGGATTTTCTCGACGATGGCCATGGGGTCTCCTCGACTAAAAACTATGCTGATCGCTGTTGTCCATTCTACCCCAACTTATAGAAACATGGGCGCGGGATTTCAGCAGGGCGGCCTAATGGATCCGGGTTAAGGTGCGCTGTGAGCGGCGTGGCACGCCGGCGGCAGCTCAGGAGAGGTGTGGTTAAGGTTCACCGCGCGCGGCAGGCGCAATTTACCTCTTGACAACGCAATGCATCGGTAGCCGCGATCCCCTTAAAGAGTATTTCATGGCCACACTATCGCCCGGTTACCGAATGCTCTAACAAACGATTCTCTCGAAATCTCGAACAACCAGAAACCTGTAAACCTTCTATTCTTGAACTTATCAGCGTCGCTCGGCTGAAACTCGTGCTCGATTCGATCTTTCGAGATGGGCTGAGAGAGCGTCAAGTATCTGTACCGTACGATTTCATTGTCTGTGTGCAGAACAATTCCGAGGCCGGGAGCTTGCATGGGGTACTGCCTGTAACTGCCAGTGCAGTAGAGGAGAAGCACATCTCCTGGCCTGGTGGGAAACGGAGCGTGCTTTGGATCTGGATGATATATGCCGGACTCGATGGTATCTTTCTCAGGTGGTCTTGGATCACCGAACATGGCGAAGAAATACTTTGGTGACGACACTGTAGGTCTCCAATCTGCGATAAGCCAACCACATCTCTCGTCGTGGCCCGCGCGGCTAACTCCTGACTTTGTCGAGTCTCTCCGCACAATCATCCCAAAGCGCGTCTGTTACGGGTTTCCTGTATGGGCTGCTCTGTAAACCAGTATAGTCCAGATCCCCTTCCAGTCAATTGGAGATTCATGACCATCGGCCGGCCGCCTAACAAACTGCTCGATCAGGCGCGAGACGCGCAGTGCCGCAAGCACGACTCCCGCCACACCGAAGAGCCTGCATCGATTGGATGCCGTATACGAACGAGTGGAACATTTGGGGCTGGCGCGGCAGCAAAGCGTGGAAGAAATCAACGATTCGAGGCGACAACCAGTGCGCGACGAACGCCGGTTGCCATTCGCCATCAGCTATCTGCCATCAGCTATCCGCCATCTGCCATCCGCCACTCCCTCCTCTTGACAAGCGCGCCGATCTCGATTACACTGTCGTTGTCTATAGCGAACATCGTTCGACATACAGAACAGGCTCTATTCCGTGACTGACCTGGTTCCCGCCGTCGATCGCGCGCTGCGCATTCTGAATGCCTTCAAGAACGGCCACGCCGAATACGGCGTGACCGACCTCAGCCGCCTGCTGAGCATCAACAAGAGCACCGTCCACGATATCCTCCACACGCTCGCGCACTACAATCTGCTAGAACGCAATCCGGTCACGCAGAAGTACCGCCTCGGCCCCGGGCTGCCGGAATTCGGCGACCTGGCCCGCCAGCGCCGTGACGTGCGCGAAGTGGCGCATCCGTTCCTGCGGCCGCTCGTGGAGGCGACGGGCGTGACTGCCCTGCTGGGGGTCTTCGAGGCGCACTCGATCACGATCGTCGACAAGGTCGAGCCGCCGGATGAGCTGAGGATCACGGCGTCGGTCGGCCAGCGCATGCCGTTTTGTGCAGGCTCCTTCGGCCGCGCCTTTCTGGCCTGGATGGACGAGGCGAGCGTGGACAGCCTGTTGGTATCGCCGGGCCTGCGGAAGTTCACCGCCACGTCGATCACCGATCCGTCTGCCTACAAGGCCAGCCTGGCCTCGGTCCGGCGGCAGGGTTACGCCGTCGACGACACGGAAGAGTACCTGGAAGGCGTGTGGGCCGCCTCGGCGCCGATCCGCGACGCCAGCCGCGTCGTCGCGGCGATGACCGTCGTCGGCTTCGCCGGCCGCATCGGGGCGGCGCGGAAGAAGGCTGCGCTGCGCAC
>DATEUF010000041.1:0-3161 GCA_035283325.1 Pyrinomonadaceae bacterium | reverse complement strand
CCGTCAGTTCAGAAGCCGGCAATCTCAGCATGGTCGAGCGCCAGCTCGGGAACCTCGATGAGGCCGAAATGCTGGCGCGCGAAGCACTGGACATCAGCTACCGACGCGGAGACGAATTAGCCATTCCGTGGATGGTCAATGGACTGGCTGCCGTCGCGAGGGACCGTAGAGAGTTCGACCGTGCGGCGACCCTCATTGGTATCGCCGATGCCACGATGGAGGCTGCCGGAGGAGCTTGGCCGCCGGATGAGCTGGTTCACTACGAACGGACCGTGGCCACCCTCACCGAGGCGATGGGTTCGGAGGAGTTCGAGCGGGCACGCGCTACGGGGCACTCGATGACGACGTCTGAGGCTGTCGACTTCGCTCTTGGAACTCGTTCGGCTGTCAAACAAACAGCGCCACCGTCACGCCCTGGCCCAGGTTAGTTTGGTGCGGATCGCCCCGCGAGCAGCGGTCAACATAAGAGAAAGGGAGTTGAATGTCGAAGCCACCGGTTGTCTATAAGAGCACGCACAGGATCAACTTCTCCGACCTGGATCCGTATCATCATATGCGCACGGCGGTCTATTCGGCCTACTACGTCGATCATCGGATGAACAGCCTGCGTGAGCATGCCGGATGGGATCTAAAGACCCTGGCGAAGTTACCGTTCATGGTCTGGGTCAGGAGAATGGAGATCGACTTTGTACTGCCCGCCGTGGGAGATCAAGAGATCACCATTACGTCGTTCGTGCGCGAGTTCCGTGGGCCGGATGCGCACATCGAGTGCAGCATGGTCGATGAGGCTGGGAAGATTGTTTCGCGCTGCCTCATGATCGTCGCCTACGTCGACAAGAGCACGAATAGGGCGATGGATTGGCCGGCCGATACGATGGCGCTGTTCTTTGAAAAAGAAACGGCCTGAGCCGAGTTGGCCGATTGGATTCCTGAGCCCTATGATGACTAAACGTATTGATCTCTTCGATAGCACTTACCAACACTTCGCTGAGCAAGTCCTGGAGGCCATCCGCAAAGAAACGTTCGGCCAGGATATCGGTCAGAACAGTTGGCTGACGGTCGACGAATATGACCACTTCATCTCCTGGTTTCGCCTTACACCGGAGCATCACATCCTCGAAGTGGCAAGTGGCTCCGGTGGCCCTGCCCTATACCTCGCCAACCAGGTGGGTTGCCGTGTCACTGGCATTGACGCCAATGAAAGTGGTATCGCTACAGCCACTCAGAGTGCGGTCAAGTCAAACCAAATTAATCGGGTAAGCTTCAAAATGGCGGACGCGAATGAGCCTCTGCCTTTTGAGAACGACACTTTCGATGCACTCGTGTGTATTGACTCGATGAACCATTTTCCACATCGACTGAGTGTGCTACAGGAGTGGCAGCGTGTTCTTCGTCCCAGCCAGCGTGCCGTGTTCACCGATCCGGTGCTGATTACTGGACCAGTGACCAACGACGAATTGGCGCTGCGCAGCTCAATTGGTTTCTTTTTGTTCGTGCCGCCCGGCGTAAACGAACAACTTATTGAAAATGTAGGTTTTCATCTCGTACAACAGGAAGACGTCACCGAAAATGCCGCATTGGTCTCAGGGCGGTGGCATCAAGCACGGCTACGCTATAAAGATGCCTTGCTCCAGTTAGAGGGCGAAGAGCGTTTTGAAGGTCTTCAGCAATTCTTCTCTGCGGTGCATCGCCTCACCACCGAGAGACGACTATCCAGAATCGTCTATCTGGTCGAGAAGCACGCCGGCTAACACTGCATGGTGCCAGCCCCCTGCTTTGGCGCTCGCGGGCGGCTGATGTGCCAGCATGGGTTATCGCACATCACTAACTTCCTCCTGCCGCTGGCTCGATAGTAATTGCGCCACCTGGCCTGTCGCGCTCGACTTCTACAAAAGCGGAGTGCCTTGCACATCGATCAACAAGAATAAGATTTCTGTCAAAAAACCTGTACTTGTCCAAATGAAGGACAGATACAGGCTTTATTAACTTATACCCACCGTGGGTAGGCGGCCCACCCTCTCCGCAGAGCGTATAACTTTCAGAGCATCTTCGCCGGCAGCAACGCTTGGTGAACGAATGTCAAAGTGCTGAAGGTATACGCTGGAGATCGCTCAGTGACAGCTGGGCGATCTCGCTTTTAAAGTGCATACCCTTCATTGTACGTACTCCTCCACGATTGTCAAGACATTGTGAGACATCGGGAAGACGATTTTGACTTCCGTCCCCATCTGTCCCAAATCTTCCCTTATGTCACAAGTATCCTCATCTGCCACAGGATACAAAATCCGGAAGCGCCGTCAATCGTCTACCTGCAAGTTGTGTAAGAGTTGGAAAAGCACATCAAAATCCGAGCGGGTTTGACCCAAGCGCCACACCCGACGAAGCGCCTGCCAAAGCGTGTCAAGCGAGTATTCAACCTCTGCAAACACGACAGATGTAAAGCTGACCAGATCGAGCCCGGTTTGCACCAGGCGAGGATTGGTGATCAGCACATCGGTGTATTTTTTTTAGGCCTGTATATAGCCAAATATACCGGAAGGTGGCGTGTTATGCCCAAGTTGGGCGTCGCTCGGGGGTTCATACCTCGCACCCCACTTCCTTGACGCCGAATGTACCTTGCGACCCACGTGATGTTCGGCTTTCCGAAAGAACTGTTGGGTAGCTAATAAACTAAACTTATGCCAAATGGTGAGTCTTTGTCTTTTTCACCTGCTATACTGTTGTGCCAATCGAGCCAGATGGCTTCCCAATGTTATGGTGTTCATTTTTGAATTACCGGCAGTAACAATCGCGCAACATATCCAAAGGAGTTCATTGTCAAGTACGTGCGAGGCTATCGGCCGGAAGGTGGGTATCAGTTACCAAGGCATAAACTCGTTCAACTTAGCGCGAGCGCGATCGCTTGCTCGGTGGTCAAGGTCGCGCCTTTCGCCCATGCCAGTTCAAACGCGATATCCCCAAGCCTGGTTCGTAGCCTAGTCAAAGCAGCCGTGCTTTCCTTCTGTGCGACTTGTTCGAGCGGCGCTCCAATGCGAACCCGCAAGGTTTCGGCCGCCGCCAGGAGTTGAACCGCTCGTTCGTAACGTTTTTCAATTTCGTCAACGTCAGCCATAAATTCAAATGAATAGGCATAGCCTCGCTGAAGACCTAAATCGTGGCGT
>DATEUF010000040.1:0-6043 GCA_035283325.1 Pyrinomonadaceae bacterium | reverse complement strand
CTTAAAACCGAGATGGAGCGGTCATCAGTTAGCGAAGCCGGAGTACTCAGCAAAGTGCGGACAGCTTCGGACATGCCAATTAATCGAGACTAGTCACATCTATAAGCGGAAGATTCAAGACCGTGCGCCGCTCTACTTCTGGTTCGCTCTTAATGATTTTGTAATGTTCGTCTCGTAGTTCGCTGAAATTTCCAACGACAAAACCCTCCTCGGGCGACACTGGGCTAAAGTGCTTGGGTTTTCTGTCCATTCTCACAAAAAACGCATTTACTCCATTGCTGTTGCATCCCAAAAAAACGTAGCCTTTGCGTTCAGCCAGCAGACATAGAGCTTTCAACGAAGCCCCGAAGTACACCAGAGGCTGCGAGGAGCGCCAACGATTAAACGATTCATCATATGGCACGGTTACAGCCGCATCCGGGCCAAATCTGTGGTTGTATTCGATAATGACAATAACGGGTCGGATCACGTCGATCGCGCGCCATACCCAAAAGTCGTTACCGTCAATATCGATCGAAAGCAAACCAATGTCACCTTTAACGCTGTTCTCCTTCAGAAGTTGATTGATATTGTCCGCAGTGACGAAGGCGTGCACGGCCGCTAGATCATATAATGAGTACAGCGCCGTGTTTTTTATTTTGGCAATGTTCTCACCATTGCTGTCAAACACCAATCCATGCCAGTTATCATTAATCAATAAAAAGCGCGTGTTAGATTGTGCGTAATCCTCGACACCAAACTCAACGAAGATCTTGTTCTCGATAGCCAAGTTTCGAATCAGAAACTGGATAATGCCGTCTTCGCCCCATTGCGAAAACACGCGATACTCATGGTCCTTCAAGTCCCAACTGTCGCTTGCCCTTAGCTGCCTTGCTTCTACTCGTCCTAGAGCTTCCTGAATATGTTCGACGCGTTCTAACAGCTTGTACTGACGTTCCTCAATAGCACGCAGCCGGCTGTCAGATGAATTGAGGAACGTCTTGAATGATTTGATTTTTCGAAAAAGGGGCATAAGAAAGGGATTGATTACAATGCTCTGTTAGAAGCTTAGGAATATCGGGGATTGTACGTGGCCCTATGGAGCAACTGGTCAGGCCGGAAGGCTTGCCAGGTTTTTATGCTGACTCATCTCGGCTCTGTAGATAAACTCTATGCCATTCAGTATGCCTTCGCAGATTATGTCCAAACCAGGCTCGCGGCCCGCAGACAGTTGTTTTATGCTCTGCAGTTGGAGTTGGTATGGCGTGCGGTCGTTGCTTGGATACATGAATGATAGAGGAATCATGCGCCGAAAGAAGAAATGGTACGCATATTTGCGAGCCCGCTCAATTTGCTCCGGATTGAGCCTTCCCTCAAGCGGCAACTGGTCTAGAATTTGGAAATACTCGTCGCTTGATCGAGCGTCCATCGTCATACCCTTGTTCCGAATCCATGCCTCGCCGGCGACGACTGTAGGAATCCCCATGCTTGTAAGTTCGACGCCCGTCTTTGTGCCGTAAATCAACACAGCATTACATTGAGCCATAGTCGCGTAGGTGCTGACTCGGCTTTCAGGTGGAATCACGAAGATGTTCTTCGGCAATTCAAAAAACGCACGGTTAATCTCGGCAACAATAGGTTGCCGGGAGGGCAAAGTCCCTCGGATCTCAGCGGGGTGAACGCGAATCAGGAGTTGAATTTCCGGGCGATCGGAAAAGTACCGAATCGTTTGCAGGACCCACTGCAACATATCTGGAAACGCATTGGCGCGGTAATGAAGTTGCGCATCCCAAATGACATTAGTCAGTAGCCCAACACAGGGTCGTGAGAAGTCGAGACCTAATTCAGCAGCTATTGATGAAGGCTCCTCTTGGGGTTTTTCGTGAAACCAGATCCAATCTCTCGTTCCCTGCCACCGGCTCTTGAGGTAGTCCATAATCTCGCTTTCCATTTTGGCGTTCCACTCGATGCTCTGCCAATTGCTGACCGGCTCCTCTAACAACGTATGGTGGTAAGTATCGTGGTGACTGAATATGAAGCACTGCTTGCGATACGCAGGGTTCCAGTTCACGACCCGCACGCCTCCCTTACGGGCCACCTCTCCAATTAGACCTTGGGGGACATAAATGCCGTGATGGAAACAGGCACTGGTAAATGGAAATTTTCGCAACAAACGGCGAGTGGCAAAACTCGTAAGCAGCGATGCCTTTAGGTACCGACGCAAAATCTCCTCTGCCTTGGGTTCACCTTTCAGATCGCCTCGCGCAAAAAACCGCAGGGTACCTGCCAAGGCGTGTTCCCCTACGGCTAGACCGTCTAACTGATAGTCCCCAATTTCAGAATAATCGATCTTCGCAGAGATGCTCGCAGCCTCCGCAAGCTCATCATCGGTAACGAGTTCGCTGTAGCGGTGAATCTGCAGACCCAGAGGCCGATACGTGTCGTAACCTGGTGCAAAGCATACTCCGCACAGGCTGTGCTGCGGTCCAAACTGCGCATACTCATCGGCGTCCGTCGTATACATCATTCCCTGAATGCAGGCCGGAAGCAGTTCGTCGCAAAGCAGCACATGAACCTGCGCACCGCGAAGCGTCAATGCTACTGCCAGCGTACTCTCCACTATGGCTCCGGGCACGAAACCGCCGGCGCTGGTGGCAATTAGTACGTGAGGGCCATTACTTGCTCGCGACAATGCGGCATTCCAGAGGGCACGGTTATCGTCAAGCAATTGAGCCCAGTCCGGATAGGGATTTCCCGGAGGAGCTTCAACTCTGATTCGTTGCCAAACTCTTCCTAGTAGCGATCGGACCAATCTGAGTTCTTTGTGAGCCAATGTATCTTTGTATCTTTGCGTCGGGCTAAAATGAGTTTGGTACCACACTCGCAGAGGCTTGTTTCTCAAAAATTCGTGAGGCTAAGGAGGTTCCGTCCAAGCCATGAAAATTCAGCGCCTCAGCCGGTGTACCGCATGCGGGATAACCTTCAACTGCAAACTTAACAAGACTGGCTTTTGCCAATAATCCTTCTTCGCTCATCTTATTTAGAACCATATCACCCAATCCTCCCATCGGGGCGTGGTCTTCGAGCACATAAATTGTTTTGCAACTGCCTATGGTCGCCTTCAGCCACTGCCTGTCTGCTCGGTTCAGCCATGGCATATTTACTACCTTCAAACCCAAGTCCTTCTTTTCTAACAGTTCTGCAGCGAGCAGTGCTTCATTTAACATTACTGGTCCATAGGCGAACAGCACAGCATCGTCCCCTGTGGTAAGTGGCACTCCCACTCCTTCCACGAGCCGATACTCCGACGGTAGCTCGATGAGACGAGGTGACGGACCAATATTTATTCGCAAACCGCAATTTTCTGTACATTGATCAATCGCGTAACGTAGTGCCATTCGCATCTCAGCAGCATTGCAAGGCTGTATCAGCACGAAATTCGGTAGTGCGCCCAAAAGTGAGATGTCTCGAATACTTTGGTGTGATTGGCCCGGACCAGCGGGAACCAGCCCAGCATAGTGATTGGCGTAGATTATTCTCGTCTGTTCACACGCGTTGTTGTAAATCTGTTCGTTGGCGCGTGCTGACAGGAACGAAGCGAACGTGTTGACTACCGGTAGTAAACCTGAAAGCGCCAGTGCTCCAGCCATGGAAACCATATCCTGCTCTGCGATTCCATTCTCGATGAATCTGTCAGGATAGTTCTTCTCGAATTTTCGAAGGCGGCAGTCGGCGGTCAAATCTGCCCCAAGCACTACCACATCCGGACGACCGGCGGCCAACTCAGCCAGTGTCTCGCCGTATGCATCTACAACAAACTCGTTGGAGACTGAACTGGGTCCCTTCGGATCAGTGGGATACTCGTCGAGCCGGAGGGGTTCCAGACCAAACTCAGTCAATGTCGAGTTTACTCGTGCGATTAGTTCATCATAACCAGCTCGAAACGAGTCATCGTCCGGAGCTCCGGCGTGCCAGCGATAATACCCATTGCCATCCCGCAAAGCTGCAGGTGCTTCCATAAATGAGATACCCCGTCCCTTGATCGTGTCTGCGATTATCAACTTAGGCCTATCTTCTACCCCTCTGAGCTTACTGAACGCCGACTCCAGCTGACGAAAGTCGTGGCCATCACACCGGGTTACATGCCAACCGAACGAGCGGAACTTCGATTCGAGATCGCCCAAGTTGCTTATCTCGGCAACTGGTTTATCCGACTGCAATTTGTTGTGATCGACGATTACAATTAGATTGTTAAGGTTTTGATTTACGGCAGTTTGTAACGATTCGTAGATTTGTCCCTCCTGCAATTCTCCATCACCGGTCATAACGAAGACCCGCCCGGTGTGGCCGCGCAGTCTTTTCGCAAATGCGAACCCCTTCCCCTTGGATATACCCATACCTAATGACCCAGTGTTAGCTTCGATCCCCGGAATAGTGATGTCTGGATGTCCGTAAGTTCCGCCAAGTCGTCTTAGCCTGGCAAACTTTTCTAAAGGAAGTATTCCCAGAGAGAAGAGCACGGAGTATTGTCCTGGTACATCGTGACCTTTAGAAGAGAAGTACACATCCCGATTCGGGTGCTCGATGCCGACTTCAACAGTATTCATCTCCTCATAGTAAAGCCACGTTACAATATCCATCGCGCTAAAGCTGGAGCCAAGATGTCCGGAACCGGCCTGTTTTACTGAGGCAATCGTGTTTGCCCGTGACATGTCGGCCATGAATGAGCACTTAGCGTATTTATCGATGTTTGCTGAGTTAATGCGTTTGAATTCAGAGACGGGAATAATCTTAATATCAACCATTAAGCGAGTTCCTAGTTTGAAATGGTACCTCTGAAACGGAAGGCAAAACGGCTACACCCGAACGGGCAATTTCCTCAGCGCGTTGCCAATCGTGCGGCTGATTCACATCAAATCCTTCGTAGCCGTTCAAAAAGAAAGGCATCTGAACGCTGCCCGCAATTGTTCGCTCATCGAATACTACTCGTGACCAGGCTATCTCGAGACTGGCGTTCTGAACATAGACCACTGGCAGGGACTGGTATTGGCTGCTATGCCAAGGCTGCTCTGGCGGGCTCAGCGGCATCAGGGGAACCATTCTCTTGCCGCGAACAACCCACATCTTTCCGGGGTGCTGTTGACACTTTTCGACGGCACGTAACGAGTCGACCCCATCCTCTTCCAGAAACTCCTTCCAAGCCTGGGCGATGGTCGACGGAAGACGAAACGGGCTAGTCGGGCGCAGTATACTAAAGCAATCAAAACTCCTTCCGTCTTCATGTAACCTCTTGAGAGTGTAAAACACCCACTCAATATCGGGTGAGAGATCGCCAGAGATTTCCGCTGGTCTTAGATATGGTGCTTCAGCCCCATAGTATCTTGCCACTTCAAGATATTCTTCGGAATCCGTTGATACTATTACTGCTGCAAATATCCCGCTCTCGCGAGCCGCAGCAATGGTGTAGGCAACAAGCGGGTGGTCGCCGAGGCGCTTAATGTTTTTGTCCGGCACCCGCTTTGAACCTGCTCGCGCTGGGATTAAGGCGACTATGCTCGGAGTACTGGCCATTTGACTAAAAGTGTTCGGGATCTACGTTGATGTATACAACTTTTAGATTCGAGTAAATATCCAGTGCTTCAGTTCCGGGTTCGCGCGACCCATTTCCGGACTGCTTCACACCGCCGAACGGCATATGCGGCTCGCTGCCGAACGTGCCGGCATTCACTACCGCAACACCGCTCTCGACTTGTTTGGCGAATTGCATCGCACGATTGAGACTACGAGTGTGAATGCACGCAGTCAGACCATAAGGGGAATCATTCGCGAGCAGCAAAGCCTCACGTAAGTCGTTCACACGATAGAGGCAGGCTATCGGGCCGAACAGTTCAGTCCGTGATATCTCGTCGTCTATATTGGCACCTTCAATCAAAGTCGGGGCTAGATAGAAGCCGTTCCCAAGCTCACGCTCGGTTAATCCTCCTCCGCCGGTTAAGATCGTAGCGCCGGAAGCCCGGGCTCGCTCGATCGCTGCCAGCATCTGAACTAACTGCTTCTCATTGAT
>DATEUF010000039.1:0-18288 GCA_035283325.1 Pyrinomonadaceae bacterium | reverse complement strand
CAGGCCTCTGCTCTCGAATCGAGCGCTTTGAACTATCACTTTTTATCGGGATTTAGTGAATAAGGAGAGCGTCGTCAGGAGCCTCAATACCTATAGACCGGTAACTTAGCTCAACTCCGTCGACATAGACTTCGACCAGCCCAGCCTCACCCAGATGACCCTGGATTAAAGCCTCAGAAAGCTGGTCTTCGACATACTTCTGCAGCGCACGCCGGATCGGTCGCGCGCCATAAGAACGATCCGCGCAGGTCTTGTCGACGATCCACCGCTTGGCTTCGTCGGTCAGCCTGACTTCCAGGCCGTGCCGCAGCATCGTCTTATTGATCTGCTCGATCTGTAGTTGGATAACTTCGAGTAGTTCCTCTGTATACAACTGATCGAAGATGATGATCTCGTCGAGACGGTTGATAAATTCCGGGTTGAAGGTTTGGCGCACTGCCGACATCACCATTTCTTCCATCTTTTCGCGTCCCGCATCGGCAGTTCCCTGAAAGCCCAGCGTTCCCTTCTTCTGAATGAAGCGCGCGCCGATATTGGAAGTCATGATTATGATCGCGTTCTTGAAATCGACGGCATTGCCAAGCGCGTCGGTCAACACTCCATCCTCAAACACTTGCAGTAGAACGTTGAAGATGTCCGGATGGGCCTTCTCGATTTCATCAAAGAGCAACACCGAATAAGGAGCGCGTTTGATTCGTTCGGTGAGCTGACCACCCTCTTCGTGACCCACGTAACCCGGCGGCGAGCCAATCAGTTTTGAGACGGAGTGCTTTTCCATGAACTCCGACATATCAAAACGGATCATCGAACGCTCACTACTAAACAACACCTGCGCCAGAGAGCGTGCAACTTCCGTTTTGCCTACACCTGTGGGTCCCAGAAAGAGGAATGAGCCAACGGGTCGCAGCGGGTTCTTCAACCCTGCTCGCGAACGGCGAATTGCTCTTGCAAGCGCCGAGATGGCGCGACGCTGCGAAACCACACGCTGATGTAGCTCTACCTCTATTCGCAGGAGCTTTCGGGTTTCCTCTTCCTTGAGGGCTGTTACTGGGATGCCGGTCCAGCGAGCAATCACATCTTCTACGTCGTCACGGGTCACTTCCGCCGACACCACTGTATCCCCGCCAGTCTCCCTTACTCCGGAGGGTTCGTCATATGATCGGGGCCAGTCGTTCAATTGGTTCCAATCGCCATAACTCTGTTCGCGACGCACGCGAAGTTTGACGCGCGCTCCAGCCTCGTCAATTACATCGATGGCCTTGTCGGGAAGAAAGCGATCGGGAATGTAACGATGAGACTGGTAAACAGCGGCGTGCAGCGCATCGTCAGTGTAGTGAACCTGATGAAAGCTTTCGTAACGCTCACGTACGCCGGCAAGAATCTCAACTGCCTCCTCTTCCGATGGTGGAGGCACCTTTACTGCCTGGAAACGGCGTTCGAGCGAGCGGTCCTTCTCAATCGATTTACGAAATTCCGCCGGCGTGGTGGCGCCGATACATTGAATCTCGCCGCGCGATAGCGCAGGTTTCAAAATGTTTGCTGCATCTAGAGAACCTTCCGCCGAGCCTGCCCCCACGAGGGTGTGGAGCTCGTCAATGAAGACAATATATTGCGGATTCTCCACCAACTCCCGCATGATCTGTTTTAATCGTTCTTCAAACTGTCCTCGATACTTCGTGCCGGCAACGATCAGAGAAAGATCGAGTGAGAGGATGCGTTTGTTCTCGAGGAACGATGGTACCTCGCCTCGGATGATGCGTTGCGCCAATCCTTCAACGATTGCTGTTTTCCCCACACCGGGTTCACCAATCAATACGGGATTATTCTTGGTCCGCCGGCAGAGTATTTGCACCACGCGTTCAATCTCTGCTTCCCGGCCAATTAATGGATCGAGTTTATCGTTTGCGGCGTCATCGGTGAGATCGCGGGAAAACTCAACCAGGTGAGGTGTGTCTTTCTTTTGGGAACCGCGTGCGTCGACACCTGACTGGCGAGCTATCTCATCGCGAACAGCATTTAATCGGAGGCCACGTTCATAAAGAATCTCGGCCGCCATCGAACGCTCCTCTCGGAGCAATCCCAACAGAAGATGTTCGGTGCCGATGTGCCGGTGCTGAAGCCGATCGCTCTCTTCATGAGCATAGGCGAGAACTCGTTTGGTTTCGGGGGCCAGCGGCAACTCCACAGAGGTCGAAATCTTTTCCCGCAGGAGTGTGCGACCCTCTATCTCCTTCCGAATCGCCTCTATCGAAACTTGCGCTCGCGGGAAAAAACGTCCGGTGAGTGTCTTGTCTTCGCGCATTAGCCCCAGTAACAGATGCTCCGGTTCTATCGCCGGAGCCCCAAACTGGGAAGCTTCATAACGCGCGAAGAATATTACCCGGCGCGCTTTTTCAGTGTAGCGTTCAAACATTCCTAAGTACCGTTTTACGAACTTTTATGATTGCAACGCCAGGCGGGGGATCTCTCACCCAGCAACATGGCTGCATTATACCCCATGAGGTAAAGGGCAAGAAGCATTGCCCGATTTCATCTTAATTAAAACGCGCAACTACACCATTATTTCAGACCGCGGTTGCTCCGGAGGCGGCCATCACGCAGTGTAAGCCTTCGATCGCAGAGCCCGGCCAACCTCTCATCGTGGGTTGCCAAAACGACCATGGCCCCGCGTTTATGGGCATAGGAGACCAAAATATCGCCAATCTCTTCCGCAATTGCGGGGTCAAGATTTCCCGTTGGCTCGTCAGCCAGCACGAGAACTGGTCCAGAAATCAAAGCCCGGCAAACGGCGACTCGCTGCTGCTCACCCCCGGAAAGATGACCCACCGGGTATGCCACACGGTCTGCCAGCCCAACCCGAACCAGCTCTTCCCTGGCAAGAGCCAAAGCCACACGACGGCCGCGTCGACCGATCATTAACGGCATTGCAACATTTTCCACAGCAGTCAGATCCGGGAGCAGATGATGAAACTGAAAAACGAATCCGATCTTCTGGTTCCGAAAGCGCGCCATTGCTGCCGGCGAACTTGTATCAATAGAATAGCCCTCAACAAGAATTCGACCATGGTCGCTGGGCTCAAGGCCTCCGAGCAAATGAAGTAACGTTGACTTGCCGGCACCTGATGCGCCTGTTATTACCACAGCTTCACTCGGCTTCACTGAAAACGAAACGCCGCGCAGGACCTCAATCTTTTCCCCTGACGGCGAAGGAAAAGCTTTTCGCAAATCAGATACACTCAATGCCTCGTGCGCAGTTGGTGACACAGAGTCGAGTTCGCACAAAGAGCTGTGTAGATCTTCGCTCGCTGACAATTTTCTATGCGTTTCAGGCATTACCATTTCAAGTCTCTCGCAGCATCTCTGCTGGTCGTACGCGTGCTGCTGCGCGTGCGGGATAGACCGTGGCGAGCAGACTAAGCACAAACGCCACCACTGCTGCCAGCAGCATATCTCGTGGATGGGCATTGAACGGAACATTGCCGATGGAGTAGACGTCTGCAGGCAAACTCACCAGCTTATAATGGTTGCCAAGAAGGCAGGCGAGTGTTCCGCCAAGAACGCCCAAGAGAGCTCCCACTAAACCGATAGTTGCTCCTTCCAGAAGAAAGATGCTCGTGATACTCCTGGAGGTAGCTCCCATCGAAGAGAGTATGGCGATATCCCGGCGCCGCTCGACTACGACGAGAATGACCATGGTCGTTATATTGAGCGCTGCTATCAGAATGATTAGCGCGATGATGAAAAGGCCCATCCGCCGTTCCAGAGCCAACGCTGTGAATAGGGGACGATTTGCTTCCTGCCAGTCGAGCACCGTATAAGAGTCACCGAGATTTGCGCGAACCTTGGCCGCTGCTGCTTTGACATCATAAATGTCTTTGACTTGAGCACTCAGTACTGTGGCCGAGCCTTTAGTCCCCGCCAGCGCCGAAGCCGTATCAAGTGACAGATAAACCCAACTAGAGTCGTACTCGAACAATCCTGAACGAAATATTCCGCCTACGAGTACGAGCCGCCTTACCGGCGACGGAGATTCAATGTGGGCGTCTGTCACAATCAAATCTCCAACTTCCCCGGGTCGCAGGCCAGTGAGCCTGGCTAATTCGGCGCCAATGATGACGGCCGGCGGTTCCCCGTCCTGTCTGTTGAAGAGTGCACGGGTCGAGCCTTCTAGTAATTCACTGTCAAGATCTGCCACAGCCTTTGGCGATTGATTGTCTAATCCTCTTAGTACGGCATAAGCAGTTTTCTGTGGTCCGACTAATACAGCTGCCTGGTAGGTCGTGCCAGCGGCATCGCTAATCTTTCCCATCTGTTTCAGACGCGCCGCTAGTTCACGGTGGTTCTCCAGTGGTTGACCATCAACCCGCATCACACTCAAATGCGCGGTTCCACGCAAAATCTTGTCACGCATCTCGTCGCGGAAACCGTTAGCCAGCGCCAGTGCCACAATCAAAGCGCCAACTCCGAGCGCGATTCCTAGCATGGCCACGAGCGCGGTTACACGCGCCAGCCGTCGTTTTCGCTGCGAACGCAGGTAACGAAAAGCTAGAAAGAGCTCATATGGGATGGCTGAAGACATGCTGTTATCCGCTAGGCGGAGCCAGGGGGGCACTTTCTTGTGTCCTCAGGACGGTTCTCGGGTAAGAGTTGTTCCAGGTTCGGAGAGTCTTGCGCTGACCGATCTCCTGCCCTTTTGATCTCATAAATAGTATCGGTAATGCGCCGGAAGCTAAATTGTTTCTTGAGCCCGACTATGGCGGCAATCTCATCTCGCTGCCAACCACATGGCATCCACCAGCGGGGATCCGCATCAAGGAAGACACGTCTTCCGCCGTCCAAGTAAGCTTCGATTTCGGGAACCAGTTTGTCGCCCGGCCAGCCTCCACCAGTGCCGATCGTCTTCCAATTCCCCAAGCCAATCGCTTTCCAATACGTAACCGCGATCGTTTGAGCCCCGGAAATCATTACGGCGTCCGGTGGTACGTGCTGAAGTTGATGGCGATACTCCTTGCTCATGGCTCTTCGTTGGATGAATTGGCGGCTTACGGGCCTGATTAGAATACTAAACACGGTTGCCAAAACCAGAAGCGCAACAATACAACAAACAAAAGCCACCTTCGTGCTGCGCAAAAGCTGTGAGAGTCTTTCTAATAAATATTGTGCCGAGAGCGGGGCCAGTGCCGGTAAGCCAGCAAGCAGGTAACGCCAATTAACCGCTGTACTATAGTTCAAGAAGAGCAAACCATCGGCAAAGAGTCCTAGTAATGCCAGCAACAACAGGGGCGACAACTTACGTTGGCGCCATTCCCGGTTCATGGCAAACGGAAATGAAAGAAATACCAGCGGTGCGCTAACGAAGAAGTACATTAAGAAGGGCCACAGGTTTAAAACCGTCACCGGATGTCTGGCCGTCTCTTGTCGCATCGATTCCCGCCAGCCAAACCAGATAAAGCGATAGTGGGCGTCACTGATAAACCAGTAGCCAAACCAGCCCAATGAAATGAGGAGAAAGACAAACAAGGAAAGTATTACGTAATAGATCTCGCGACGCCTTGGTCTCCACCCACCTACGAAGGGAGCCAGCATCAACCATGGCGCATAGAAACCTACCGTCTCTCGCAGGTTGACCCCTAAGCCAAGCACTACTGCGCCAGCAACTACCATCCAGGGCCGGTACTGTTTCACTCCTCTCCAGTGGATGATCATGGCGGCGGCGATAAAGAGGACCGAAGGCACATCGGTCATGACCTGTCCGCCATAGAGGACAAATACTGGAGAGAAGACTAGAAAGAGTGCAGCGAGGGTGGCCGATTGAAGGGAACCGGTAAATTCGCGTGCCAGCTCCCAGCAGGTAATTACAGCGAGTGGTGCCTGGGCCACCACCGCATATTTGAAGATCAGGTAGCCGTGTTCAGGTTGAACATCAAAAAGTGCATGCGCCAACTCGTAAAGTACGTGATTGCCAAAAATGAAGAGGTTCCGGCCGAGGGCCATCGATGACGGATAGCCTGCCAGGGCCAGCATCGTATAATCGAGCCCATCCCAGTCGCCGATGAAGGGATCGACAAAATACAGGACCAGCAGTAGTGAGACGAGCGCCGGCGGCAACCACCAGGGCCAGGCGGCCCAGAAGGAGAGCGGCAGGTCGCGCGTCGACCAGGACGCACGGCTACGGTTGGAGATTTCCGCCGCTTCGAGGGCGATTGTCGTCGGATGTGCCTGGTTCAACTAGTTGAGTTTCGGCCGCTTGTTCCGGCCGCTTCACCATTTTTACGCGATTACCCTGCGCATTGTACTCAACTTCGTCCATGATGTTGTACATCAGAAGCACGCCCCGACCCGATGATTTGAAGAGGTTGGCCGGATCGCACGGATCGGGAATAGTCTGAACATCAAAACCTTCTCCTTCGTCTTCAACGGTGAAGCACGCTTCCTTTGGAGAAAGTTCTGCAGTGATTCTGACCAGCTTCGTGGGATCGCTCTTGTTGCCGTGCTTGACTGCGTTCACAAAAGCCTCATCAAGTGCTACGAACAGGTTGGAGCGTTCCGGCTTGATTAGGCCGAGCTTGGCAACGCGCTCCAGCAGGTATTGCAACACGCCATTCATCAAGGCCAGATCGCTGGGCAACTCAAATTCGATCTTTTCATGGGTATGCGAAAGCAGACTCGGATCATCGACGTAGCGCAGCTTATAGGCCAACGTCTGTTCGACTATTTCACGTAAGGAATCCCTGTTGTACGGAAGGCGAAGGTAGTTAGCGGCGCCCATCTTGAAGGCTTTGATCAAAACGGTCTGGTCGCCATTCAGCGTGATGGGAACCAACAGACGTTTTCGTTGTAGTTCATTCGCCGCACTGCCAGCAAGCGTGGCATCTTCGGTGAGGTCGCTAATGATTAGATCGAAATCGTCAAGATCCTCTCGAGCAAGGGCTTCGTCGCGGTCTCCCATAGCCACCACTTCGTGTCCAAGACTGCCGAGCACCTTTCGCAGCATGGCACGGAGTTCGTGGTCATTATCGACAATGAGGATCTTGCGCTCTGGCATCCAGGTCCAATCTGATTATCAGGCCCGAGGAGAGAATGAGAAGGCGAATCCTCGCTTTCTCACTTGCACTGTACGATTTTGAGTGTCGCTCCGTTCGAAATATATCAGAAAGGGAGCAGTAAATTACAGGGAAACCGGGGCCAGCAGACCTCGAGAGACAGAACAGAGAGTTTGATCCACGAACCGAAAGGAATTATGAAGATATCCTCCGGCCTGCCGGGTGACCCGCTCACACTGAATTATTCCTATTGTTCCAGGCCACTGCCAATGCGCTACACTATGATTTAGCAGCGTGCACACGAAATCGCCAACGGTTGGCAAACGGTGTTGGCAAAGTTTTCGCGCGGACTCATGTCGACTCTGACCCAGCAAAGATTGCCTGCCAAACATTCGGGACGATCAGAAGCCTCCATCAAGCGGGCCTACTCGTTTTCTGACCTATCTACGTACTCACCAAAAGAGCGGTTTCTAATTCGTGCGGCCGCGTTTGTATTCTATCTCATCATAAGTCTTGTCGGCCGGACGGTCCGCTTTCAGTTGGAAGGTGAAGAACATCTTCAGGCGCTTGAGAGTGGCGGCTATGTTCCGATATTCAATTCCTGGCACAATCGCAGCTTCCTCGCTATCTATTGGCTGCGACAACGTAAGATTGCCGCCTTGACATCCAAAAGCTTCGATGGCGAATACATTTCCCGGCTCATCCAGCACTTCGGCTTTGGCGCGGTGCGCGGCTCATCAACGCGTGGAGGCGCAGGCGCGCTCGTAGAGATGGCTCGTCTGATGCGCGCAGGTTTCCCTGCGGCGCTGACGCCGGACGGTCCCCGGGGTCCTCTTTATGAAGTCAAGATGGGCTCAGTGTTGCTAGCTAAGAAAACGGGAAACCCAATTCTTCCTATCATGGTGACAGCTGCTCGGTGTTGGAGACTGCCGAGTTGGGACTCGTACCGCATTCCCAAACCCTTCACCCAAGCAACCGTTCGGCTTGGTAGACCCATCTTCGTACCCGGGGATGCCGGGGAAGCTCTCCTGGAAGAAAAGCGCAAAGAGCTTAAGCGAGCCCTCAAGCAGATCTCAGATTGAGCCGGATGCATCCTGCCGATCAGTTACGTCTCCCAGCAAAAGTCGTCGATTGAAAGGAAAACATGAAATCAAACTGGGCCACAACAGCAGTTATGATTGCGCTTGCCTTCGTAGTTCCGCTTCACGCGCAATCTCTTAAACCACCACGGGAGACGGCTCTCGACCGCTTCCTCCGTTATGTAAGGATCGATACCCAGTCACAAGAGGATCAGACTACCGTACCAAGTACGCGCAAGCAGTTTAATCTCGCCAACCTACTGGCCAAAGAATTGAAGGAGATTGGCGCTGAGAACGTGCGGGTTAGCGAGAACGCCATAGTGTATGCGATGCTCTCCGGAAATCTTGCTGATAACTCCAAGGTGCCCATCATCGGATTTATTTCACACATGGACACTTCTCCAGCCGTGTCGGGGGCTGGTGTGAATCCGATCATTCATAAAAACTATCAAGGCGGCGATATTGTTCTCCCCAAAGACCCTACACAGGTAATCACCGTGGAGAAGAATCCAGTCTTGAAAAACTTGATCGGTGACGACATCGTTACTGCCGATGGGACCACTCTTCTCGGCTCAGACGACAAGGCCGGCGTAGCGGAAATCATGACGATGCTTGATACGCTGAGGCAAAACCCTGAAGTCAAACACGGCACGATTGCCGTTGCGTTCACGCCCGACGAAGAGGTGGGAGGAGGCATCGACAAATTTGATATCAAGGCATTTGGCGCCCAGTTTGCCTACACTGTTGATGGCGAATCGCTGGGAGAGATCACCGATGAGACTTGGAGCGCGCGCACGGCAACAGTAACTTTCAAAGGCAAAAGCACGCACCCTGGGACTGCCAAGGGTATAATGGTCAATTCAATGTATGCGCTCGCTGACTATCTGTCTCACTTGCCGAAAGACATGTTGCCGGAAACCACCGAGGGTCGCACGGGTTTTGTCCATCCGTATGCCGGCGCAATCGATGTAGAAGAATCCAGCATAAAGATTCTGCTACGCGATTTCGAAGTCGGCCCACTCGATGCCAAAGAGAAGCTGTTGCGTCAATTGGTGACCGAAACGCAGACTAAATTCCCCCAAGTGAAGATCGCAATCGACGTAAAAGAAAACTACAAAAACATGAAAGAGGTCTTGAGCAAATATCCCAAACTCACCGAGAACGCCATGGAAGCCGCGCGGCGGGCTGGACTCAAGCCATTCCTCAAACCAATTCGCGGCGGCACGGATGGTTCAGAGCTGTCCTTCAGCGGGCTTCCGACTCCCAATCTCTTTACCGGTGGCCAAAACTTTCATGGCAAGCTGGAGTTTAATTCACGCCGAGGCCTGGAAAAGACCACCGAGACGCTGGTCAAGCTAGTGCAGCTTTTCGCAGAACAAGCAATGTAACGCAAGCTGTCAGCTTGCGCGTCCATGTAACGTAAGCTGTTAGCTTGCGCGTGCATGTAACGCAAGCCGTTGCGTCCAGCAAACTAACAGTTTGCTTTACAGAGCATGAGAACAGGAGGCTCAAACATTGTTTCACAGTGGCTACGTCGCCCTGATTGGACGGCCGAATGCAGGCAAGTCAACGCTACTAAATAATCTTGTAGGGCAAAAAATCGCCGCCGTTTCCAACAAGCCGCAGACGACGCGTTTTCGGATTCAAGGCGTCGTCACCCGCCCCGAGGGCCAAATCGTATTTGTGGATACGCCTGGTGTACACAGACCGGGATATGAGATGAACCGCCGCATGATGGCCAGTGTCGAGGATGCACTGCTTGCTGTGGACCTGGTGTGTCTGATGAGGGACGCTTCCGTTTCGACCGGGAGCGGTGACCGCTTCGTGCTCGAGTTGCTTCAAAAATCAAAGAAGCCAGCCGTTCTTCTCTTAAATAAGATAGACAAGCTTGAGCATAAAACTGCCCTGCTACCTCTGATGGAATGGTACAAGGACCAGTATAACTGGCGGGAGGTCATTCCACTTTCAGCTTTGCAGGCCGCAACCACTAATGAGCTGGTGGATGAGATAATCAAACATCTGCCCGAAGGTGAACCCATATTCGGCGAAGATGAGTTGACAGATCAGTCAATGCGCACGCTGGTAGCTGAAATTGTACGTGAGAAGATCCTGGCGGCCACTGAAGAAGAGATCCCTTATGTGACTGCAGTAATAACGGAGAAATGGGAGGATCTCAGCGATGACTTCACGCGCATCTACTGCGCGATTGTCGTCGAGCGCGAATCCCAGAAGAAGATCATTGTTGGCCGCGGCGGTGCGCGCGTGAAAGAGATCGGTACTCGGGCAAGACGAGACATTGAACACCTGCTCGGCCATCGCTGCCACCTGGAGCTCTTCGTAAAGGTCGAGGAGGAATGGCGCAACAAACGGCGGCTGCTTGATGAGCTGGGGATTCCGCAGTGACTGCTAAAGTAGCCAAAGAGGAAGATGCTCAGAAGTTCTGGTATGTGGTGGAAGTTGACGCTCAGCAGGAGGCGCAGGAGGCCGTCGAGTATGCGCTGATGGAGGCTGGGGCTTTGGGAACCGAGAGCCGGGTACAAGACGATCACTTGGTCAGGATTACGGCCTACTTCACAAATTTGCCGATGCGTGAGGTGATCCGTGCAGAGCTTGGAGAGGCTTTGCAAATCTACGGACTTCGATCTTCCACCGTTCGCGACATAAGCTTTCGTGAGTTGCCGAACGAAGACTGGCTAGCAAGATGGAAGGAGAACTGGCAGCCCGTTTTAGTAGGAAGCTTAGTCGTCGCTCCATCGTGGTACGAGGTCCCAGAAGATCCTCAACGTATTCTGATTCGCATTGATCCCGGAATGGCCTTCGGAACGGGCACACATGAGACTACCCGGCTCTCGCTCGCCGCAATCCAAAAATACTTCGCGGGGGGCAGCTTTCTCGACATAGGCACCGGCACCGGCATTTTGGCAATCGCCGCCGCCAAACTCTTCCCGGAAGCGCGCGTTGTGGCCTGCGACACGGATGCGGAAGCGATAAGGATAGCGCGTAGGAATGCCAGTCTTAACGGCGTGTCCGAACGCATCAGTTTTCGTGAGGGCACTATAGACGAAACGACTGCTTCGGCTGACTGTGTCTGCGCTAACCTCACTGCAGAGGCAATCTCGTCCTTGCTTCCCGAGCTTCTCAATGTCAGCTGCGGTCACCTGATTCTATCCGGAATTCTGGATTCGCAAGTTACTTATTTGGAAACGCAACTGCAGGAGAAGGGCGTGGCAGGTTGGTCTGAGTTAACGCAGGATGGCGAGTGGGTCTCGATTATTCTATGACGTGGCAACGTTAAATTTGAGCCAAAGCGGACCGAAATTTTATAACAAATGCCCCAAACTTCAGTTTGGGGTACTTTAATTTCGGCCTAACAAAAAGTGCGCCGCAGTTTCTGGGGAACACCCCAAACTTTGAAGTTTGGGGATTGTTAATTTCAGCCTAACAAATAGCGCGCCGCAGTTTTGGGGAACACCCCAAACTTCAGTTTGGGGATTATTAATTTCAGCCTAACCAGTTTGGGGAACTTTAATTTCGGCCTAACAAATAGCGCGCCGCAGTTTCTGGGGAACACCCCAAACTTCAGTTTGGGGATTGTTAATTTCAGCCTAACAAAAATAGCACGGCCCGCAAGTCGCCAAGTAAGAGGCGAGGGACATGACTCAGAAGTCGGGGCATTCACGGTTTCCGGATTCACCACAATCTAAACCGTGGCTCAGTTCTTAGGCCGAAACTAAACTTCCCCAAACTGAAGTTTGGGGTATTCTTGGGACACAGCCGCTGCGCAGCTTCTTAGGCTGAAACTAAACTTCTGACAAAGCCCTCTTCCTTAAGGCTACGCAAAAAAATCTGACATGACTCGCCGCCGATTTTACGCCCCTCCCAATTCTTTCGCTTCTGATGAAAAGTCGGTGACCCTCGGTGAGGACGAGACTCGGCACTTGCGTGATGTCCTACGTCTTGCTGACGGCGATGAGGTGTATGTCTTCAATGGAGTGGGGCGGGAGTTTCAATGCACTGTAGCCAGAGTCGAACGCGATTCCGTCCAATTGAGCATCATCGAAGAGGTAGCGCCAGCCCGTCCAGAGTCGCCCCTAACACTTACTCTGGCAGTCGCTCTGCTGAAAGGCGAAAAGTTTGATCTGGTACTGCAAAAGGTGACCGAACTGGGAGTTTCGAGTATACAACCCGTCATTACCTCGCTCGCGGACGTGCGACTAAACAACGAACCCGACATCAATCGGAAATTGGTCCGCTGGAAACGAATCGTCATGGAAGCGGCAAAACAGTGTGGCCGGGCGGTTATTCCTGAGGTAGGTGGTCCAAGGGATTTTGCGCATGTTATCCGGAGTGAGGAGCGACCTGCGCTTATGTTTTCCGAGCGTGATGGGCGCTCGCTGCTGGAGGTAACCAAAGGCTTGCCTTCCGAACTCTCGTCAATGGTGGCGCTGGTAGGTTCTGAAGGTGGCTGGACTGACAATGAGATCGCGCTGGCGCACGAAGCTGACTGGCTTGTTGTAACGCTCGGCGGTCGAATCCTCCGCGCCGAAACAGCCGCTATTGCCGTCGCTGCAATACTTCAGAATCGCTTTGGTGATTTGCAGTAAGACATATAGACTCCGGCTCCTCTCGCAGCTTGCTGTCAAGGTAATCGAGACGAGACATCTCATCTTCCCAGCCGACATTGCCAAACTCCATCAGCTTACGTTCTTCAACTGACGCTGACGAGACACTGAGGGCTACAACAGCCCATGCTGCAAAACAGACAGCGATTGCGATGCTTCTCTTCACCATTGCCAAAGCTCTCCTTGATCTCCTCACCTCACGGACAAAAGACCCTGCTAAAGAACTGTCGCGTTCTGTTCCGCGCTCTCATAGTCGCTGGCAGCCCTCGCCCCCTATGCACCTCTAAGTGCGAGTGCCTATAACCAACAGTGTCTCCGCCAAGTCCGCCGGAAGTGCCTATCCGGACGGAGCCTGCATCATTCGTGTTGTTTCGCTGAATGCCGAAGTTGCCAACGTGAGAGACAGCCAGCGTCACGTTCCGTTGATTGCCTAACTGCCGGTAAAAGAACGTGGCAACCGCATCATTCCCGCTGGGTGGTGTGTAACTGCTGAAGTTGCCCGGAACCTATAACGTTGTGTCACTTGTTCCAGGGCTGCTGCCGTAGATATGACCAGAATAGCCGTTCAGGTGTCCCCATTGATTCGGATTGGGACCGGCTCTGCTTGTGAACGGGGTTCTGACCGTTTCTCCAAGCATCCGTCGCTGGGAAGCCTGTTGGCTCAAAGCCGCTAGCGGCTGCTTGAGAGTCATCGTCAGCGAAAATGTCCCTAATTGGTTGGTCGCATGCGCCGCCCTGCTACGTCGGTGCAGGGTTCTGCGGCTCGACGAAGTAACTCCTTGGAGTATCTCCACCTCTCTGCTCATAATTCATCCCCTCAAGGAGAGCGTAAAATACCCCTTGCTGAAAGGTGCCAAACCAGTCCATACCAAAATTAAATCCCCTTGCGGCTGCCCTCGCTGCGCCCCCAGTAAACGTGTGATCTTATCCTTCTGGGAAGAGAAAGGCATCAACCAGTCCCTGGTAGTGCACCGGCGTGCCGCCATTGAATCTTACGTCAATGTCCACGCGCCGCGGCAAACAATCATCATTGGGGCAGCGCCTGGCCGCGCCCTGTTCGAGCAATCTACTAGCCAACGAACAAGGAATCCAGACACCATCCAGCGTGCAACCAGCGCCAGGATTCTCAATGGCTCCAAATTGGCTGTCAGATGACCCACCGCCTCCTCCAGGAATATCTCCCGAGCCGCCGCCGTAGTGGATTAGCGCTTCCTTTGCCAGCCCCTTCCTCAGTGCGTGGATCTCCATATCAAGCTTGGTTCGTAACCGCCTCAACTACGGGAAGTGGAGACCCTTTGACGTAATCCACTTAGGGGGCGCAAAATATGTCAGATCGCCGCTAACAAGTGCTCAGGAAGTGCTCCGGAAAGACGCCCTGAAGCGGAACAAACAATCAAGCTGTCTCGTTTTGTTCAATAACGATTACCAGTCGGAGCATCAGGAACCAAAATGCCCCTAACCAAACAGGACGCTATTGAGCACGCGCGAAAGGATTTAGCAAAAAGACTCGACATAGATGATAGTGAGATTCACGAGTCTGTCGAAGACGCCGACTTTCCTGATATGGCGCTAGGCGCGGCGACTCGCGGTGAGATGAGTGGCCAGATGATCACCTCGGGCTGGCGCATTCGTTTAAACGCAAATCGGCAAAAATTTGAGTACCGAGCAAACAAGAACCAGGTCAGGCTTTACAACTACAAGGGTAAAAACTATAAGATCGAATAAACCAGTTGCTTGTCTCCCCTAAGGCAGTACGAATTGAATCGTCTTTCTGTTAAGTTGAAGAGGTAGTGCAATGAACCGCAATAATTTCATTCCCCACGTCGCGCTCGCCCTGGTTCTCATTCTGGTCGCGGCTTTTGCCGGCCAACTCAGGAAGTGGCAAAAGCAATGGCGTTCGTCCATTCGCATCGTGCCTTCGGCTTCGAAAACGCGAGAGCCAATGCGTGAAACGGTGCTCTCACGCGAAGAGTTCACGCGCCGGGAAGCGGATATTCTTGTCAGGTTTCGCCCTGGTGTGACGAAAGCTGAAATCAGGCAGATCACGTCTCGACTCAACGATGAAGTCGAAGACGAGATCGAGGCGGTCAGCGGTTTGGAAGCTATCGACGATCTCGACGATGATGCGGACGTGGCCGTCGCCGAATATCGGGCGCTGACGGAGGTTGAATATGCTGAAAGGAATTACGAAATAGCGTTGGATCACACGGGTGGTGGGTTCAAGCACTTGCACCCAGAAGATCCACGGTTCGGCGATCAATGGGCACTGGCAAACAACGGACAAAATGGCGGGACGGAAGGAGCCGACATTAGCGCAATGCGTGCCTGGGCTGAAACCACCGGCAGTGACGAGGTCGTTGTTGCGGTACTTGATAGCGGCGTCGACTACAATCACGAAGACCTGACAAGCAACATCTGGAGTCGCCCGGGCAAGTTCGAGCCTTATGAGGACGAAGACCTCGGCGTCATTGATGACGAGCATGGCTACAATGCTGTGGATAACAACGGTGATCCGTTCGACGAAAACGGGCACGGCACACACTGCGCCGGTATCATCGGCGCTGAAGGTGGGAACAGCATCGGCGTTACGGGTGTGAATTGGAAAATCCAGATCATGCCGCTGAAGTTTATGAATGCGGGTGGTTTTGGCATGACCAAAGATGCAATCGAAGCCATCAACTATGCCATCGCCCGCAAACAAGACGGCGTTAACGTGCGTGTGATTAACGCCAGTTGGGGTTCCACCCAACGCTCGCGCGCGCTTGAAGACGTGATCCGGAAAGCTAATGAGGCAGGCATACTTTTTGTCGCGGCTAGCGGCAACTCGAGTACGAACAATGACCGGCAACCGCACTTTCCATCCAGTTATACCCTGCCAAATGTGATAAGTGTGGCTGCCCTGGATCGAAATGATGAACTGGCCCAATTCTCAAACTATGGCGCCAAGAGTGTGCTCATCGCAGCGCCGGGTAAAGATATTCTGAGCACCTGGCTGGGCAATGATTACGAGGAACACTCCGGGACTTCAATGGCCACACCGGTGGTTGCCGGAGTGGCAGCACTCATCCTTTCGGAGCGGCCGAATCTAACGGTAGAAGAGGTTCGGGGTCGGCTTTTGAAGGCAGTTGACCCGATTCCGTCGCTTAAAGGGAAAATCCTGAGTGGTGGGCGGGTTAATGCGGCGAAAGCCGTGGGCGCCGAATAGTCTGGATTGGGCGACGATTTCCCCGGTTTCCGGGTCCTGCACCACTGGCATAGCCTGAATTCCACACGTTTTCCCACTTACATAAACCGCTTGGCTTGCGCACAGGCCTGTCGATGCCTGATAATTAAACTGATGATTGTCCTTATCCACAATTTAGCGAGCCCAGATCTTTTAAGGAGACCATAACGAGTGAAAGCGGAATTGCAGCAGTTGGTCGCTTTACAGAATCTTGATACAAGCATAAGAAAACTAGAAGCAGAGTTAGAAGCCATACCAGAGAGGCGCGCCGGGATCGAAAAAGACTTCGATCAGCGCGCCTCTCAAATTAAGGCCCTGGAAAACCGGCGCGATGAGGCGCGGCATACTCGCGCGCGGCTGGAAAACGAGATTGCCGAGCAGCGCACTCGCGCAGAACGCGCCGACCGCAATCTTATGTCTTCACGAAAACAGGACGAATATACGGCCGCCATCAGAGAAGCAGATGCTGCTCGGAAACAGATCTCAGCCCTCGAGACTCAGGTTCTGGAGCAGATGGAGATCTTTGACCAGAGCGAGAAGGCGCTCGCCGAGCGCGCGGAAGAGATCAAAACACTCAATTCTGATCGGGAATCCAACCTGCACGCCTTCGACGAAGAGACGCGCTTGCAGACAGAGAAGCTTGCCGCCGACCGCGCCGAGCGTGAACGCGTGTTTAATGCTCTGCCCAAGCAGATGAGTTCTCTCTACACACGCATCAGCGCGCGCATACGCGACGGAGTGGCGGTCGCAGAAGCGCGAAATGGCGCCTGCATGGCCTGCTTCATGTCGCTGCGTCCCCAGGCAATGGCCGAGGTGAGACGTGGTGAGGAAGTGGTCACCTGTGATAACTGCAATCGCATTCTTTACTATGCTCCTTCTGATCGTGCACCCGCTGCCCCCTCCTCAGCGCAGCCGAAGATGGCCCACACATAGCAGGAAGCGAGACTAGCTGGCCTTTCGGTCCTCAACCAATATTTGCCAGACTTCCTTCTCCCGTATAAAAGTGAAGTGACCTGTTGACACAGTATTGACTGTTGTATAGTCTCATCGTGTTTCCGTACAATCACCGCCGCTTAAGTCCTCGCCGGCTAAGTTATTAACCGTGTTGGTCTACCGTTTAAAGACCAACTGCACGCCCGTAAATATCGCGTCGATTTGAAACGGGCACACCCCGGCTTGCATGTTGAATAAGGATGCTCCTATTTGAGTTCTTACTTATCCAACAGGCCCTAGCCGTCTTTGGCTGACAGGGCCCCAAAACAAAGGAGAAGACTATGATCTCACAGAAGCTGTTCTCAGCAGTCCTGGTGGCGTCGCTAGCCCTGGTCTCGTCGGGAGCTGCTTTAGCGCAACTTGGTACCGCAGGCATTAGCGGGCTCGTCTCTGATACAAATGGGGCCGCCGTGCCGCAGGCTCGCGTAGTTGTGAAGAATAAGGCTACCGGGCAAACTCGAGAGACCACCGCAAGCGGAGAGGGCATCTACACTCTTCAGAACCTTGCCCCGGCCACGTACGAGATCAGAGTTGAGGCTACCAACTTTGCTCCGGCAGTCGTTGAAACCGTCACGCTAAATGTTGGTGAAGTGCCAGCGATAAACGTCACTCTTAAACCGGCAGGCGCGCAGGAAACGGTCATAATCACGCCCAGTGACATTCTCAACGTAGACACGAACACTTCACAGATCTCCGGAGTAATTAACGAGCGGACGCTTACAAACTTGCCGCTCAACGGTCGCAACTTTCTCGATCTGGCATTCCTTATTCCAGGTAATGCACCGGCGCCAAACTACGACCCAACTAAGACAACCACAATCGAAATCTCATCGGCTGGCCAACTCGGTCGTGGAGGGAACATCGCCGTTGATGGAGCTGACAACAATGACGACGTTGTCGGCGGCACGCTGCAAAACTTTCCGCAGGATGGTATTGGCGAGTTTCAGATTGCTACCAACCGGTTTACGGCGGAGATTGGCCGCTCAGCCTCGTCTGCGATCAATATCGTTACCAAGGGCGGGTCGAACGATCTTCACGGGTCCGGCGCATTCTTCTTTCGCAATAGCCCTTTGTCGTCGGTGCTGCCAACGCTCGACCGCAACCTCGTCAGCAGCCAAGGTAGGCCTCCATTCGATCGGGAGCAATACGCCGGATCAATTGGCGGCCCGATTAAGCGCGATCGCGCATGGTTCTTTGCTGCGTTTGAATATCGCAATCAGGACGGCGTGGTGATCACTGGCGTGCGCGATCTCACTGCCCGCCGCGTCGTGACCAGTTTCTCGCCGGCCCCGCTGAATGACCTGCTCCTTACAGGACGCGGCGACTGG
>DATEUF010000038.1:0-30911 GCA_035283325.1 Pyrinomonadaceae bacterium | reverse complement strand
CCGCCTAACACTCATCGCCCAGAGAACACACTCAAGACACCACACGCTTCAGCGTCGTGGAGTTTCAACTTCCAACTAACACGCACCCTCTCCAGAACCGGTCAAGACACCACACGCTTCAGCGTCGTGGAGCTTCAACCTCCGCCTAACACTCATCGCCCAGAGAACACACTCAAGACACCACACGCTTCAGCGTCGTGGAGTTTCAACTTCCAACTAACACGCACCCTCTCCAGAACCGGTCAAGACACCACACGCTTCAGCGTCGGGGAGCTTCAACCTCCGCCTAACACTCATCGCCCAGAGAACACACTCAAGACACCACACGCTTCAGCGTCGCGGAGCTTCAACTTCCGCCTAACATTTCAGGCTCACAATCGGTTACAATTCGTCATCCTCACCATGAAGCTGCCTCCCTTCAAAGCTTTAGAAGCTGCCTATCAACTCCATTTCTACCTGGGCTTCAAGACACACTATCTTCTGCCGTTGTTGCGAACTGCAGGTCAGCGAGCAGTCGTAAGCAAAGTACTTGAGGATGTTTGCGCCCGAGAGCAGTACCATCTACTGGAAACCAACATTACTGATGATTACCTGCGCCTTTTGGTTAGCCTAAATCCGGAACAGACGGTTTCCAACACGGTAAAGATGTTGAAGGGTAATCTGTCGCGACAGTATGGCCTGGCCTTTCGGGATGAACTCGAGTGTCAAAAGGTTAGAACATTGTGGGCCAAAGGTTACTTTGCCAGAAGCACAGGAAAAGTGAATCTGGAAGCAGCCAGGAACTATGTGGACACACAGTTAAGACATCACGGCTACTCAGGTGAGTGGACGAAGGCGCTCAAGTATCGGAATCCTGCGTTTAAATCTCCCGCGTTTTCACTGGCGCACTGCTTCTGCACGCTCGATTACCATCTGGTGCTGGTAACAAAGTTCCGCGTGCCGCTTTTTGATGAAGCGATGGCCCCAGGGCTTTTCGATTACGTGATGGCCGTTGGAAGAAAACACGGCTTTGCGGTGAATCGAATGAGTCTGCTTCCGGATCACATGCATCTACTCATTCAAGCGATCCCTGGCTTAAGTATTTACCAATGTGTGCTGGCACTCTTGAACAATACGCGGCAGTGGATGGAGACGCACTTCTGGGGCGCGCTGAAACAAACTAATGCCTGGGATGTGTGGCAACCATCGTTCTATGCAGGCACGGTGGGCGAGTATTCCACGGCACAGGTCAAACAGTTCTTACGTCTTGGGCGTGAGGCGGAAGTTGAAACTCCACGACGCTGAAGCGTGTGGTGTCTTAACCGGTTCTGGAGAGGGTGCGTGTTAGGTGGAAATTGAAGCTCCACGACGCTGAAGCGTGTGGTGTCTTGACCGGTTCTGGAGAGGGTGTGTATTAGGCGGAAGTTAGCTTGCCACTTCCGGCGCCGAACGCAAACTAGCAGTTCGCACTACTGTGGCAAACCGATTCGCTTGATTAAATCCTTAAAGCGCGGGTCGTCGCGAAGAGGTTCAAACTGAATTTGCCATCGGATTTCTGCTAGCTTCCCGTTTCGGGCTTGGAAGTCTTTTTCCAAGCATTCAAACGCTTTGTCCTTATCGCCCAGCCCCACATATACGGCAGCTATGTATTGTCCGATCGCTTCCTTTCGGGTGTATTTCTCTTCCAGTTCTTTTATTTTGTCGATCGCGTCGGCTCGTTTCCCTACGCAGAATGTGACGACCTCTTCAAGCCTTGAATATGCCGTCACACAGGCAAGACGACTCCCAAACTCCAAATATCCGTTCGTGCGTCGGTCTCTTTCCCGCGGGCTTGCTCGGGCGACATATACGAAACCGTTCCCATCACCATTCCGGGAGTGGTATTGACTTGGACCCGGGTTGCGTCCTCGCTTCCCGCCGACCCGGTCGCTACCGCTCTCGGTTCTGACAATTTCGCCAAACCTAAGTCCAGCACCTTCGCATAGCCATCTTTGCGCAGCATGATGTTCTCGGGCTTGATGTCGCGGTGGATAATCCCAGCCTGATGCGCCGCGGAGAGCGCTTCCGACACTTGTACGCCGATCTTCAGGATCGCATTGAGCTGCAGCGTTTCCTTTTGCGAAAGATGCTCACGCAGGGTCTGGCCGTCGATCAACTCGGTCGCGATATAGTTCTTGCCGTCTACCTCACCGATCTCATAAACGGTCAGAATGTTCGGGTGATTCAGTGCAGAAGCTGCCTTGGCTTCCTGGATAAAGCGGCCCAACTTGTCTCTGTCCTTGCTGAACTCTTCGTGCAGGTATTTGATCGCCACCTTCCGATCGAGCCTGGTGTCCTGGGCCAGATACACTTCGCCCATCCCGCCAGCGCCGATCTTCGAGACGATGCGGTAGTGCGACAGAGTAGTGTTGGTTGCCAGTTCTTTATTCATCCACTTTCAAATTCATTCCGGCAGATTCATCCGTTTCAGCATTTCCTTGAATCGCGGCTCGGAGCGCAGATCGTCAAGCTCCGGGGCAACTGCGTATGTATTGGCGGTTTCTGAACGATCCGACATTTGCTTTTCGAGCCAGTTCAATGCTCCTTCTTTATCACCAAGCCCAGTGTAAATAAGTGCAAAAGTATAGCTCTGAACATAACCCCGGGTCGTTTCCTGTTTTAACTCGCTGAGCAGCTTCACTGCTTCGTCGCGCTTGCCGGATTTTGCCAGCCACAGTCCCCAATATCCCTTTGCTGAGGAACCCTTATCCAGTTCGATAGCCGCGCGCGTTTCGGCTATGGCTTCCTTATACCTTCCGCTTAAGCCATATGCCCAACCCAAAGCCCGGTGAGCGTAGGCAAAATTTGGGTTACGAATGAGAGTGCGTTTGTATTGTGCAATCGCCTCATCATACCTGCGAGCGAAGACGAGCATGTCACCGAGATTCGTACCTATGATCGGCGAAAGCGGGTCAAGTTCTTCGGCACGCCTCAGCTCAACAAGACTATCGTCAAACCGTTTTACATACGAGAGGTCAGAACCAAACCAATGATGGGCGGTCGCGTAATTCGGTTTGAGTTCAATAGCGCGGCGATATTCCTTTTCCGAGCCATCCCGATCCCATTCATAATTGGAAAGATAAAATCCGAGAGCGGTGTGTGCTTCTGCCAGTGAATCGTCAATCGCTAATGCCCGCAGTGCCGCCGCTTTCGCCTGAGGCATGCTGTCGTTTGCCGGCGCAACATCGTAACTTGAAAAGAGAACGTATGTTTCAGCCAAACCTGAATAGGCGAGGGCATAGTTCGGGTCTTTCTCGATCGCCTGCCGATAAAGCTCAGCAGCTTGTTTGAGGGATTCGCCCGTTCGTTTGTTCCAATAGAACTTTCCTTTCAAATAAAGCTGATATGCTTCGGGATTAGCGGTGTAGTTCTTTTCGACTTTCGCTACATCCGCACCCGACAGTTTAGACTTGAGCTTGCTCGACACATCACGCGCAATCTCGCTTTGGAGTGTTACGAGGTCGGATTGCTTGCGATTGTATTGCTGACTCCAAAGAACATTTTCGGTGGAAGCATCAACGAGTTCCAAACTTAAAGTTAGTTGGTCGCCGCGTTGAATGACTCGCCCGTTCAAGATGGCCTGCACATTCAATTCCTTTCCAATCGTTTGTGCATTCATATCTTTGCCTTTGTAACGAAATACAGACGAGCGAGCTTTAACCGATAAATTCGGCACTTGCGACAAACTGCTGATGAGCGTTTCAGTCATGCCATCCGAAAGATATTCAACATCAGCATTCCCGCTTTCATTGACAAACGGCATCACGGCGATTGATTCGATTGCTATGTGTGCGGATCGCGCGCGTAGATAAAGAAAAAGACCGACCGCGCCGACGACAAGTACCACGAGGGCAATCACCACTGCCAGCTTATGCTGCTTGATTCCGGTGATGACGTATTCGGCGCTCGAGGCGGGTTGCTGGCTAACGGACGCAGTGCTGTGGGCGCGCACATCCTCGTATGTGCTACCTGGCGCGCTGCTCGTGGTCGTGTTCGTGGACGGCGCTACCGAGCGCTCTTTGCCGCTTGCGCCCTTCTCCTCTTCGATCAATTCTTCAAGATCGTTGGCGGTGTCGCGAATTGTCTGGTATCGCTTCTCCGGCTCTTTCGCCAGACACTTGCGGATGACGCGCTGCAATTCCGGTGACGCTGACGGATTAAAGTCAGTGATGGCCGGCGCGGGGTCGTGAATGATTTTGTGGAGAGTGTCAATGATGGAGTCTCCCGCGAAAGGTTTGCGACCAGTGGCTGCTTCGTAGAGGAGGCAGCCGAACGAGAAGATGTCTGAGCGCTGGTCCACCGGTTTCGCTTGCGCTTGTTCGGGAGACATGTAGCCGACCGTGCCCATAACGACGCCAGGCGAAGTTCCAGACGGGGAGACGGGGGGACGCGAGGAAAGGGCGATCGTCGGATTCTCGTCTCCCCCTCTCCCCGTCTCCGTGTCTCCCTGTCCTTCCATGAGTTTCGCCAACCCAAAGTCGAGGATCTTCGCGTGCCCCTCACGCGTGATCATGATGTTGTCGGGTTTGAGATCGCGATGGACGATTCCTGAGGCGTGTGCTTTCGCCAACCCTTCAGAGACCTGGAGCAAGTGTTTGAGCAGAACTCTTAATTCGCTCCTCTCTTGATGGATCTTTTCCCGCAAAGTTTTGCCGTCGACAAACTCCATCACGATGAAGTTCACGCCGTCAGCTTCACCAATCTCGTAGATGTGTGCAATGTTCGGGTGATTGAGCGCGGCCGCCGCCTGCGCCTCTTGAATGAAACGCCGCATTCGATCCTGATTGGCTGCAAGCTCGCCGGGCAATATCTTCAATGCCACTCGACGGCGGAGTTGCACATCTTCCGCTAGATACACCTCACCCATTCCGCCCGCGCCGATCGGCGAGCGGATTTCGTAGCGGCCCAGTCTAGCGCCAACGGAAACCAGTGTGCTTACTCGCCGCCCTTCCTAATGTCCGGCTGCCTGCTGAAAAGAACCCTGTATCTCGAGAGCCCCCAGCACAGATAAGGCGGCAATTGTAGCGGAGTTGGCGTTGACGTGCTAGGGATTGACTAAAGCCAAACGCGAAAACCGCGATTAGAATTAAAGCAGCAAAGATCACCAGCGGCCGATGAGCCAACGAGCGAGTCGATGCTACTAAAGGAGACCCATCAGGCGGAGCATTACTGCTCGCCTTTTCGGGTACGAGGTAGCTGACTGAAGTTGGCTCTGGCTGTGTGTCTAACGATTCGTTCGGCGCAACCGCTACAACCGTTGCAATGAAGCGGTAACCGGCTCAAGGAATTGTCTTAATGAACCGCGGATGGCGGGAATCGTCACCCAGGGCTTTACGAATTTCTGCCAAACACTGCTCCAATGCGTTATCAGTCACAGCCGTGTCCGGCCAGATCGCTTCGATTAATTCATGCTTCGACACTACGCGCTGGCGCTGCTCAAGGAGATAGACGAGGACCTGAAAAGTCTTCTGCCTGACATGTTGTTCCTTTCCGTCGCGTTTCAAGCAGACCTGTGAGGTGTCAATCTCGATGTCATCGAGGCGGTAAATGCGGGGAACGTGCTTGTTCATCGGCACTGGCGCTGATCGAATAAGATTTCAGCAGAATTTCAGGCTTTTCTCAGGACTTCAACGCTATGACTGTGAGATAAGCTTTTCGTCGGAAAATTAACAATTTTCCTCGTCGGGGATGCCGAAGTTTCGTGGAATCTTATCACAACTGGGTGCCTCGACGATTCAGTTAGCGGATTGCTTGAAAGTTGAGAAGTCGTGGCGAATTTCAAAAGGGCTGACGCATGAAAGCATTTCTGACAACGATTCTAGTCGCGATCATGCTATCGGCGTGCAGCTCGGGCACTCCAAGATGGGCGCCGGCACATCTGGTGATCGCAAATTCAGTACGGTTTCTTTTACAAATGATGAGAAGCATCGCCTTTACAGTGCCGCCCTGGCCGCCAGCGAATCGCCGCTCGATACCGATCTCTTCAAGGACGTTTGCAAAAAGATTGGGATTTTTGATCCCGATGGCACTCCCAATGATAACTACATGGCGTTTGTGAGCGAGCATGTTGATTGGAGCCTGAAGTCGGAAACCGATCAGTTCCGGCACGAGATCAATTCGAAGGAAAAAGCCCGCGAATACATCACGGAGCACCTGTCCGAATAGTGAAATTATTAAACTTCTTAAGGGAGGACAATATGAAAGGGCTTCAATTCGGTTTTCTTGGAGAGGCTTGTTTTACTTTGTGTCCGCGTGAGCGAAGTTTGGGCAGAAACTGCTGGTGGAGCTTATTAACTACCTTTGTGATTTTCGGTTCGGCCACGTTATCGTTTGCGCAAGCGCCTGGTTGGTCTCGCGGCCAACAGGACCTCGCAATTTCCTATGACGATCGCCTGCGCCGGGCCTCAGCGGCGCTGACAGCCGAGGGGCATCGCATCGACTACGCGGCCGGCAATTTTGCGGTCGGCATTACAGGTGTCCACACATCGGTAATCATCTGTAATCCGCTGGCGGCCGTACGTAACGCAGTCAACATCGTTGTTGCGAGCAACGGTGAAGGCGGTGGTGCTCTGCGCGAACGCCTGCAGGCACGGATGAGTGGCATTCAACCGCCGGCACCTGGCGGTGGCGGCGGTGGCGCTGGAGGCAATACGGGCGGCGGTGGCGGTGGAGGACCAGGTGTAACTTGTCCGGGAACGGCGGGTTACGCAGTGACTATCGAGCCGAACGTTGTACAACCTGGCAAACCTTTTACGGTAACCATTACCGTACCTGATAGTAACCCTGCTGAAGGCTCCTGGTTCACTATTTATAAGGGGGGCTTGTATCGCGGTGGATACGATTATTTGGCTGCCCTTAAACCCAGCTTCAGGAAGACCTTCCTTGCGACGGACGGCCCGGGTCAATATGAGGTCCGCGTTTTTCTCGACAGCGGCTACACTAACGTGGCGGTCCGCTGCAGCTTTACGGTTCTTGGGGGCGGCGGCGCCGGGAGCCAGCGGCTGCCGGCACCGGGCCCTATTGTCGCACGCGGGTGTCAAGGGTCGGCCCTCACCCTCGCGCTTAGCAGTGATAACATCAGGACGGGACAGCAAGTTGCCGCTCGCGTGACTGTTCCGGGCGATAATCCGCCGACAGGCTCCTGGATCGGCCTCTTTCCGATAAATTCAACCAACTACATCGCATGGCAATATTTGGCCGACCTCAACCAGTCCAATTTCTCTCGAAATTTCACCATCCAAAGGCCGGGCGAATACGAGATCCGCACCTATCTCGATGCGGGCTACGACAAGGTCGCGTCGAGATGCTATGTGACCGTGCAATAGAAGCACGGCCCGACAATGTTGGAGGAAAGAGAGGGGACTTACCAGGGCGCGAACCGAGTTCTCATCAGTGTGCCAGCGGAAAGCAGTGGTGCGACCACGGAAGTGATGCCCGGTTGGCTTCAGAAGCGATCGGTCTCTCTGAGATCTTTATACTTAAAAGGAGTCTTGCGATGAAACCAGATCATGATCTTACTTGCTCTAACATAGCGACGCGCGCCGCTCGGTGGAATGCGCATTTGTTGCTATGGCTTCTCCCCTTTTTAGGTTACACCTTTGCCGCTCCTAACCTGGCTTTTGCGGGCATTGGAAACGCCCAACGTCCAGCGCCGACGGCGACGCCGCCTGGCAACGCACCTCAGGAAGACGAGAACCGCCCAGTGGCACATGGCAGGGGAAATGCGTACAGCCATGAAGCTTTCGCTTGCGAAAATTTGCCTCGATCTAGCTGATAAGTCCCGCCAGCAACCGAGTCGATGGGCGAGATCGAAGTGCCCGCCGATAAATAATGGGCGCGCAGACCGAAAGGTCTCAGCTGTATTTCAATATCGGACGGCCTGATGCGGCGCCCTCAAAATTCTGAAAAGGCATGCGCGTTGGTTAACCACGACCTCGGTAAACTGCCCGCAGACAGGAAAAGAAGCCCGCGAAGCCGTGAGGGCTTTTTACATCAGCATTTACTCGAGATGGCATACAAATATAGGTGAGACAATACCGAAGGTAGCTTGGTCCTTTGACGTCGGCTCCGGCCACTGCTGCCTGTTGAGAATGGAACGCGCATGGTGCGCTTTAAACCTTCGCAATTGGAGGCGTCGCGCGAGAACCTGCAAACCGAAACGAGCGATCTCGATTTTGGCAAAGGAGAATCAATATGCCGCGGAAAATTCTGATACAAATCTCAATACTGACAATGGTGCTGTTGCTAATGAATTCTGACTTGTTCGCGCAAACGCGGATTCGTTTTCGCAGGGGAGCTGGGCTGCGAGACCAGAACAAACGCCGCAGAGTGGTACGCTTCACGTTGGCAGCCGATGGTCAAAGTTTCAGCGGCACGTGGCGGCGCAGTTCGGGAAGACGAGAACCGCCAAGTGGCACCTGGGAGGGAAAATGCATACAACCATGAACTGTTCCCGTTCGAAAACCAGTTTGGCTGCCGCCGTGCTGTTTCTCATCCTATGTTCCATTTACCCAAGAGCAGTCGCGTCGCCTGCCATGATACGTGCTCAGGCAATTGCGACCGTTCGATCGATCATCAATCGAAACGCGACGTCCTGTCGCATCAGGAAAACCAACAGCATCACTGCCGTCGCCGCGGGCCGCAACTGGCGCGTTGCCGCGAGGATAGTGATGTCGGCAAGCGGCAGCTGACGAGCGAGTCAACACGGCGCGGACCCGGATTAGAACGTCACCTCGCTTTTCTTTTCGCGTGAAGCAAACGATCAGTTGAATTCTGATAAGAAAAACCTGACCCAAGCTATCGCCGCCGTAACCGCTGCCGAAGTGTCGAGAGTGGGGATTAGTTTAGCCAACCGGAACCGCGATTATTGGAAGGGAAGAGTTGATGAGACGACGAGAGAGATGGCAAGGCTCAAGGGAAGAGAGAAGTATCTGAACGGTGAGGTCTCTCGGCTCGAAACAAGAATCAAAGAGGAGTGCCCCAATTCGACCTCTGAGCCGTCCGGTGGTAATTGGGAAAAGGCGATCGGGAAATGGCAGAACAAAGATGGGTCGCTGGTGTTTGAGTTGCTGGATCTGAACAAAGCTGATCGAGAATACCATCCGGGCGAGCCAGTCAAGGTCGAAGGATATGTCCGCAAAATGCCACCTACGTGGCCCGATAAGATCGAGGCAGGTGAGCTCATCTTCATCAGCAAAAAAGTAGAAGGCGATACTCTTTCGGGGATCTGGATATCGGCGGCCGCAAAAGGAGAATGCCCGGACCTATCGATAGATTGGAGCTCTTGCAGTCTGCAGATAGATTCTTCAGGCGATACGTTGACCTTGAAATCTGAGTCGAAACAGTACTGGCCCAAGAAATGCAAATGGAGCGACGAAGTGAAGTCTGAGACTTTCACGTATTATCGCGTCACTAGCCAGTGAAACTTGCACCCAGGAAAACGAGAACCGCCCAGTGGCACCTGGCAGGGAAAATGCATACTCCATTCAATCTTCGCTTATGAAAATTAGCCTCGGTCTCATGTCGTTTCTGCTCGTCGCCTGTTCGATTGTCACGAACGCGCTCGCGGCGCCTGCCACAACACGAGCGCGAGCGATTGCGATCATTCGCTCGATCATTAACCGTAAGGCGAGTTCTTGTCGCATCAGCAAAACCAACAACATCACTGCCGTAGCAGCGGGCCGCAATTGGCGCGTTACCGCGAGGATAGTGATGTCAGCCAGCGGCAGGCCTTTGAATGAGACTGCCGTATGGATAGTGAGATCCAATGGCGAAGCCGTTCCTGCCAACCAGCTTACAGCGGAGATCAGCAATGGCTGTCCATGAAGATGTCCAACAAACCTCGGAAAGCTTCGAATAAGTTCTCGGTGTTCTCCGTGCCTCCGTGGCCAGCTTGTTCTTAGCCAATTTCAACCGGGAGACACGGAGACGGCGGAGTTCACACGCAGAGATTTGATTTTTTCCGACAGTTCCGCTTGAGACTAACAGAGCCAGGCGTGCCCAGATCATGACATCTGAATATGTCATTTCCCATCATCAGGGATCCGAATTCCAGGAAGTATACTTCAACAAGTACATGACCGGCGGAATCCCTCTGGCACTCGCGAGAGCTTTGTTACACACGTTTGGAGTTTTTTTCTATTTTGGCATCTTGTCGATCGTGCTCCTAGCTATCCCGCTGGCATTCCTGCTCGATTGGCAAAACTTTCCGGCGAGGATTAGGGAGCAGTGGGAGCGGGGAAACTTTCAGAACCTACTTGCCCTGGGTTTAGTTGCTTTGTTGGGACTGCTTGGTATGGGCATCTCTATTCAGATGCTGGTTAAAATCTGGGCGACTTTTTTTCGCATAGTTCGTTCTCGTGCGTATTTCGTAACCGGTCGGCCACTGGCCTACACCGGGGGTTTACCAACTTTCTCGGGTGGCAGGCGAGTTATGTGGCGCTCCGGCGGCAAGTCGCCGGACAAGCTTGAAGTTGCCGGCCGGAAGTTCGATCTCAATCATTGCTGGCGCGTCCGCGAACTGTTGCAATTGGGGGAAAGAAATTTTCTGGGCTCGGAGCCTCTGGCTTCAGGAATCGCCGCGGGGTTTTGGTTAAAGGCACCCTTAAGGGTTTGGTATGTGCCTTTGACTGGTGTGCTCGCGCGCGTCGATATTCAACTGCCCGGTCAAAAGGAAATCCTGGCCAGGGCTCAGAAGCTGAGCCAGGGTTTGGCGGATTGGTACGGGATTCACAAAGCCGGCCTGTCTCAAGCAGACATCGCAAAGACTCAAAAATTGAGCGATGAGTTGGAATTACTTAGAAACAAGCTCGCCAGTGACTTGACGGCAACCGAGTGTAAGGAAGCTGAGGATCGCCTCGCAACTTTGGAAGATTGGCTCAGCGCATTGGACATACGTATCCCCCGTTGAGTGATCTGTTTTTATTGGTGATTCAATTCCCGGCACACTTTGTTACTTCTTTTCACCGTGCATCTTCCTCATCATACTTGTCTCTTCGATAAGCAGCAGCGGCAGCGGCAGTATCCATGTATTCGTGGAATCTCACGACTTTACCATTATGCATTGTGAACACATGCGCAAAGTGACCCCCGAACTCCCTACCAGTAGCTTTAACACGCCACGCGTAATAACCAAGAGCCACGACTTTATCACCCTGAGCGATAAACTCTCTTGGGTCAAAATGCTGAACCTCTTGAGTATCAACTAGCGAAGCGAAGAATTGCCCCATCTGTTCATGACCTCGACGTTTGCCAGCAAATGGCACATTCTCTATTTCCGGTAATTGCCATTCGATGTCATCTGAAAGCAGATTGAGAAGAGCCTTAATGTCTCCACTCTTGAAATTCTCGTAGACTAGTTGTACCAGGTTCGTGTTCTCCTGCTCGCTCATGATGTGCTCCTTCTCTATCCGGTTCCGTACCGAAGATTCAGTGTAACAGGCGCGAGCAGCTTTCTTTTCTTTTCGCGTCGAATTCTCTGCGGCAACTAGAGGTTCTAATCTGTTTCAGCCTGCTAATCGAGCCCTGACTTCAGCATCTCCGCTTGACTGAGTGCGCCTCAAATACCATGCGACTTGCCTTCTGAATGTATTATCTGAGAGAGAAAGTCGAGCGCTTTGTGGATCGCAAGACTCCTTACCTCAGAAAGAGAATGATCCTGCTTCTCAATAAAAACAATCACATTGGCTTCTGGGTGGGGGCGATGAGACTCATCAAGAAAACGGATGTGTACTTCCATTTCCATGTCTTCGTGTGGCACGATCTTGTTAACTGTCGTTTCCAATGCGAATCTCCTTGAACCTACTCTGCATCGAACGCACAAAGTAGGAAGATCACAGTTTAAGCTTACTTCACCCTATGAAAGCCTGCTGGGCAGCACCTCGTACGACGTCAACCTCAGCGCTCAACCTGCCTCGCCCAGTCAGGATGGCCACCCAATCATGGAACCATCCGAGTAGCGAGGTAGCGGAGGGCTTCAATATGGTTTTTCTCAAGCTCGAATTCTCTGGGCCCCATCCTAATTTGGACTTTTTTCCCATTCGCAATCCGGATGAATGTCTTATAGGGGAGGGAGATGGCGATCCTTTGACTAATATAGTCGTCTGAACTCGCATTCGCAGGGGCATTTACCGTGAATGAAGGAACATTCTCCAGCTGCCCTAATTTCAGATGTTTTCCATCGACTAAAGCACTGAGTTTGCGGAAGTCTGTGTACTTCCAGTCTTCGGATGTCGAGACGAGTGAGAAGAGTACCCTTTTGGGCTGGGCTCTCAATGTTCGTCCCGAGTAGGTAAACGAGGCATTAAACCTCGCTTCATCACCACCGACATAGTTTGATGAAGCGAGAGGTTCGCCATAGACTTGCATTGGATTAAGCCGCACAGTCGTGATCTCTTTAACCGGATCGTAACTCGTCTCGATCCTTCCGTTGTGCGTGAAGATGCGCTGAGGTGTTGTGTTGGCATCCTGCGCCAGTCCGAGCGTCGCGCATGAAATGACTATCGCGAGGGTGAAAATAAACCACAGGTGGCTCTTCATGGGTGATTCCTTTTAGGGGGATCAATGACTGAGCGCCTCTGCAATCAAGCTGGGAAGGTTCACGTCGAGCGGATACGTGCTGTTAGCAATTAAGCCGTCTGCTTTCATCAGATTTATTATCTCGCGCCAGTTCTGGCGGTCGTCCGGCACAAAACCTGCCCACAGCAAGTGATGGGCGCGAAGCCAGCGGATCTTGGCTACCCGACTAGAGATGGGCCTCCTGTTATCCATTACATTACATGCCCATGCCGCCGCCCATGCCGCCAGACACTGCGCCAGGCTTGTCGTCTTCCTGAATCTCTGAAATCAGGACTTCGGTTGTTAGCATCAAACCAGCGATCGACGCGGCGTTTTGCAGCGCGGCACGCGTGACTTTGGCGGGATCAATAATGCCTGTAGCCACGAGGTCTTCAAACTTCTCAGTAACGACGTTGTAGCCGATGTTTGCGTTCTTCTCGGAGCGAACCTGCTCGACTATCACGGCGCCTTCTTTGCCGGCGTTAGAGACGATCTGACGGAGCGGCTCCTCAAGCGCCCGCTTGACGATATTGACACCAATTTGCTCATCTTCATCGCCGAGCAAATCGCCGTCATCGTTTGTCTCGAACAGCTTGAATTTGTCGAGCGCCTTCGCCGCGCGAATCAGAACCACACCGCCACCGGGCACGATGCCTTCTTCAACCGCCGCGCGGGTCGCATGCATCGCGTCTTCAACACGCGCCTTCTTCTCTTTCAGTTCCGTTTCCGTGGCTGCTCCTACGCGAATTATCGCGACCCCGCCCACGAGTTTGGCGAGCCGCTCTTGCAGTTTTTCGCGGTCATAATCCGACGTAGAGTCTTCGATTTGCGCTTTGAGCGTTTTCACGCGACCTTGCAAGTCTTTGGTGCTGCCACCGCCATCAATGATCGTCGTGTTTTCCTTGTCTATGACTACCTTCTTGGCGCTGCCCAGGTCTTCAAGTTTGACGTTCTCAAGTTTGATCCCCAGCTCTTCGCTAATGACTTTTCCGCCCGTAAGAACCGCAATGTCTTCGAGCATTGCCTTGCGACGATCACCAAAGCCCGGCGCCTTCACCGCTGCCACGTTGAGCGTGCCTCGCAATTTGTTGACAACGAGGGTCGCCAACGCTTCGCCTTCTACATCTTCCGCGATAATCAAGATCGGGCTACCCAGCTTGGCGACTTGCTCAAGAATTGGCAGCATATCTCTCATCGAGGAAATCTTTTTCTCGCTTAGGAGAATGACTGGATTCTCAAGTACAGCTTTCATGGTTTCCGCATCTGTGAAGAAGTAAGGCGAAAGGTAGCCTCGATCAAACTGCATCCCTTCCACAAATTCCAAAGCCGTTTCCATCGTCTTTGATTCCTCAACGGTGATGACGCCATCTTTGCCAACCTTCTGCATCGCTTCGGCAATCAACTTGCCAATGGTGTCGTCACCGTTGGCCGAGATCGTGCCAACCTGGGCGATCATGTCTCCTGTGACCGGCTTAGCCATCTTCTTGATCTCGCGAGTCGCGCGCTCGACCGCTTTGTCAATACCGCGTTTCAGAGCCATCGGGTTCGCACCCGCCGCCACGGTTTTCACGCCCTCGCGGAAAATGGCCTGCGCCAGCAAGGTCGCGGTGGTAGTGCCGTCGCCGGCGACGTCGCTGGTCTTCGAGGCTACCTCACGCACCATCTGCGCGCCCATGTTCTCCATTGAATCTTTGAGTTCGATCTCTTTCGCTACTGTAACGCCGTCTTTCGTGATGGTCGGGCTACCAAATTTCTTGTCGAGTACGACGTTGCGTCCTTTCGGACCGAGCGTGATTCTCACTGTGTCGGCGAGTTTATTGACGCCACGCAGAATTGCCGCGCGCGATTCCCCGCCTAGAACTATTTGCTTTGCCATAATCTTTTATTTCTTCTCCTAAGCAGAATTGTTGGTGATGTCCCTCCGTGGGACTCATGCGGTCAGGAATGCTGCCATCAGAACTCGCCGCTCTATTTCCTGCCCTTATGGCCGCCGCCGGAACCAGCAGCCGCAGCGCCGCGTCTAATAATTCCGAGGATCTCATCCTCGCGCATAATCAACAGCTCTTCCCCATCGACCTTAATCTCCGAGCTGCTGTACTTGCCAAACAAGACGCGATCGCCTGCCTTGACATCCAAGGCCTGGCGCGAGCCGTCTTCCCTGTATTTGCCTGCCCCGACGGCGATCACTTCGCCCTCTTGCGGTTTTTCTTTCGCGGAGTCAGGAATGATGATGCCGCCACGAACTTGCTCGCCTTCCTCAATGCGTTTCAAAATCACTCGATCGTGCAATGGTTGGATATTCGTCGTCATAAACTATCTCTCAGTCTCCTCCGAAAGTATTTCTCCAAAAGTTGTGAAGTTTTGGGGATCGAAATTCTTAGCATTCGCTATTGTACTAGCTCAAACTTCTCTCTCGGCCTTATGCCGGGTTTCGGCGCCTGAAAAGATTAAACGCAAAAACGACGACCGCTGCTATAAGTAATAGGTGAATCAGGCTGGTGGTTACAAAGCCGCCATAAAACCCAACCAACCAGAGCAGCAACAACACTACCAGAATAGTCCACAACATAACGGTACTCTCCTCATTTTCAAACTTTGTCCGACCTCTTGAATTCTCTCGATAACCGTGTGTAACACCAGATTAGACTAGGCAAAGAGATGCGTCTGTGCGCTAGACCACATATATGATATCCTTTCTGCAAGCTATTTTAGGTTGTGGCTGCTCTTGGAAGGCCTCCGCCTCCTTCGTCAAAAAGAGCCGGGATTTCTCCTGGCGCCCAATGATCCTTTTTGGGGCAACCACGGCGTGGAGAGCAACCATGTCAGTATCTCTAAGACGTCCTTCCGCTCTCAATGAGAACCGGCTTCTCGCCTCGCTTCCCGTTGATGAGTATGAACGCCTTCTTCCAAGCTTGCAGCAAGTCTCCTTTTCTCTCGGTGAAGTCGTCTACGAGTTCGGGGGACACCTGGATTACGTCTATTTCCCTACCACGGCGATTGTTTCGTTGCTCTACACCATGGAAAACGGCTCGAGCGCCGAAATGGGGTTGACAGGTAATGATGGTGTGGTGGGGATCGCCCTCTTCATGGGAGGCGGCACGATGCCCAATCGAGCCGTTGTACAGAGCGCCGGCGACGCCCTAAGGATGAAGGCTAAGGTACTGCAAAGTGAATTCGCGCTAGGTGGAAAATTCCAACACTTGCTGCTGCGCTATACCCAAGCACTAATTACTCAAATATCACAGACAGCGGTTTGCAACCGTCTTCACTCGGTGGAGCAGCAACTTTGCCGCTGGCTGTTGCTAAGTCATGACCGTGTGAAGGCAGATGAGTTGATTATGACTCAGGAACTGATTGCCGACATGTTGGGCGTTCGGCGCGAAGGCGTCACCGTGGCTGCCGGTCGCCTGCAAGATGCCGGGGCAATCAGCTATGTCCGCGGTCACATCACGATCCTCGATCGCCAGAAATTGGAAGAGACCGTGTGCGAATGTTACCGGGTGGTCAGAGACGAGTTCGATCGGTTGCTCGGATAGTACCTCATCCCTTTCTTTTAAGGCCTTGGGAATATGTGTGTTTCGGCGCATGAACAATCCACACCTCCAGTGGTATTCCCATAGTGGTTGTTATTCAGGACAAATTAACCTTCAACACCCAGGAAACGGCCAGGGAGCTTTGGTGCCGTCTGCCACATTCTGAGACGGCCGGAGAGGAGAAGCCTGTTCTATCCCGCTATTGACATCACTGGAGTCACTGGTTTATGAAGTGGCAGTTATGGAAGACTTCGAAATTGGCGATGTAGTTGAGCTTCGGTCGGGGGGACCCAAGATGACGGTCCACAGTCTGGTTTCAGATGGCGATGTGGTTTGTCAGTGGTTTGAATCCAACGAAGTCCACGAGGAGAATTTTCCGAAAGAAGTGCTCAAGAAAGTTGAACAGGTTGAGGGTGGCGGCAGCAGGCGGGAAGATGGGGTATTCAAGATCAACTAATAGACGACTGGAATAAGAGTAGCTATTCTTCCGATTCATCCTTCTCATCCTGGGCGTTTCCCTTATCGCCTTCTGTACTATCCTTCATAAAAAGCGGCACCGAAGGTTCGTTGAAAGGGGCCGGCTCTTTAGTTTCACCTTCCGCTTTCAGCTCTTGGCCCAATTCATTACCGGCTTTCCAGTTTTTAGTGTCTTCTGCGGAATTTAGTGCGGCTTCAACCCCTTCTTTGAACTTCGCAGAACTCGTGTCCACATCTTGCTCTACGTTTTCGCTCATCACTGGCCTCTTTAGTATAAGGATTTATCTCATGAGAACCCGCTCGGTGTCCTGGCCTTCAATAGATAGCTACGGGCTTGCCGTATTGCTCGGCAAGACTGGCGACAACGGTTGTCAACTCGGCTGGCTCGACCGGCTTCGGAATGTGCATCTGGTAACCGGCCGAGAGAACGCGCCGCCGGTCTTCGATTCCGGCATAGGCCGTTAACGCCGCGGCTGGAATTCTTCCTCCGCGCTCGGCAGGAAGCTGGCGTACTTTGCTGATCAGCGCATAGCCGTCCATCTCCGGCATCCTGATGTCGCTCACCAACACGTCGAATGGTTGCCGCTCCAATTCTTCCAGCGCTTTAATGGCTGATCCGAAAGAGACCACCTCGGCCCCGCGCCCTGTTAGCACTGCAGCGACAAGCTCGCACGAGTCCGGTTCGTCATCGACGACGAGCACCCGAAGCCCATTAAGCGATGGCTGGCGCTCGGTTGAAGTGTTACCCGCGATCACCGGCCGCGTCTTCGCTACGTCCCTCGTTTTGTGATTTAAGCTCCTCACCGGGAGTATGACTGTGAAGGTAGCACCCTCTCCTTCACCCGGACTTTCAGCCGCCACCGTCCCGCCGTGTAGTTCAACCAACTGGCGCACAATTGAGAGGCCGAGTCCAAGCCCGCCATGCTTTAGTGTGTTCGAGGAGGCGGACTGGCGGAAGCGGTCAAAGACGTGGAGCAGAAGTTCCGGAGCGATGCCTTGCCCCGTATCGCTGACGGTGATCTCGACGTGGGACCCAGAACCCAGAGCCGGCTGCCCGTCATCCACCCAAGCCCGAATGGCGCCCCAGCCGAGATGCTCGACCGGGGTCCCCGCGCTGTGAGTCCGGGCTCTGCACCCCGCAGAGTCGGTGCAATTAAGCCGAACCTGCACGCTCCCGCCTTCGGGTGTGAACTTGATCGCGTTGGATAAGAGATTCCAGATAATTTGCTGGAGTCGGTCAGGGTCACCCGAGATCGGACCTACGCGTGGATCAAGTGCTGTCTGGAGATGAATGTTTCTTGCATCTGCCGCTGGGCGCACGCCGTCAACGACTGCCTCGATTGTTGGCGCTAGTTCGACCGGGCGCACGTCGAGCCGGAGCTTGCCGGTGATGATGCGCGAGATATCGAGTAGATCGTCAATGAGTTGTCTCTGCGCGCGAGCGTTGCGCACGATGGTCTCAATTGCACGTTTTGACCCTTGCTCGTCGAGATTGCCGTTGGTGAGCAACTGCGACCATCCGAGAATCGAGGTTAGGGGGGTGCGCAATTCATGTGACAGTGTGGCGAGAAACTCATCCTTGATGCCGTTAGCTATATCAGCTTCTGCGCGTGCCGCCTCCGCGTTCGCCAAAAACAGCCTGCGTTCTTCCTCTGCTCGCTTGCGGTCAGTGATGTCGCGGATGTTGCATTGAATAACGTGATGGCCGTCTTCTTCGTAGACGTTGCTTACAAACTCCACTTCCCGGATCTTTCCCTCTGTGGTTTGGAGCGGCAAGTCTTCGTAGCGGAGGTAGCCCTCCACCTGCAACTCTCGGAACGCCTGTTGGCTCGCCTCCTTATCACTGAACAGACCGATTTCCCAAAGCTCCTTCCCCAGAAATTCCTCGCCTGAATAACCCAATAACTCCGTCATGAATGGATTCACGTCGGTGATTTTTAGAGTAGTGGCATTAAGGATAAGTATCCCGTCTCGTGCCGACTCGAAGAGCCGCCGGTAACGAATTTCTGAAGTCCGCAGCCCTTCTTGCGCCCGCCTGGGCTCGCTAATGTTGTTTGTCTCTCGGGGCAGGGCGCCGACCATCCGGATTCCAACTGGAAGAAATATCACGCAGTTCATTTCCCGTGAAGAAACCGCCCTTGCCTAGAGAGCGCACAAAGTTGCGTTCCCGGTTGGAATAGCTGAAATGAACGGCTCGACGTGCGGTTCGACTTATGAGCCTTACGTCTTTGCCGTTACAGGGTGTAAGAAAGCTGTCGACTCGTGCTTGTTCAATAGCAGCCGCTCGTCCGCGACCTTTACCATACGTATTACAGTGCCGTCATCTTCGGGGTGGGCAGCCAGCCCGAAACTCAGGCCAAACGACGCCGGTGCTCCTTCTTGCGCGCCGAACTTCCTGAATGCAGCAGCCACGCGAGCCATCATCACCAGGGCCTCCTCGCCTGTCGTTTCAGGTAGAATGATACCAAACTCATCGCCACCGTAGCGACAGATAATATCGGTCTCACGTAACTCGCCATGTAACCATTCGGCGCACCTTACCAGTAGATAATCACCGAACTGGTGTCCGTTGGTGTCGTTAACAGATTTGAAGTTATCGAGATCAATGAGCACAATTGAAAGTGGGCTCTGGTAACGTTTTGCACGTTTGAGCTCTTCATCCAGGCGTTCGTAGAAGGTGCGGTGATTATACAAGCCGGTGAGACTATCGGTGCGCGACAAGTGACGTAATTGCCCCGTGTGATCCTCGACGAAGGCGTTGATTGTTTCGCGCATTGCCTGGTCCATAGCGATACCGGCGCGTCGGTAGATTGTCATGCCACCCCGATCCCGTCTCGCGAACTGTGCGACATGCTCATGTAAGTAAAGAAAGATAGACTCACGCAGAACCTGAGATTCGCGCACGAGCTCCCTGACATCGAACTCTTCGCGAGCCTGACTTCGATTTCGGGTAACGGCGCGGCAAATCTTAGCAAGATCGATCTGGCTATCGTCTGATTCGACGAAATAGAGGATTTCGTCCAGCACCAAGGGCAAAGAGTCAAGCAGCAATGGCTCCTTGACTCTCTCTGTTGCTGGTGACGATTCATCTCCACGCATGGCTTCTAGCCAGTGCTGTGAAATCTCACTCGTCCCCTGCTTAACCAACCTCTGCAAATCCATCTGACCTGTTCGCGATGTGCGCGGTAGTACCTGCATAACCTTTCAAAACCTCAGGCACGCTTTCATCTCTTTCAGCCACCGTCTCGACATATTGCGTTCAATCGCTCCAGTCTGGAAGGGTAATGCCACATTGCTGAACCCTCACCTTCCTCTAGACCCATTTATTGAGCCAGGCGCATTCAGCGCCCGGCGGAAAGGAATCCTAAGTGAAGCCAGATTTCCGGTCTGTGCGCTGACGCACATAACTTTTATATGTGTGTAAGCGCACAGACGGCTTTTCCTGGTTGTGTTACTTGTAGTGTCACTTTTGGAAATTCAGCTTTCAACACTGAGATTGGCTCGCTATTTTTCTGTGACTTCTCTCGTTTTTCATGACCTGACTAGCCCGGAGTTTCCGATGCCAATACACAAAACGAGTTGCGTCGGTTGAAATCCCGCTGGACGCCCGATCCCATAAAGTTAGTTCGAAGACGTTGGGATGAACAGAAAACTGACAAGTCACGCCTCGACCCCCTGGGTTGATTGCCAATTGCTCTACTCTTTCCTGTTGTACACTACAATATTCAGTTTCTTCTCATCACTGTCTAGCGCCGTCGCCAAACCGTTGACGGGCCGCATCAAAGGCACTGTCAAAGTCACCACTGAAGTCACAGATGCGCCTCCGGCTTCGCTCGTTGGGGCGCGGCTAACGCTCGTCAATCGGGCCCTGACGGAGCAATTCCTCAAGGTAGTTAGTGACGATGTGGGCAATTTTATCTTTACAGATCTGCCGGCGGCGACGTATGTGCTGACAGCTGAGGCCGATGGATTGGCGACAGTGAGGCGTGAAATCAGTCTGCCGGCGGGTATAGCAGTGACTGTTGAAATCGTCATGAAAGCTACGATTTCCGAATCAGTTACCATTCGCGAGGAAGAGGGGTTGCTCAGCGCAGCCGAAACAACCACCAGCAATACCGTTCGCTCACAAACACTGAAGGACGTGCCGCTGCCCGCCGAGAACTATCAGAGCGCGCCGTTGCTGACTCCAGGTGTTGTGCACGGAATGGACGGAGTAGACCACCAAAAGGGGGCCCGGGCTGGCCAGAGCGCCTACACAGTCAATGGTGTAGACGTCACAGATCCCGTTACTGGAAACCTTGCCTTTGACATACCGCTGGAAGCAGCTGCAAATGTGAGAACTGAAGAGAACCCGTTCTCGGCGGTGTTTGGCCGGCTTACCGGCGGCGCAACCGATCTAGAAACGAAAGGCGGCGGCAACAAATTCAAGGTCTCGGCTGCGCGCTTCTTCCCAACTTTTCGCAATATATTCAGCGGTGCCATTGATTCATTTCGCCCGCGCGTCACCATGAGCGGCCCGCTCGCCCGCAACCGATTTTTCTTCCTGCAGTCTATTGAGTACCGCTTCACTCGCATTCGCGTGCCGAGCCTCGAGGCCCCGGGCGACAACTCAACATACGAGAACTTCAGCTCATTCACGCAGCTCGATTTCAACATCAACAAGACTAACAGCGCTAAATTTGTCGCGGCCTTCTTTCCGCAGAAAGTACGCTTCGCCGGACTCAATACGTTCAATCCGCAGCCGACGACGCCGAATACGAAACAGCGAGGCGCGCTCGTCTCCATCTCCGAGCAGGCGATCTTCAAGGATGCGTCATTTCTCTCTTCCACGTTGAGTTACAAGACCTTTGAACTTGACGTCTTCGGGCAGGGGATGCAACCCCTTGAGTTATTGCCGGAAGGAAACGGCGGTAACTTCTTCGCCGACATTCGCAGGCGGTCTCAACGGCTTCAGTGGCGGGAGATTTACTACGCGCACGGGCTTGAATTTCACGGTCAACATTCTCTTAAGCTCGGCGCCGAAGTCGATTACTCTCGCGTGACGGGTGTGTACCGTGAAAACCCGATCCTGATCAGGCGGCAAGACAAATCCCTAGCCCGGCGCATAGAGTTTGGGGCTGCGGTGAGGCTTTCGGAAAGTCTAAACGAAACCAGTGTTTTCTTGCAGGACCGGTGGGTCGTCAATAAGAAGCTCACAGTCGACGCCGGCTTGCGCTTCGACCGTGACGGGCTGGCCCGGCAGAACACCATCGCACCGCGCCTTTCGTTTTTGTACCTGCCGCTCAGAAACCACGCCACGATCATACGCGGCGGAATTGGTCTCTTCTATGATCGCACTCCGCTTAGCGTCGCCTACTTCAGAAAGCTTCCGGAGCGCACCGTTACCACGTTTGCCGAAGACGGCATCTCGATAACTGAGGGCCCGCGTCACTACGCCAGCATAGTCGGGTCCCGTTTGCGCAACCCACGCAGCGTGCGGTCGAGCTTGCAAATTGATTTCCCTATAACGAATAGGCTGACGGGACGCATTGGCTATCTTCACCGCTCAACGAACGACGATTTCATCGTCGACAGCGTTGACGGATCAGGCCAAGGCGCCCTTGTGCTCAGCAATCGTGGCCGCTCGCGCTACCGCGAGTTGCAACTGCTCGCAGTCTATGACAACCCTCGCATGGGAACGTGGAACGCTTCTTACGTATGGTCCAACGCTAGGGGCGATCTCAACACTATTGATAACTTTCTCGGCGATTTTCCAGCGTTCGTCGTAAGGCCGAACGAGTACGGGCCACAGCCCTTTGACACTCCGCACCGGTTCCTCGCCTATGGCCAGTTGCGGATGCGCTACGATATCAATGTCTCACCCCTGGTCGAGATTCGATCAGGGTTCCCTTTTTCCTTCGTTAATGAGCGCTTGGATTTTGTCGGCCCAAGCAATCGGGCGGGACGCTTCCCAGCATTTCTGTCGCTCGCCGTGCAAGTTACGAAGGGTTTCGCCATACCAAAGTTCGTTCCCAGAATTGAAGGACGACGAGCGCGAATCGGGTTCGCCATTCTTAACGTCACTAATCACTTCAATCCCGGTGACGTGCAGAATAACGTTACAAGCCCGCGGCTCGGCCAGTTTTTCAACAGCCTCGGTACGTCCGTCCGCGGCAAGCTCGAGATCGACTTCTAGGCGCGGGTTGGTCCCGTCCCCCAATATCATCCGACCTTTGAATACTTGCACCTTAGAGGGAGGACCTTATTCTGCCGGTTGTTGGCTAGCTCAACCCTTTTTCCAGAAATTACATCGGTTGCGCAAGTGCCGCGACTCGGGAACGCGACTCGCGATACTTACCTATGCCTTGTTTGAGAAGCTTAAGGAGAGGCTTTCGATTCTGAGCGATCAGTCTTGCCCAGGCCACCTTATTCATCTGGGGAATGTAGATGCCGCGGAAAAACAGGCGCATGACAAAGTGCATCAACCCGGCATCCAGGCCCCGGCCGCTAAGCAAGTTAATTACGTTCTCATTCCGCTCAGGGCTATACGAAGTTCTCCAGGCTTTGTCGAGTTCGATCTGGGCCTCTGGAATCGTCATCTTCAAAGGCGTGTGGGCCATTTTGTAAAGATCAAAATTCAACCAATGCTTAGGTCGTGTAAGCCGCCCCTCTGCTCCCAATCTTGCGTAAAGCGGTGTTCCAGGTAACGGTGTGAGAGGGCCGAACACCGGCATTACCGGTGGCCACTGCTCGATCTGTTGGATCGTGCGCTCCGCAACGCCCGGCGTGTCGTTGTCCAGGCCGATGATAAAAGACGTGATCGCATAGACGTTGCGCCTCGCGAGTCGATTGAGAACCGCCGCATATTCTCCCGGCTTGTTGAAGCTTTTGTTCACATCGGCAAGATTGGCGGGATCGATTGACTCCATGCCGATGAAAATCCACTTGCCACCAGAAGAAGCAATCAGGTCCACGAGTTCTTCATCACGCAGCAGATTAGCGCTGATTTGCGCGGTCCACGGTAGCTGGGCGCCAGCGGCAATAATGTCTCGGAGCAACGACTTCGTACGCTTGATGTTGATAGCAAAGTTATCATCGATAAAGAAGATTGAAACCTGGCCCCGCTCTTTACGCGCGCGCCGCTTGAGCAGCAAGAGTTCATTCACCACACTTTCGTTTGTACGAAACCGGATGGAATCGCCAAAGAATCCGGTGACAGTGCAGAACTCGCAGCCATAGGGGCAGCCGCGCCCGGATTCCACCGGAATCAAATTAAAGTACCGCCAGCCTGAACCATGTCGCTGCGTTAATGAGCGAAATACTTTGGGAATTAGATTGAACTGGTCAAGGTCAATCTTGTCCCAGGGAATCACCGGATAAGGTTGCAGACTCGGCTTCCGCTCTTTGCCCGTCTCGTCCACCGGTTCATAAGTGTCCTTGAGCTGACCACGTGTGGCATCCTCAACGATCCGGGGCCAGATCTCGTCAGCTTCGCCGAGCGCGACAGCGTCCGCATGTCGCGGCCCACCGTCACGACCTAGTGCCTCTTCGGGTAATTCCGTCACGTGAGGGCCGCCCATTATGACGAGCACGCCCGCTTCGCGGGCGGCGTCGGCGACGCGGTAGGCTTTGGCTATCATTCTGGTCATGGCGCCAATGCCCACGAGCCCGATCTGCTGCTCGCGCATAAAGCGCACCAACTCCTGCTCGTTCATGGGCTTAGCGTTCCCGTCAATCAACAACACTTCATGACCCGGAGGAGTTAGCGCTTTAAGGAGAAACATCCAGAGATGCGGCATGAAGTTGCGGGTCACACCGTTATCAGGGTTATAGAGTAAAATACGCATCTTCCGATCTCCCGAGTTTGGTGCTGGCAACTGAAAATAACTGTTGGTGCTTTCGTCCAGCAAAACAGCAACAGATGGCAAGAGGAGGCAATCGGAAAAAACCCGATCCAGATGTCAAGCGGGCTGTCGGTGCGCAGCACTATATCACATAAGTGCGATGGCGCACCTAGTCGCTCTGTGATGACTACTGAACATCAAGTTAGAGCAACTTTCCTATCACAGCAGGGTTTCGAGCGGTGCTATTGTTGTGTGCGCGTGAGTGTTATGCCGCGCTCCTATTTTGGGAGAATGCTATCGTATTCCTCTTTGATAATTCCGTAGCATGGGCAAGCGACTGCCTCCAGGCCTGCTTGATTTAGAATCATGAGAGTGCCACGACTGTAACTTATCAAGTGCTGTCGCTGCAGCGCGCCGGCAGCCTTGTTTACGCCCTCGCGCCGCGCGCCCAGCATGTTGGATAGAAATTCCTGCGTGAGTTGAAACTCGTTCGCTCCCATCCGGTCGCGTGTCATCAGCAGCCATCGGGCAAGACGTGCGTCTATGGGATGGAACCGGTTGCAGGCAGCCGCTTGGGCGATCTGGGTCAATCGTGAGTGCGCGTATCGTCGCAGTAGGCGTGGTAACCTACCACCATTGGCGCACTCCTTCCGAAATGCCGGTGCTTTCATTCTCAGGGCGACGCCCGCACCTTGGACCACGGCGCGATTACGTGATGTCTTCACTCCCAGGAATATGGGCATGCCGACGATGCCTTCGTTGCCGACGAGGCCCACTTCGAGCGAGGCCCGGTTCTCGACAGCAGCGAGCAAAGAGACAATGCCACTACTGGGAAAATAGACGTTCTGGATGAGATCACCAGCTTCGTAGAGAACCTCCTCGAAAAGCAAAGGGATCTCTTTCAAGCTAGGGAACAGACGCTGATACTCTCTTCTTGGTAGAGCGGCGAGAAGGTTGTTGGCAGGCGGGGCGTGTTTTTTTGTGGTTGGTGGCATCGAGTGTCTCCTTGTGACGCTTATCACCGGCACCGTTTAGCCTGACACGACAATTTTGTTGTCGACTGATTTCATGCCTCGAACCGCCTTTACCAAACGCTCAGCCCGGGTCTTTGTGGCTTCGGAATTGACGGTCCCTGTCAAGACTGCTCGAGCTTCGCTGATGGTTACAGAAACTGCAGTCATATCCAGCTCCTCGCTCAGCCTCTTTGTGGCAACCTCCTGCATGTTTGCGTCGTCACTCGCGCTGTCTCTCTGGCTCGTTTGTGCAGGTTGCTGAATAATTACGGGCGCCTGCTGGGCCGGAGCCGGCTGTTGAATAATTACAGGCGCCTGCTGCGCAGGAGCCGGCTGCTGGATGATCACAGGCGGCTGCTCTCTGTTCGCCTGACTGGCCACATCTATGTTCGCGTTTCTATTGGCTGATTCATTCGCGTTTCTATTACTCACTAAATAGAATATGATGCCGACAGCCATTACCGCCAGGATAGCGATGATGGCAATCGTGCCCGTCGAGAGCCCAGATTCTCGCGGCGCTGTTTGTGTTCTTTCGGTGACTACCTCGCTTCGTTGGCCGGGGCCATGGACTACAACACGCCTTTGCTCTGTTTTTTCATTTGGTTCCATACTTCTCCTCCTGACATGGACTACTGAGTTCGCTGCGGGGGATAGAACAGGTTAAAGGTTACATTACATTTTCCTTCTTGAATGTGCGCCAGCACACATACTGCTGCACTCGCCTTGTACCTCACACCGCAAAACGTCTGAGTCGAAAGATCGCGTGATAGACTGTCAAGAACACCACGGCGCCGACCACCGCCACGAGCAGGCTATAGAGATCCAGGTTATTGGCCTGATCCACAGTGTCGAGAGGTGATTTAGTAAGAACGGCTGCGGAGGGTATACGACTTAAAAGAATGGTGGTCTGTGCGCTAACACACAAAGCCGAAGGCAGCGGAGAAGGGGATGAATAGGATTTCCTATCCGAGCAGGCGGCCGTACTCGTCTTTGACCACTTGGTAACACTCGCAGACCTTTGCTTCCAGGCCTTGACGATCGAGGATCGTCATGTCGCCGCGAACGTAGCTAATCAACCCGGCATCTTGGAGCTGCTTGGCAGCGTGAGTAATGCCCTCGCGACGTACGCCTAACATGTTGGCAATTAGCTCATGCGTCATGATCAGTCTGTTTGACGGCAAACGGTCGTGGCTCAACAGGAGCCAGCGGCAGAGTTGCTGATCCACCGAATGCAGGCGGTTGCAGACGGCGGTCTGTGAAATCTGGGTAATCAGCGCTTGCGTATAGCGCAGCAAGAGGTCGTGAAATCGGCCACCGCGGGTGAACTCAGCTTGCAGCACCTTTGCCTTCAGCCTGGCGACGCGACCTGCGCTCTGCACGATCGCGCGGCTGGGAGTGGTATCACCGCCCATGAATAGGGCAATGCCCACCAGCCCATCGTTGCCCACCACCCCGATTTCAGCAGTGGTGCCGTTTTCCATTATGTAGAGCAAAGAGATGATCGCGGTCGTCGGGAAATAGACGTAGTCCATCTGTTCGCCAGATTCATAGATGACTTCACCGAGGCGAAGTGATAGGGACCTAAGTTTAGGCCGGAGGCGTGCAAATTCCTCAGCGGAGAGACCCGCAAGCAGATGATTTTCAAGCGCTTCATCGGGGTTAGCAAGTACAGGCATGACTTGTTTCCCTTAGCCGGTGCACCGCAATTCGCCACAGACGGCGTAATGAGAAACCCGTTGCTCTGTTTCAATGGGGAGGAGCGCAATGTTCCAGGACAACGACCACTCAGGACTGATTCATTATAGCATTCTCATTACGTGCGTCAACGCACATACAGACACTTTAACCTAAGTCTGGTTTCATGAAAGACATGTACCTGCTTCACTGCCTGCGGGTATGTGTGTTAGCGCACCGACAGTCCCTGCCTTCAGTGGTACTCATAACTTAAGTTGTTCTTTAATCTGGACAAATCACGTTTGACTCGGGATAGCTCAAATGAGCAGAAGGACGAAAATGAGTAATTCAAAACGTATCTTTTCTATGTTTCTACTAGTCACGCTCTCTAGCATTGGCCTCAGCGCAAAAGCGCAGCGGCAATCTTCCCGCGTCAATACCCGCCAGGTCAGCAACATACTTCGCCAGCTCGAACAGAGTTCAGATCGGTTCCGCAATAGTCTAAGTACTTCCCTTGATCAGCTCCGCAGCGACGAAACCAGCGACCAAAACCACATCAAGTCGGTTGAGCGCGATTTTGAAAACGCTACCAACCAGTTGCGGGATCGATTCAATCGTCGTCGCTCGACCGCTGACGATGTTCAGAACGTCCTGCAGAGGGCGTCGCGCATCAACGATTTCATGAATCGCAATCGCTTGAGCTCGCAGGTGCAGAACGATTGGGCAGCGGTTGGAACTGACCTGAATGCGTTGGCGAATGCCTATGGCATTAGCTGGCGGTGGAACCAGCAAACTCTTCCGCCGGTGAGTACAAGCCAGTCGTATCGGCTGTCCGATAGAGAACTCGATCAGCTAATTCGGCGGATTGAAACTGGCGGCGACACGTTCCGTTCAAGTCTTACGGATGCTTTTGACCGCAGTCCCTACGATCAGACGAGAAGCGAAGGCAGCATGAATGATGCTGTAAGAAGCTTCAAAAAGGCTACAGATCAATTGCGCAATCATTTCGACATCAAGCAGTTGGTTGCCGGCGACGTCGAAGGCCTAATCGGCCAGGCGACGCCGCTGGAAAGATTCATGCGCAACAACCAGGTTACAGACCGCGCGCAGAGCGATTGGTCGACCTTGCGCGGGGATCTAAACACGCTGGCCAGCGCCTTTAACTTCTCTTCGGATTGGCAGAATAACCCCTATCCGCAAACGGGATATAACGCAAATAATCGTTTGACCGGAACGTTTAGATTGGATTCATCTCGCAGCGACAACCCCCGTGACAAAGCAGATCGGGCGACTCAGAATGTACCTGACTACGAACGGCAGGTTGTCTTCGACCAAATTCTGGCGCGACTTGATTCTCCTGAGATGCTGGCAATTGAGCGCCGTGGTGCAACAGTGACTATCGCTTCGTCGCTCGCACCGCAATCAACCTTTGAAGCAGACGGTCGCGAGCGTCAAGAACAACTGGCCGACGGCAGATCGGTCCGGGTAACCGCGACGTTGCGCGGAGACCAGTTAGTCGTCAACTCGAACGGCTATAGAGAAAATGATTTCAACGTTACGTTCGAGCTCGTCGAAAACGAGCGCAGTCTGCGAGTGAGACGCCAGATCTATTCCGACCGACTAACTCAACCAGTGGTTGTCGATTGTCTTTATGACCGGACCGCCGATGCGGCGCAGTGGAATGTCCTTAACGGTTCGGAAGCGTATCCGACCACAGGTTCCGCGAGCGGCGATTTCATTGTGCGAAATGGCGAGAGTGTTGTAGCAGTTCTCAACACTGATCTGACCACCAAGCAGGCGAAGCCGGGTGACCGGTTCGCGATGACAGTGCGCCAGCCGGCCGAGTACGAAGGCGCCGTTATCGAAGGCACGGTTGCGAGCGTCGATCGAGGTGGACGCATTTCCGGCCGGTCCGCGATATCGCTCAACTTCGAGACGATCCGGCTGCGTAACGGTCAGACCTACAGGTTCGCGGGAATTATCGGGAGCGTGCGAACGGTGAATGGCGACATCGTGCAAGTTGACAATGAAGGTGGCATGGCAGAAGGGGACAGTCAAACAAAGAAAACCGTCGAGCGTGGGGCCATAGGCACGGCTGTCGGCGCAATCATCGGCGCGATTGCCGGCGGTGTAAAAGGCGCGGTGATCGGAGCAGTCGTGGGCGCGGCAGGTGGAGCCGGCTCGGTTTACGTTCAGGGGAAGGATGATATGGAACTTCCCAGCGGTACAGAAGTAACGATTCGGGCGAGCGCGCCTGGCCGGTAGTTGCTGAAGTGAGCAGCCGTCTAAGGACATCCCCGAGTGCCCTTCGTCCGCAAACATCCATAGGGAGTAGAAGACCATGAATACGAAACCTTTAATCAGACGCATCAAGAAAGAGCAACGCCAAGCTCCGGAGATTCCAGCCGGGCGCGAATTTGCCCCCGGGCCGAACAAATGGTCAAAAGCCGTCCTGTCGTGGGTCACTGAATTTCGACAGCACCGTAGCGGCGAATCGCTCCCAGCCTTCGACAGTCTGTTCAAAGCACTGCCGGAGCAGCGCGCGCAAATTGAAATTTAATTAGACAGAGCTTGCGCATTTCTCATGCGAGCTGAAGAAACGAGTGGGGAACTAGAGAGAGGAATCGACAAAATGTTGTGGACCATACTTGTAATACTGCTGATCTTGTGGCTACTCGGATTCATCGGTCAGATTGGTGGTGGGCTGATTCATATCTTGCTCGTAGTAGCCGTGATTGTGCTAGCCATCAATCTGGTGTCTGGTAGACGCACGATTTAGGCGCTAAGCAAGAGCAAGTGCTCCCGGTTTACCCCAGCAATAGTGCGCCACCTGACCTCGACCGCCGGGTGGCGCCTCGACCGCTGGCTGGCTATTGATAACTCGTAATCGGATGGACGAATTTCGTTTCCCTGCAAGTCTCATTGCTAGACCTCTCCGGCCTGAGGTAGCCAATAAAGCCGCTGGAGCTCTCCAAAGCGCGAAACGGAATAAGATATTCTTCAACATATGTGTGGTAACGCACATACGAGGCTTTTGCACTTGGCTTAGCCTAGCGACTTAAGCATCTGTCCGCATAGCGGCGATAGCTTTCCTTGCCGTTCTTGATTTTACAGGATCGCAGATCATAAGGAATTGAGTCTTCGGACCTTAAGGAGGCGCAGTTGTCATTATCTCGAAGAGCATTGCTTATTGTGAAACCGGCTCAGCAAGGGAGAGGTCAGCAGGATGCTTCACTCATCCAACGGATAGCCAAAGGCGATGAGTCTGCTTTCAGTCTGTTCCATGATGCGACGAATGGACTGCTCTTCGGACTGCTGCTGTGTATCCTGGGCAACACTCAGACGGCGGAAGACGTGTTGTCTGGTCTCTATAAAGAGATAAGGCAGCAAGCCAGTCGGTTTGACAAACAGAATGAGAGGCCATTGACTTGGCTTATTCTTATTGCCCACCGGCGCGCGATCGAGCGCCTTTCTGGCAGTCTAACAAACCAATTCGAAATCTCGCGCAAGATCGGTGGCAAACCTCAAACCACGACTCTTGCTGACTCATTCATAAATATCTCACAACAGCGTCGAATTCATTCGCGCAGCGCTGGATGCAATCCCTTCCTTGCAGCTACGGATGATTGAACTAACCTTCTTTTCTGGAATGACTCACCCTGAGATCGCAATAAAGCTCGGACAGTCACCTGAGGCGATTGGAGAGCGGCCTCCGATACGCAATAATGCAGCTTTTCGGCATCTTCAAATCCATGAGTTTTGCCCCGCAGCCCTGGACATGGACCAAGGATCCGAAACCATTAGACAGTTTCACCGGA
>DATEUF010000037.1:0-2930 GCA_035283325.1 Pyrinomonadaceae bacterium | reverse complement strand
TTCAAGAGTTCCATTGATGTTGACCAATCGTTGCCCTTTCGTCACCGGATCCTGATGCACCCAGATCACGCCAGCATATTGCACAGCCACCAACTGCAACCCCAGGTAGACATACCCACGCGTCCAGAGTCCGCTGGCATTAATCTCGGATATCACTTGCCCACCAAGCACACTCGAACGCAGATAGTAGGTAGCGCCAACCACGTTCATCACTTTCTTTGCGCGCAGCCCATCACCGTCATAACTCTGCTGCAATCCTTCCCAGGATGACGTGACCTGCTTCCCCAGCGCGTCATAAGTAAACGTCTGTCCACCATCGTAGGTGGTGTTCCCGGCGGCGGCGTAAGTGAAGGCCTGACCATTGGCTGGGTTTGTCAACATGCGGTTCTTGTTATTGAAGCTGGCGGTGTATTGCGCGTTCCAGCCACCCCAGCCCACGCGGCTCGTAATGTTGCCCCAAACGTCATAGTTGAAATCATGAGCATAGGGACCATCCGGATGACCCCAGGTGTCAGTACAAATCGTCGCTCATGCTTCCGCCCATCTCAGCTCCACCCACCTCAGCCACGAAGGAGGATACTGCCGTGCCTTAACTCAACTTCTCTTTTTTTTCGTCGAGGGGGGTCAATTCTCGATGAGAAAAAGGGGTCACTTCTAAACGAGAATTGACACTATTGGGAGAAGAAGCGAATCAGACCATCCAAGCGCATGGCTGAACGATTCTGCGATTCCTCTGTGCCGCAAACCAAAAGAGTGAGAGCTGCGTGTCTGAAATTCCGTCGTGAGACTTTGTAACTCAAGGTTGGCCAATGCAAGTAAGAAGAAACCGGCGCGCCATTAAGGCCGATATTCGGGTAACTGGAAACTCGAAATCGTTGGCCCATCATCATTAATCGTTATCTCGTAAGTGAACGGCCCCTGCAGGCTAGCTAGAATCAATCTTAAAATTGACACCTAGCTTGGAAATGCTCTGGGCATCTTCAAACTCTCCCTCTGCCGTTATCCAACTAAGCCAGGTTTGTGGAGATGCAGACAATCTCGCCCGAGCCTGCGGTTTCAAATCGAACAACAGAAATAAGTCACTCGACTGAACCCTTAAAAACTTAATACATTTCGAGGTATTGTTTGCGACATTCAAAGTGTCACGGCTTCTTTCCGGTCCTTTTCGTCGATGAAACATGAGGGTAGAATTGTTTGCCCAACTATGGTCGCCATAGAGGTTCTCAAATGCAGGATCAAACCAGTCTCCAGAGTGCAGCTCTCGTCCGCGGACTACTGGCTTGCCGTGCCTGTACAGGTCGAAATATACCGAATGTTCGATTATCGGAACGGCAGGTCTCGATTTCTTACCTGTCAGGTAAAGCACGTAGGTTTTATCAGGCGATTCGATCTTAGAGATCAACGGCCCACGGCCTACAGTCGCAAATGCGAATATCGATAACGATATTGCTCCGACAACCAGGCATAACACTATGATCGCTTTAGCCATAATCCAACCCTTCAATTGCTTTGTCTGATCGCTACGCGAGCACACAACTATGGTCTTAACTGATCAGCAAAATCATCTCATGGCCCGCACAATATAGTAGTAATATCGTTCCCAAGCTTCGTGGCGTCCTCGTCCTTTCGTCTCCCATTTAGGTAATTCCAGATGTGCTCGCCCACTCGTTTGCCGGCAGCATTGCCTGCTACCTCACCGTCACCTTCCTGTCCTTTCCAAAGCGATTGCACCTTGTCGAAGAGGGAGTTTGCTCCGCGTGCGATGTTCCCGGTAATCCCGCCCCACAAATATAGGCCGGCATTTCCCAAGACGTGCGCATATACTCCCGCATCTTGGCCGGCTTGGATCAGGTCCCAGTGAAAACCGGCAACTTGGTTGTCAATGTATTGATGGTAATTGTCATAAGCCTCACCGGCCATTCTTACGCCCAGTGTTGCTGCTGCCAGTCCACGAGGATTGGTCCGGGACGATCTGATGTTTGGAATAACAACGGCTGTAGCAAGCGCAACAAGATAATCAACGAACTCCGCGCATGAGTTCCAATCCGTTCGTTCAGGGGTATTCTGCGGCAACCAGTTTAGAAAGACCTCAATTTACGGCGCAAACAAGCGCAGCATGACGACGCCGCTGTCGACGAACTGTACACGCCATCCGGCCTTGGTTGGCGCAAGGTCCAGGTAGAGTCCATGCATGTTGGAAGGAAGTAGGGTAGCAAGCACGCACAACCCTTGATCTGGCGCAGCACCTCTATGTCATTCGAGGCGTCATTTCTGTCTAGCTCGGGAGCGATATAAACAATTTTCAATCGCTTTCTCCTCCCGTTGCCCGAATCAGATTGACTGAATATCTGAGTTCTTGCAGGGAGTTTGCTTGTTCTGTTTAAGGCTGTGATCTCAAGCAGCCTGCCTCTCCCCACAGCCTGTGACTTTGGTGATTCAGCATAAACCAAATATCTTTCGCCGATTTCGCCGACGGGAAAATGGGAACAACCAAACACCTCTGGGCGCCACAAGAGTAGTAATTCACTAGATGCGGATCCCTTCCACCATTCTTCGATTTCGAATTTGACAATGTATTCGGAACTGCTCGAGGGGGAATTGGAGTTATCCTTTCGCACCGCAACGAAGTCGACAATCTTTCCTGAAAAAACTGCCTCGGCTCTGTCAACCGCTTCGGGTACCTCAGGTACAAGGCAGAAACCTGCTCCGGCCGCAGATCCACACGTTAAAAGAAACGCGACGATAAATGTTGCCGAGATTCGGGATTTCATTTTGTATCTCCTTAAACGTGACGCCGCTGAAGAATATCAACCAAAGAATGGCCAGGCGTCGAACAAACTGCTAAAGATAGTCTTCTGCATGCGGCAACTAACGCCGAGGATCACTCCCTCTACTTCAATTTACCGTACTCATTCAGCAAAGGCCCACAG
>DATEUF010000036.1:0-9179 GCA_035283325.1 Pyrinomonadaceae bacterium | reverse complement strand
GGGGTACACATCCGATCTATGCTGACATCCTGGGTGCTCAGTCCGCAATTCTAATTGACGAAGACGGCGACGGTCTCCTCGCTACTTCAAATCAGCGCCATCTTTCTATGCTCCCATGCCGCCGAATGGCAAAGTATTAGTTGATCCGCTCATCGGGAAACGCTCGGCTTGCGGAGTATCCATTGTTCTGCACACGCCTTCTTGCGCGGACGGGTGCGATGATGGGAACTGGCATTGAGAAGTACAGCGCCGAAGTGGATGCTTCAAATTAACCGGCAAGCGAAGAGCGTACAATACAAAGCGAGTTATCAGGCGGATGTGACGAGATCATCCAGGCAATGGGAAGCCGGAAACATGCGCGCTCAAGGACAACGCACGGCTCAACTCGTGTCCATACACGGCATTAACAAGTCAGATTGCAGCAACGCAAGACGCGGCTACGACTCAGAGAATGATCATTCAGGCAGCGGCAGGATTTCAGAAATCTCAAGTGGGAGCAGAGGTCGCACGCAACGTACGTGACACAACTTGGATATACGACCAATTCTGATGGAGGCCGCATGATAATCCACATGCGCTCAGCGAATGCTCGCCGATCGATTCCTCTTCAGCGCGTTGCGCATCGCGCGCCAGCGCACGTACTGCTCGCGCTTCGCCGGATCGGGATCTTCTCTGCCTTGCAGCCAGAAATTGAACCAGTCTAGATTTAGCTGCATCGAGTAGAATGATTGCTTCGGGTGACCGTTATTGAATTCATGGATGGCGTTTCGATAAATTACAAGCTCCGACTTTCCTCCCTGCTTTTCGATGGCCGTGTGAAACTGGATCTCGCCTAACAAGCCACCGGGCTCTGTGGTTTCTAGCAGTATCGGAATACGCACCCGATCAGCATTTAGCATCGGCGATATTTGCTGCCAGTTCTTGTACCTATGACCGAACGGCCCGCCACCCAGAACACCGTCGTACATTTTTTGAATCTCGATGCCCGCGTTCCAGTAAGTTCCCGTACTGAAAAGTGAACCATCGCCTGACGACGACGCGCTGAAAAGGTTTGTTTGAGTGATCGCGAAGGTACTTAGAAAACTTCCATAGCTCCAGCCCATGATACCTACTCGCTTCTCGTCGACGATGCCCATTTTCGCTACCATTTGAACAGCCTCTTCGATAGTGGCTAGCGGGTCGTAAGCCCATGACCTGGTTGCTTCGTCGAAATTTCCGTAGTGGTAAGGCTCAGTCTGACCACCAGTGCTGACGCACAACACGGCAAGACCGTTAGCCGCAAATGGCTGTATCGGATAATTGCCAAATTTATCCGCCAAAAAATCGCCTGAGAAAGCGTACAAGATCACCACCAACGGATAACGGTTTCCCGCGACGTAATCGGCCGGCTTAAGCAAATAGTTTCGTGCTTCGCTGTTGAACTTATTCTTCGACACGAGCTTGATCGGTTTGATTAGGCGAATGTTTTGATATTCAGGATGAAGCGCGGTCAGTGTCCTTATGTCCCCATTCTCTAGATTAACGACAGCAACTTCAGGTGGCGTGGCTGGTTCTTGCCGGACGCAGGCCGCACGGGTTTGGTTGCTTGAAATTGACAAAGCTGAGAGATGAGTCTCGTCAACAGCTAGCTTCGCGAGCTCGCCATTTTTTGAATTGACCTGATACAAACCACGTTCGCTGTGCGGCGAGATCGCGGCTTCCAGAAGAATGCTGCTCCCATCCTTACTCCAGCCGACAATATTCATGCCGCGCCTTAATCTGACGCGCGGTGTGACGTCGCGAAGCCCGCCATTTTGGACATTCTTAACAAGGAGCGCCGTCGGCTTCGGTATAACTTTATCTGCAGTATTACCTTCAGAGAGGAAAGCAAATGAATTACTATCAGACGACCAGCTGATGGAAGAGTTCAGGCCACCCCAGGTAATCAGTGGAATGAATGTGCGGGTGTCAAGTAAAAAGACCCAAATATCCTGAATCAGGCCTTCGATGTCGCTCTCGTTAGCGGGGCGGCTTATGTGCACTGCGAGCTTACGACTGTCGGGTGACCATTCGAGGCCGAGTCCAATTCGATCATCTACACGCCAAGAGCGAATTGTTTGCTCAAGTTTTTCTGCCTTCCGCTGCTCTAGGTCATAGATCCAAAGCTTTACCGGCTCTGGAGCTCTTCCTCTCGATGACTTTGCTACCCAACCATACACTCCATTAGAAGCAGACCGATTAAATACAATACCCTGAGCGTCATCCACTGTCCTATTCCCCTCCGCCGCGACAGTATCCGCCGCGATAAAGGCGACCAGTTTACCGTTAGGTGACAATTCATACTGACTTACTCCCTTGGGATGGCTGAAGAGTTGCTCAGGCTCTCCACCGGAAGCGGGTACTCGCCAGATTTGCCGTGAGCCGCCACGGCTCGACAGGTAGGTGAGATATTTCCCGTTGGGTACCCACTGCAGACTTGAGATACTTTCTTCCTCAAGTAACTTAACTGGCTCACCCCCACTGTCTGTCGATACCACAAACAAAGCACGGCCCCTTTCGTTTCGCTCCAAAAACGCTTGTTCGATGATAAAGGCGATCGCTTTTCCATCGGGGGAAATGCGGGGGCCACGGATTCGGCGCCTCTCCACAATTTCTTTGAGCGAGATGTCGTGTTGTTCACCACTGGCAACGGGACGGAGTTGGATAAGAGGTTTCTCTTCGCCGCCAGGTGTTGACACCTTCTGGGCATTTGCCGATGGACAGAGAATAGTGCAGGCGATTAAGGCCTTAATCGCCCTTAACAGAAACTTCGTCATGGCTTTTCTTTTTAAGAATGTCAGTTAACAGAGCAGTTAATTTTTCACAGGTCAGTTGCCTGGCCCAAGTTCCAACCGAGTTTTCAGAATCGTAACTTCACCGCCAGTTGAACAGAACGCGGCCCGCCAACCTGATAAAGAGGGTTAAGACCTCCGCTCTCCCCGCCGCGGCCCAGACTTCTACCCAGCATTTGAGTCGCCCGACCGAACAAAGGATTAGTGACCGTGTTGACCGGGTCTCCGAAGTTTGGGTGATTAAAGAGGTTGAAGAAATCGGCGCTGAATTGTAGGTTGAAGCGTTCACTCAAGTTGAACTGCCGACGAAGCGAGAGGTCAACCTGATAAACCGGAAAACTGAGGAGAACATTACGGCCTAAAGTGCCCTGCCGCCCGGCCGGCGGGACGCGGAAAGCCGCCGGATTGAACCGCTTGCCACCCGCTGCGAGCGGGTCGTCAAGGTAAAGCGGGACTCCCTGAACGAGATCGGGGCGGAAGGTGAAAATAGTCCCATCTGGGTTGTTGATTGTTCCGGCGATTACGTCTACTGCTGTGGAGGATCGCGCAGTGACGATCGAATCGATCGCGAAATCGCGAAAAATAGCTTTGCTTATCCTTCCCCACGGCGGAGTCGGGATATTGTACGTGACCCCGGCAGAAAACAAGTGCCGGACATCGAAATCGGATGAGCCCCTGGCCAGTCCGAAAGCAAGCCCGCTATCATTAGAGAGGTCGTCAATCGAGTGTGACCATGTGTAGGATGCGAGAGCTTGCAAACCGCGCGACAAGCGTCGTTGGAATTGCAGTTGCAGTGCGTGGTAATCCGATGCCGCCCCGTTGACGACTACATTCATTAGGGCCGGGCCGGTAAGTTGTGGCGTTCTTAGTCTTTGTTGATATAAAAGACGACGACCTACTGCCCCGACATAAGAAGCTGAGATCGTCTCATTAGAAGCAAGGGACTGTTCTATGGATAGGTTCCACTGTAACGTATAGGGCAGTTTAAGGTCTGGATCAGTTGGAGAGAAATTACCGGCAAACGGAAGGGTCAAGTTAAAAAGTGGAGGTGCTTCCTGAGGTGGAGTTAATGGGAGGGTTATGTTGGTTAAAGTCTTGGCTGTGATGAATGGGAACGTGCGGAAGGCTAGCCCGGCTGCGCCGGCGCCGCCGAGATCATAAAAGATACCGAACCCGCCGCGCAGTACCGTCTCGCGGCCAGGCTTTTGCGATAGTTGGTAAGCTACGCCAATGCGCGGGGCGAAATTGTTGTACGTCGTTTTGTAGAGTGGCGTGCCACGTGGTGCCACCGCCAGCGTCGCCGGCGGACCAAATGCAGTCAGGGCGAATGGCAGGTTGCCGTCCGCCTCACCGGGCGCGGGATTTACCTCCCACCGCAGTCCATAGCTGAGCGTTAGATTGGGCGCCGCTTTCCACGTGTCCTGTCCGAAAGCAGAGAAATTAGTAAATAGTGGGAATCGCTCACCTACAGTGCTTTGTATAACGGCAAATGCCGCGACCCCCGAGCGCAACGCGTCAAGGCTGGAAAAATTGAGTTGCCGAAGGTAATCAAATTCCCTGTAGACTGGAAACAGCCGACGATAATCAATGCCGAACTTCAACTGGTGGGTACCTTTGACGATGGAAAGGTTATCGACAATGTTGAGCTGGCGCTGCAAATTTACACTTGCTGTTCCGTGTCTAAGCTGGCTGCTTACTCCGCCGAAACTGAGGATCACAAGGGATAACGCATTTTCGCTCGAAGCAAAGGAAGGAAACAGAGCCGAGTCCGGCGGCGGAACTGCCCCGCCAAAATTATCGAGCAATGTACTACCACTAGCCCTATCCCGACTGTAATTGGCGCGGAGTTCGTTAACGACACTCGGTGCTATGCTCCACGTCGAGCCAAGGGTTAGAGTCTGGGTCTTCGCTGATGTTTTGGTTGGAAATGCCAACGCGTTGGTACTCCGCACGGCAGTTTTCGATGGCGCTTCATTGTATCTACCAAAGAACGTCAGCTTGTCAGTTACCGCATGATCGATTCGAATGCTGGCCGCATCCAGCGATGAAGGGTCCGAATAGGTGGCGGCAAGTTGAGCAAATCCGTTGGCGAACTCAGGTCCATTAGGAAGCGGATATGCGTTCAATATAGGTTGGAGCACCGGCGCGGCGCTTTGGCGTGTGGCTACGGACGGCACGAGCGCAATCACGGTCTGCGGCAGGCGCAGCCGCAGACCCTCGTAGGAGAAGAAAAAGAACGTCCGGTCACGGCCGTGAAACCAAGATTGACGACCGCCTTCGCCGAAACGCGGAAGTATCACTGGTCCGCTGAAAGTACCCCCGAACTGATTCTGCCTGAGCGGAGCCTTCGGCAGTCGGTTGGCATTGGAGAACCAGTCAGTGGCGTCCATGGCATCGTTGCGGAGGTATTCAAACAGCGTACCGTGGAACTCGTTCGACCCGGAGCGCGTGACGATCTGAACTTGGCCCCCGGGTGTGCGACCGAACTCGGGAGCATATGTTGACGTTTGGATCTTGAACTCTTGCATGGCATCAACTGAAACAAGGTTGTTGGTGCTGCCAAATGCGCTCAGCCCAGGAATTGACCCTCCCAATGTCTGCCCAATTTGAATACTAGAGCCAATATTGATGTTTGCGCTGACACCATCCACGGTAAAGTAGTTGGCGTTTGCGCGCTGGCCGTTGACGCTGAATTGACCAGGATTGCTGTTGGACGATTTCGTGAGAACCACCCCTGGAGTAAGAGTGATCAGTGATTGAAAGCTTCTGCCGTTGAGCGGCAGGTTCTCAACAAACTGCTGGTCAACGACCGTCGCCACCTCCGGCGTCTCCTGGATAGTGGAGGTGCCGGTGACGGTGACGGTCTCGCCGCCGATCTGCCCCACCTTTAACTGAATATTTAATGTCACGTTGTCGTTGACATTGAGCACCACGTCCGGGATCTCCGCGGGGGCGAACCCCTGCCTCTCGACCAACATCGTGTAGGCGGCGGGCGGCAGCAGCGGGATGGTGAAGTTTCCGTCGCCGCCCGTGGTCGTCTGCCTTTTCAGACCTGTGGCGGTGTTCCTCGCTGTGACGCTGGCGCCCGGCACCACCGCCCCACGCTCGTCCGTGACTGTGCCGCTCAAGGTCGCCGTCGACTGCGCGTGCGTGAAAGCGAGAGGCGAAAGACAAAGCGCTACGAACAGGACCAGTCGGGAGGTCGTTTTGACACTCATCATCTTCTTGTTTTCCTTTCAGTGGTTGCGTAGTCTCTTAAGATTTCACGCGTCACGGCCGCTCATTTTGCCGACTGATGCGCTCCGCCAGCGCCTCGGCACCCGCCAGCGCCTGCCAGAACTGTGTGGTCTTGATCGCCGTCGTCACCGCCCCGCCCGCCGAAGCGGTGAAGGCCGAACGGATCACCCGGTCGTTGGAAGAACTCAGTTCGAAGAGCCGTTCGATGGCGCGCGCCAACTCGGAAGCGTCCGAAATCTCAGGCCCGCCGGAAGCGCCGTCCTGCGTCGCCCCGGGAAAGAAGACCGGCCGGAGCTCCTGCCTGAGCCCCGTGACCTCCTGCCGGTAGGCGCGCGCGTGCGAGCGGACCAGCGACAGCCACTTGTCGCGCGCCTCAGGGCTGAAGCGTTGCATTTCCTCCGGCGAGAATTGATCGATCAGACGTTTCATCGCCCAGAGGTGGTTCATCGCCCGGCCCGAACGGTTCACAATCCGCCCGGCGAAGCGGCGGATGTGCTCACTGGCGTCCCCGCCTTCGCGCTCGAAGTAAGCCCGCAACTCTGGCTCTGCTGCAATCACGTTGCCGGTGATCTCGACCTTCCGAACACTAGGGGAAGGTGTCCCACTCATCGTTGTTTGTTTAGCGACCGCCTCCGCCACAGTCTGAATTTCAATACGCACGGCCGGATTACTTGCAATTGGAAGCAGAACGTTGGTGATTTCACTCTTGCGCTGGTCCGTTTCGACAATGCCAGTGACGCGAAGCATTCCGGCTGCCGTTCTCTTAACGCTAATCTGCTCTCCCAAATCGGCGCCCACTTGATTCAATAGTCGTAGTGCCTCAACTTCCAGCTCGGCAGTAGCGACTGGCGCCGGAATCAGAGGTTGGACGTTTGGGGCCAAGGCTCGAGTCGGCTGCGTCTCTTTCTTAACAAGTTCCTTCGGAGTAGCAGCAGGTGATGGCGAAACAATCGGCTGATCAGCGAAAACTGCTGGATTGACCTGGGCCAAACTAACAATTTCTGAGATCGTCTCAGTCAACTCGTAAATGCGGTTGCCACCTTGAGCCACGACATTGAGGCGGAGTTGTGTTGGTTGCCAATCCTTAGCGCGTACGGTGAATAGAGCTTCGGCTATCTGGCCAACATTCACAGGCGCGGCCGGAATGGTCCGAAGGATCAAGGCATCGGCTCCGTCAGCAAGCCTTGATCTCGTCACCTCGTCCCGTTGCCGCTGGAGCGTGTTGTGCCACGATTGATATGAAGCAGCGGAGAGCGGGCGCTGGGGGTCCATATGATTGAACTGAAGCACTTGGGTCAATTCGTTGATAACATCGCGCCCAATTTCTTTGGAGCGATCTTTCGCAAGTATTGTGTTGCTTGCAGCGGGGAACGCTTGGTTGCTATCTGCCAAGAACTGGCGGACTCGTGAATTCTTGGTGTCATTCCAAATCTCCCAATTAACCGACTCTTCAACTGCTGATACTTGAGCTTTCCGACGAATCAGCAACTTCTGATGGGTTACGGCTTCATCGATCGCCTGAACCTGTCGTGATTGAGCCTCTATCGCATTCTTAAGTAATTCACTCGCTGAGACGGTTGGCTCGTGTTTGAAACGGATTACCAAAGCGACGATAAGAATCACCACTAAGACCGCAGTTAGATTTCTTAGCATTGGGCTGAGTCGCGGACGTGGAAGCGCAAAGAGGTGGCTCGAAGGTAAGAACCGGCCCAATGAACCAAACAACCTTGAGGTGAGAGACTGCTTGCCCGTGGCCGCGATTAGTTGGCTCAGTTGCCGATCAAATTTGCTCCAGCCTTGCGGAGGCACAATGCGAGGGGTGAGTACCTGTTCGTCAAACTCGATGATATCGGCGATCGCTTCCTGAATCTTCTTGGTTCTCACGCGACAAGGCCAGCACGCTTCCAAGTGCGTTTCTAACTGTGCAGCTTCCTTAGCTGGCAGCTCGCCATCTACAAAGAGGAGCAGCATCTCGCGCGGTGGGTGTTCGCTCTTTTCACCCGAACTGTTTTGAAAAAGGTTAACCATTGTTCTCTTGAGTGAGCTTGTCGATTACTCGGTACAACGTTTCGGCTATCGTGCTAGTCCCAAGGTTAAGAATCTCAGCAATTTCTCGGTAACGAAGACCTTTTGTTCTCAGGTGTAAGCACTGACGTTCGGGGGCCGTCAACCGAGCAATCGCCCCTCGCAATCGGCTAAACTTTTCGAAGTGCAACAGCCTCTGCTCTGGATTCGGTGTGGCATCAACAAGTGACCGCCGCACCTGCTCCCAAGATTCTTCATCCAGCAATTCAATAAACTGTTGGCTCCTGATCCGACTGACCGCCAGACTGTGTGCGGCGCGGAACAGCCAAGCGCGAACATTCGCGACGGCTTGGCCACTGTGCAATCGTCGGTAGAGATGTAAAAAGGCTTCTTGAGTTATCTCTTCAGCCTCCACCGGATTGCCGAACGCCGCGACCACATAGCGATTGACTGGATCGCGCCACTGCTCAAAATAGATGGTGACCTTTTCTTCGAGCGTCAAAGTATCGGTTTTGAACTCTAGAAGTTCGGCTTCAACGCAAAGCTCCGCCGCAGCCGCGGTCGTGGTCTTCTTCTGCAAGCGATGAAGAAGCATGATTCTCTGGCGTATATCTAAGGTTCTGGCCGATTCAACATTCGGGAACACGGCTACAGCTGGACTAGTTTGCCAACACGGCCAAGAGCGATTATTTCATTACCTATATATAAGGCGCTTGAGGAGGGGTTTTTTTCGGCTTGCAGGAGAATTTTTTCTAGATTTTTTTTCGTGCGGCTGTTTTCTGGCCCATTTTGACGTTCAGTGGTACGCCGCCAGATAAGTTGGCAACTTTTGGCAACTTTTTGCAGGTTTGTTGGCAAATTCGCGGTTTGCCACGAATGTGAAAATTCCGGCAGCAGGAGTGACTGGTGATAAGCTGCTCAGGGTGAAGCACTTAGTGGAGGTTGCTGCCTCTATGTGCGACGAACGCCTGGAGTGAACCCCAAAAATGAGACAGAAAGAATTGGCAGACCCTACTATGTATCGACTATGAAGGGAGCTGCAATATGGGAAAACGAGGACCTTACCAAAAGCATACGCCGGAGTTCCGGAAGATGGCTCTTGAACGG
>DATEUF010000035.1:0-5240 GCA_035283325.1 Pyrinomonadaceae bacterium | reverse complement strand
CAAGATACTGCTTGATCCGCCGGCAACCTCTGATCACTGGGCTGCACAAACCGCATTGGTCGCCCGTAGGGTCCTATGGCGTGATGCTGCAGATGCAGTCCAACTGCTCAGACTGACCGGCGCGCGCATTAACGAAGGTCTACACTTGACACTTAGTCAGTTCAACTGGAGTAAAGACACAGTCCGGCTCTACGCCACGAAGACCGAGACAGACCGTGAAGTACCTTTGAGCTCGCCCCTACGATGCGTGGTACAGGGACGCATTAAAGACGGCCTAACAGCCGACGATTACCTATTCCCGAAGACCTATAAGATTAAGACCTATGATCACGACATCCAAAGAGCCTGCCGGGAAGCCGCAAAGCAAGCCAAACTCGCGTACGGGCAAAAGAACGGCTTTACCCTTCACAGCCTGCGACATACGTTCATCACTGATTTAATGGAGAAGACCGGTAACGACGCTGGAACCGTGATGAAGTATTCCGGTCATAAGACGCTGCAGTCATTCTCCAACTATCTTCACCCCACGGATCAGGGGCGGATACTTGCTATACAAGCCCTGGAATCCGTTGGCGGGTTATTGGCGGGTTTTGAGGGAGAAGGTAGTCAGCGGGGACAAGAGGGACAAGCAGTTACCGTCGCTAAAGCCTTGTAAACTCTGGAACTACCCTAATCATCAAAAAATAGTAAAATCAGTCGCCCCAGTTATAACGTAAGTAGGCGACCAGACGAAAAGCCCGCCGCTGATTGTGGCGGGTTTTTCGTTTCAGGGCCGCTAGCGCCTCTGGGCCAGCTCGGCGCGTTTGCCGGCGGTGATCTCTTTTAGCTTCGGATGGACGTAAACTGTCTTGCCTGCCACGATTGTCGCTACAGGCCCACCAGTAAAGCGTCTCTTATCAAACGGCGTGTTTCGACTCTTGGACCGTGAACGTGAAGCCTCGAAGGTCCAGTCGAGCTCCGGATCCAGAATCGTGACGTCACCCCACGCATCTCGCCGCAGCGAACCTCGTCCCGCCAGGCTGAAGATCTGAGCCGGATTGGTTGAGCATAACTGGACCAGCCGCACCAGATCGATCACCCCCTGATGTACAAGGTCAAATGCTAGTCCGACTGCCGTCTCAAGACCGATTATTCCAAACGGTGCCTGATCGAATTCCAGTGCTTTCTCATCCTGGTGGTGAGGCGCATGGTCCGTGGCAATTGCGTCGATGGTGCCGTCGCGCAACCCTTCAAGTAAGGCCCCGACATGATCGGGGCTGCGCAATGGCGGATTCATTTTGGTGTTGGTGTCGTATTCCTCGACGGCCTGGTCTGTTAGCGTCCAGTGATGGGGCGCAACTTCACAAGTCACGCGAAGACCAAGTTCTTTGGCGCGGCGCACCGCTTCCAGCGCGCCACGTGTGGAGATGTGGGCCAAATGCACGCGCGCTTTCGTCAATTTTGCCAGCACACAATCGCGCAGCGCATCAGCCTCTTCCGCCGCCGCCGGCATACCTTTCAAACCAAGGATCATTGACCAGCGACCCTCGTGCATTACGCCGCCGGCACTGAGGGAGTGCTCCTGACAATGGTCCACAACTGGGAGATTGAAGCCACGAGCATACTCCATTGCCCGACGCATCATTCCCGCACTCGGTACGGGCTGGCCATCATCGGAGACCGCCACGATGCCAGCCTTCTTCATCTCCCCCATCTCGGCAAGTTCTTTACCGGCGCTTTGCTTGGTGATGGCGCCAATCGGGAAAACATTGGCAAGCTGCGCCTCTTCACCTTGTTCGATCACGAATCTAGTTACAGCCGGATTGTCATTGATAGGATCGGTATTTGGCATCGCGCAGACACTGGTCCAACCGCCGGCAACAGCCGCTGCCGCTCCCGTCGCAATCGTCTCCTTATATTCCTGTCCCGGTTCACGCAGATGGACATGCAAGTCGATGAATCCCGGAGCGACAATCAAGCCGGTAGCGTCAAAGACTTCAGCGTCCTGAGGACGTGAATCGTTTCGCTCAAGCACATCCGCGACGCGCCCATCGACGATTAACACGTCGCGCCCACCGTTGATTCCCAATGAGGGATCAATCAGATAGCCATTTGCAATTAGCAGCTTCATCCCCTGGTCTCTCGGTGTTTTCGTTTGCCGTTACTCTTGGGTCCTATCACCTCTTCTACCTCTGATCGCCCGCCACCTGCTAATAGATAGAGCACCGCCATCCGCACTGCCACTCCATTACTCACTTGATCCAGAATTAACGAGCGACTGCCATCGGCGATTTCGGAAGAGATTTCAATTCCACGATTGATCGGCCCCGGATGCATCACGATCGCCTCCGGATGAGCAAGCGCGAGATGCTCGGGATGCAGACCGTAGTGCACCGCATATTCCCGCATTGAGGGAAAGAACGCCGTATCCTGCCTCTCGCGTTGCAGGCGAAGAATCATTATCACATCGGCGCCTGTTACGGCTTCCTCAACGCGCTGCTCCAAGCGAACTCCTTGCTCTACTAGTTCTGCGAATTCCGCCGGAACAAGCGTGCCTGGCCCCGCAATGCGAACCTTTGCGCCAAGTTTTGTCAGCAGGTAGATGTTAGAGCGCGCCACACGCGAATGAAGAATATCCCCGATAATGGCCACATTTAGTCCCTTGATATGCTTCTTGTGTTCACGAATGGTCAGTGCATCCAGGAGCGCTTGAGTGGGATGTTCGTGGGCGCCATCGCCGGCATTGACAATGGGGGCGCTACAAATCTTCGCTAGATGCTGAGGAGCGCCCGCCATCGAATGACGAATGACTATGCAATCCGGTGCCATCGCCTCCAGATTCCGGGCGGTGTCGAGCAGTGTTTCACCCTTGCTGACACTCGAGTTGGCAACGCTGATGTTTACTGCATCGGCCGAGAGGCGTTTAGCAGCGATTTCGAACGAAGTCCTGGTGCGTGTTGACGGTTCGAAAAATAGATTGATGACCGTGCGGCCACGCAACGCCGGCACCTTCTTTATCTCTCGGCGAGAAACATCGCGAAAAGTCTCAGCAGTATCAAGCAGGTGGTTTATCTCGCCAACCTCCAGTTCGCGGATACCAAGCAGGTGTTTGCGATTGAATACAGGTTGCATCATCCCAAAAAAAAGCGGCCGTTGCGGGCCGCTTTTTCAAACCACTTCCGTCGCTGGTCGTTCGACGATTAAGACGCCCTCGTCTTCATCAAACTCCCGTAGTAACACTTTAATGATCTCACTCTTCTTTGTGGGCACAAGCTTGCCAATGTAATCTGCCTGGATCGGAAGCTCCCGATGTTCCTTACCCCGATCTATCAATACCGCAAGTTGTACGCGCCTGGGTCGGCCAAAATCGATCAGTTGATCTAGTGCGGCACGGATCGTGCGGCCAGTATACAGCACGTCATCAATCAGGATGATGCTGCGGTTGTCGATGTCGCCGGGAAGTTCGGTGCGATTAACGATTGGCTTGGCGCCAACAGTCGAAAGGTCGTCGCGGTATAACGTGATATCCAAAACGCCAACGGGCGGCCGATCGCCCTCCAAATCGGCAATCTTGTCAGCCATACGCTCGGCCAGGGGCACACCTCGTCTGCGGATGCCGACAAGATAAAGATCGTCAGCGCCATGATTCTCTTCCACGATCTCAGACGCAAGGCGAGCCAGCGCGCGATTGATACGCGGCCCATCCATGATGCGCGCTTTTTCGACGAATTCCATGCTGGGACGGATACTAACAAGAAGCTCTGTGAAGTGACAAGGTTGGGTGACAGACTGTCACCTCCGCGGCTTGTTACTCGAGATTAACCCAATTGCCAATACCCCCCAGGCATCAGTTAAGGCAGTTTGGTTCTAAAAGGTGGAATCCACCAATCAGAAAGTTCGTGGTGTTTCAAGGCCCTACCAATTGACTTGTCAGCGTCAATGGCGCTCTGCTAGCCTCCCTTGTTCGATCCTTGAGACACTTCTAGCCGCTTCATGCTTTATCGTTCATTGTTGCGTCCGCTACTCTTTAGCCTGCCTCCGGAAACGGCCCACGAACTGGCGCTGCATTCACTTTCTTTTGCTTCCCGCATTTCCACAAAAGTGTTGGGAAACAGGTATAAGCGAAGCCCTTTTGGCGACCTGTGGCGGTTTGGTCTGAAGTTTGCCAATCCCGTCGGGCTGGCAGCCGGTTTCGATAAGGATGGGGTGGCGCTGGAAGCTTTGGCAGCGCTTGGCTTTGGCTTTATCGAAGCGGGTACTGTTACCTATTCCCCTCAACCAGGAAATCCGCGACCCCGATTGTTCCGGCTGCCAAAAGATAAGGCCCTCATCAACCGCGCGGGGTTCAACAATAAAGGCGCTCAGGCGTTTGCACAGCGGGTTTCCCAACACAAGCCGCACTGCGTGCTCGGAGTGAGCATCGGGAGAAGCAAGGCAGCAACCAATGCCGTGCGCGATTACTTAAACAGCTTCGAGATAGTTCATCCAGTCGCCGACTACATCGCTATTAACGTCAGCTCACCAAATACACCGGGACTGCGAGAGCTACAAGAGCCGGACCAGTTGGCACCTTTACTGAAAGCATTACAAAGCCGAAACATGGAACTTGGTTCGAAGCCGCTGTTGATAAAGCTTGCTCCTGACTTAACTGAGAAGCAAATGGAAGCGATTGTGAGCGTCGGTCGGGAGAATAACGTCGCCGGAATCATTGCCACAAATACCACCATTGAACGAGATGAACTGCGAACACCGAAAACGGAGATTGAGGCCTGTGGAGCGGGAGGCTTAAGTGGTGTTCCACTTCGCAAGCGCTCCACCACGATGATCGCAAGTCTTTACCGTCTTACTGGTGGCACACTTCCCTTGATTGGCGTTGGGGGCATATTTACAGCAGAAGACGCGTGGGAGAAGATCTGTGCCGGCGCCAGTCTGGTGCAACTCTATACTGGGTTCATTTACCAGGGACCCTCAATCGCCCGGGACATTAACGATGGTCTCACGGAGATCGTACATCGCGAGGGCTTTCAATCACTGGACGAAGCGGTAGGTTGCCGTGTGAAAGAGAGGTGCACATGAGCATGCAGCCAAAGGTGAATGAGAAGGAGACTGCGAGAGAGAAACTGATCGTCGCTCTTGATGTTTCAAGCGCTAAAGAGGCAGCTAATCTGGTGAGCACCTTGCGCGATCGCGTAGGTATGTTCAAAGTTGGCTCGCAGCTGTTCACCTCCACAGGTCCACAAGTAGTTCGTGATATTGTAAGC
>DATEUF010000034.1:0-17883 GCA_035283325.1 Pyrinomonadaceae bacterium | reverse complement strand
GCTCGACCCGGCTGCCCCTTAAGCGAGCAATGCGGCCCAGCTCTCGCTCGACGACCACAAGTTCGTCGTCCGTGATCAGTTTCGGCAGGATCTTTCTCAAGAATACCTGTCCGTCGGGATTTTCATAGATGTCGAAGCCGCCTATTCTCCGGGCACTTGACCGGCTATCGGCTACGAGAGAGAAGGAGTGGAATAAGTCCAGCGCGTTCGATGAACTGCGGCGCATCGACGTAATCAAAGGACAGCAGGGAAAAGGACGGGTGACGCTGACCTCAGTGTCTTCGAGACGTGAAGCGATTAGCCGCGCTTTGCGGAACTGTCCAGTCGATAAATGGATCGGTGTGGACGAGTTCTTTCGTTTCATGCGAGCTTCAGATTATCGCTTTGAAGTCTCGCGCGATCCCTGGGCCCTCTACATCGTAGATTCGCATTATGGCAGTCTCGGTTACGAGGGCTATCACGATTGGGAAATTCTCCAGGGCCGTTATGTGCTTTGCCTCTTGTTTGAATAGGCGGCGACCTTGGGAATAGTCGATGTCGCGTATGACTCGCCGATGGAAGCGCGTGATGACTTCCGGAACTTTGGGCTCAGACGATCTTGCCTTCTTCAGCCGTTACGACGGTCTCATCAGGTTCAGACTGACGAAGCTGGGCGCCTACTGTCTGGGTGCTTCGACCGAGTATTCTCCGAAAGCAATCACGCTGAGAGCCTCATTCACGGTGATGCCCAGCTTGCGGCTGATTGTGAACGGCGAACTCTCGCCGGATGAGCTGAACATGCTTGAATTGTTTGCCGACCGCGTTGAGGAAGCCGAGTGGCTGTTCAGCATGGTTCGGACACTAAAAGCAATTGAAGCCGGACACGATGTCCGCGCATTTGCTGAATTCCTTCAGGCCCGCGACGAGCAACCGCTGCCGGACACCGTGGCTGGTTTCTTTCGTGACGCCGCCGAACGCGCCCGAGCGATCAGGGATCGAGGCGATGCGAAACTAATCGAATGTGCGGATGCCGCGCTTGCTAAACTCATCGCAAATGCAGAGGCGATTAAAGGGTATTGCCTACGCGCCGGTGATCGCCATCTGGTAGCGCCGGCAAATCGCGAACAGCATTTTCGCAGGGAGCTGGAAAAGCTGGGCTACATCTTGTCATCCTAAACCTGGAAGAAACTATCCTGGCTAGGGGTCTTCTACTGTTACGCACTGGCAATGGAAGCCGGGTTCGGATAAACTACGCTCATGTTGAATGAAACCTTCGAAACGCGCGCACACACAACGCAAGATGGCACTCTAAATCTGAGTGTTAATGTCGGACTGGCCGATGTTGATGTAGCTGTTGTCGTTCAAGTGCGGCCGCTCACCTCAGGAAGAGAGCTAGACGAAAACGGCTGGCCCATCGATTTTTTTGAGCGAGTTGCCGGGTCGACGCCAGAATTGCACCGTGCGCCTCAGGGAGAGTTCGAGGAGCGGCTTGCTTTTGAATGATCTTTCTCCCCGACACCAACGCCTGCATTACGTTGCTGCGACGACGCGACGCTAATCGCACGCTGGAAATCCTTCAAAGCAACAGAAATCGTCCTTTGTTCGATCATCGTTTACGAGCTTCGTCACGGTGCCGAGCGAAGTTCCAATCCGGCGCACGAACATTCGAAGCTGGATTTGTTTCTGAGTCCTTTCACTTCACTACCTTTCGACGATCGGTGCGCGCGGACATGCGCTGAAATCCGCGCTGAACTCGAACGAACTGGCAAAGTAATTGGGCCTCACGATTTGAATTGACGCCGGACTTTTGCTGGGTCCGGCCTCCACTCTCCGCTTCAGGCTCGCATAATCGAAATGCAGCGTGCCTGCCGTTCGCAAGTCCCTCATGCCCGGCTAATCCGACAGCCGCCGTCAAAAACTCCTCGGGCAACCGCCTGCGCGGCTTGTGGGACTCGCGCACTCCTTCAATCGCCGGCTAAGCTCTTGCAACTGCTTGCTTTATTGGACCATCTGCTTGTTACATCCTGGCAATCTAATACTTTTCCCCTCGCTGAGTCACGCACCCTTACCGAAAGCTCACCGCTAACCACGCCTTCGTGAGCGCAAGCCGACGACACGATCATTAGTTCATTGCGGATTGATGCGTGGGGCTTCAGACTACTTCCGGACGTTGGTAAGGTAGTAGTTCGAAATGCTTCCATCGCTCAAGCACTCAACCGCCAGGAACCAACCGTTTGATGAGGAAGCTGCACCTGACTCGGGGGGGTGGTTGGAAGTTAGGCGGCAACGCTAGATCCACAATCCCTATGTGAGTACGTTCCTTTTTTGTTGGAAGCGCGGAAGCCAAATGGGCGCCAAAGATTTTGGCTCGGCCTTCTTCCGTTTCAAAGTTGTACTTGGCGAGGTCACCGCTGTCGGCTGCGCCTCGGTCACGTTTGGTCAGATCTCGCAGACTAAGCATTACAACTGTCTGAGATTGCTCGTATGCCATGTTGGCAAGTGCTGTCTCACTTGCGATGGGCGAGAAACTTGCATTGTCTTCTCATCGCGGGTGTAATCTCGCTTACATACCCCCGGTCTTAGGCCGTAGTACAAGTACCCGAATAAACAGAGCCTGACAGTGAGGCATCAAAAAATGAGTACAGTCATTGATATAGAAGGCGCGGTCAACGAAAGGTATGGACAGGCGGCGCACGGTCGCCAGCCGGAGCTTTGTTGTCCAACCGAATATGACCCGCAGTACCTGAACGTCATTCCTGACGAGATCAAAGAGCGTGACTACGGCTGCGGCGATCCTTCGGCGTTCGTGCGGGAAGGCGATGTTGTGCTTGATCTGGGATCGGGTGGCGGCAAGATTTGTTACATCGCCGCTCAGATCGTTGGCCCTAACGGCAAAGTTATCGGCATCGATGCAAACGATGAGATGTTGGCGTTGGCTGAGAAGCACCGACACATCATCGGCAGGCGCATCGGCTACCACAACGTTGAGTTTCGCAAGGGACGCATACAGGACTTGCGGCTTGATCTCGCGCTCGTTGATTCCTATCTCGCCGAAAGCGCGGTGGCTTCCGCCTCAGACCTTGCGCGCTTCAATGACTACTGCGCGGTGATCAAAGCCGACCGTCCTTTGGTGGCGGACGAGTCAATCGATCTAGTGCTCTCAAACTGCGTGCTGAATCTGGTTCGTCCCGAGGACAAAAAACAATTGTTTGAGGAGATGTTTCGAGTGGTGCGGCGCGGCGGGCGCGTGGCAATCAGCGATATCGTCAGCGATGAAGATGTCCCGGCCGAACTGCAACGTGATCCCGAATTATGGTCAGGCTGTATTTCAGGTGCATATCGTGAAGATGCCTTTCTCGATGCATTTAATCGCGCTGGTTTTTACGGCATGGAGATTATAAAGCGTGACGACAAACCGTGGCGGAGAATCCAAGGCATTGAGTTCCGTTCGATTACGGTGGTGGCGCACAAGGGAAAGCAGGGACCATGCTGGGAGCGTAAGCAGGCAGTAATTTACCGTGGCCCATGGCGCAAAGTAATTGACGACGATGGCCACGTGTTGGAGCGCGGAAAGAGAATGGCCGTTTGTGATAAGACATTCCAAATCTACAAACGCGAGCCGTATGCGGACGACATTCTTCCGATCGTGCCGTACGAAGCCATCTCGTTGGAGTTGGCAGCAGCCTTCGATTGTCGTCGCTCCGCAGTGCGCGATCCGCGCGAGACAAAGGGACTAGACTATGACGTCACGGATTTGTCCGGAGAGGGCTGTTGTGAACCGGGCACTAACTGTTGCTGATTAAGATGAAAAGTCAGAAGATCCCATCGCGGTTGAGCGTGCCGTTGGTCCTCGGCACTTTCGGCCTGCTTGTATGGCTGGAGGGGCGTCGGCCCCTGCGCGGCGAGGTAGAATCAAAACTCAGGCGCGGCGCGCGCAATCTTGCAATCGCTGGCGTCGGCGCCGTCATGCTTCAGTTGACGGAGAGTCCCGTTGCCTTAAGCCTGACCGCGCTGGTCAAACAGCATAATCTGGGACTGCTCAAGCGCCTGCCCTTGCCACCATGGCTGGAGCTGGCGCTCGCCATCATACTCTTGGACTACACGCTGTACGTCTGGCACGTGCTAACGCACAAAGTCCCCTTCCTATGGCGCTTCCATGTCGCGCATCACATCGATCTCGATCTCGACGCTTCGACCGCGCTGCGTTTCCATTTCGGCGAATTGCTTCTTTCGGTTCCGTGGCGGGTGGGCCAGATAATTCTGATCGGCGTCTCGCCGCTCGCGTTTTACGTCTGGCAGGCGCTTCTTCTACTCTCCATTCTCTTTCACCACTCCAATATTCGGCTGCCGGTCGCAGCTGAGCGCTGGCTCAACCGCCTGATAGTCACGCCGCGCATGCACGGTATTCATCACTCGATTGTGCGCGAGGAGACCAACTCAAACTGGTCAAGCGGGCTGACTATTTGGGATCGGCTGCATGGCACACTTCGGCTGAATGTGCCGCAGGACGAGGTCACAATCGGCGTACCCGCATATCGTGAGTCTGAGGACGTTGAGTTATTAAAGATTCTTGCGATGCCGTTTGGCGAGCAAAGGCCGACCTGGCAATTACCCGACAATAGCGAGCCGCGCCGTGAAGTCATGCCTATGCCGGCAGAGCGCCTCTTACCTTAGAGAACCAAGGTTGCGGAAATGAGTTCTAGTGACACACCAGCGCTATCGATCATCATCCCGGCGCTCAATGAAGCGCACTCAATCGGCCCGACTCTTGATGCGGTCTCGCACCTGTCAGGCTGGGTCGAAGTCATAGTTGTGGATGGTGGGAGCGATGACGGCACCCGCGAAATTGCGAGTGTGCATGGGGCCATGGTTATCGCATCGGAAGGCGGACGTGGCGTGCAGATGCACAAAGGCGCGTGCGCGGCGCAAGGTGAGGCATTATGGTTTTTGCACGCGGACACCGTCGTGCCCGCGGACGGCGCACATCTCATCGTTAAGACGTTGCACGACCGACGCGTCGTAGCTGGCAACTTCAATATTTGTTTCAACGGCCATGGAAGGCCCGCACGATTCATGACCTGGCTGTACCCGCAACTGCGCCGACTAGGACTCTGCTACGGCGACTCCGCGATATTCGTACGGCGTGAATCGTACGAACTGGTCGGTGGTTTTAGGTCTTTTCCAATCTTTGAGGATTTGGACTTATTGCGAGAGTTGAGAAATGTGGGCCGCATCGTTCATGTCCCGGCTACGGTGGTTACTTCCTCCCGCCGCTTTGAAGGACGCAGCTTTGTCATCACCTTCACTCGGTGGGTTGTGATGCAATTGCTCTACTGGCTGGGCGTCAGTCCCCGCAGGCTGGGTCGATTTTATGCACCTCAGTGCGAGAGCAGGGGAGAATTGAAAACCGGCACGAGCGGAATCTTTTAAACGATAACGATTGGTTGCAGCATAGAACCAGGAGTATCGCACAATGGCATATTACGAAGAAGATGACTTGCAGCGTTTTTCGGAAATCGCGAAGCATCGTCCTGATCTATTTGAGAAGTTCATGGCCTGGTATCAAGCGTGCCAGGAAGACGGCGCGCTCTCGCGGCACGAGAAGGCCCTCATTGGTTTGGCGGTTGCGCATGCGTTGCAATGTCCCTACTGCATTGACGCCTTTTCCCAAACATGTCTCGAAGCGGGATCGAATATGGAGCAAATGACGGAAGCTATTCATATGGCGTCTGCGCTGAGAGGCGGAGCAGCGCTCATTCACGGCTTGCAAGCGCATAACTCGGCGAACAAGGTATCAATGTAATGTCAACAGTCTTGCCAGTCATACAAGCAGAGTTGGCGGCAAACTCGTTCATCGATTTTGACGAGAAGTTAGCAGCCTATGGCGTGGAGTTGCGCGCCGCCGCAGTCGACACATTGCAGGTGAATGCGGTCGGATACGGAATCGAAGGCAGCGGCCTCATATTGGATCTCGTCTACAATCCGGTGGGTGCGTTTTTACCGCCGCCACAGGCCAGTATCGAAGCCGATTTCAAACGCGAGCTGGCAACTCGCTACGGGATCTCTTTCAACCATCTTTACACCATCACGAATATGCCAATCAGGCGCTTTCTTGATTACCTGCGCCGCTCGGGTAATGAGGAACGTTACATGCGCAAACTGGTCGAAGCATTCAATCCAGGAACTGTTCAGGGGTTGATGTGCCGGACTATGGTGAGCGTTGACTGGACCGGAAGACTTTACGATTGCGACTTCAATCAGATGCTCGAACTCGAGGTCGCGGCGGAGTTACCCCAAACGATCGCTGACTTCGATCCGGAGACTTTCGCGCGGCGCCGGATCATGACGGGTCCACACTGCTTTGGGTGTACCGCCGGCTCAGGATCGAGTTGCGGTGGCGCTGTGGCCGTCAGCGCTTAGGAGATCGCTGAAGTGTTGTTACTCATTATCTTCGTCTTTGCGATGGTGCTGGCGGCGGCCAACGGCGCCAATGACGTTTCGAAAGGAGTGGCGACACTCGCTGGGAGCGGAGTTACGCGCTATCGCACAGCAATAATCTGGGGCGGGGCCACTACGCTGGCGGGCGCGCTGGTCTCCGGACTTTTCGCTGAGCGGATGATGAACCTTTTCACCAATGGAATCGTTTCCGCCAAGCCAACGCCGGCATTTACACTGGCAGTGATCTGCGGCACTGTCGGTTGGGTGACAATCGCCACGGTGACGCGCCTTCCCGTGTCAACTACACATGCCATCATCGGGTCGCTGCTCGGGGCTGGGTTGTGGTTTGCTCCTACCGCAATCGCGTGGGGCAGTCTGGCGCCAAGATTAGCGGCGCCGCTGCTGCTAAGTATTGTTGCCTCTTACGCAATTTCTGCCGGGCTCAACCGAATCTTTGCCCGCCAGAGTGTGGAAGAGGTCGATTGCCTTTGCTTTGGACCAGAACAACTGGATGCTGGTGTGTTGCAAATAACTCAAATCAACGTCATGACAGGAACGACTGAGGAGTGCTCTTCGGCGGGTGGCTATCTCAGGCTGAACACGGAAGCGCTTCACTGGCTTTCGAGCGGCGCGGTTGGATTCGCTCGTGGACTGAACGACACGCCGAAACTCGTGGCGATTGGTGCAGTGGTCCTTGGAACGCAGGTAAGCATGAATCTGTTGGTGCTGATAGTCGGCGGTGCGATGTTCACGGGCAGCTTGTATGCGGGTGGGCGCGTTGCGCGGGTGCTGGGGGACAAGATTGTGCGCATGGATCATCGGGAAGGGCTGTTGGCCAACCTTGCAACAGCGCTGCTGGTGGGGGCCGGCTCAAACCTCGGTCTGCCGATCTCGACGACGCACGTCTCGACGGGGGCAATTGCAGGCATCGTCGGCTCTAAGACTGAACGGCTTAACAGGCGCACGTTGCGCGATCTCGCGTTGGCTTGGACAGTGACGCCGCTGGTAGCCGGTTTGATTGCCGGCTTAAGTTTTCTGATAGCAGTTCGAATGACATCGTAGGAGGAAACAATCGTGAAGGTGTTGACAGCGTTCTTTCAAACAATCGTTCTACTCTCAGTGTTAATGGCCGCGAACTCACAGTCGCCGACTGCAGCTATGCGTAGCACAAAGATCGGAGTCGGTGATGTTGCTCCCGACTTCACGCTCGAGGATCAAAACAGGAACAAAGTCACGCTTTCCGACGCACGCGGCAAGAGTCCCGTCGTATTGGTCTTCTATCGAGGCTACTGGTGACCGTACTGCGCTCGGCAGTTGGCCGAACTACGCTCTCTATTGAAGAAGGGTGAAGACGTAAAGCTCTACGCGCTCAGTGTCGATCCGCCGGATGTTAGCAAGGACTTTGCGGAGAAGATCGCCTCGGACGGAAAAGGTAAAGTCAACTTTCCGCTGCTCTCCGATCCTGAACACAAGATCATCGACGCGTATGGTCTGCGCGATCCTGCTTACGAAGGGCAGAAGGTCTATGGCATCCCGCATCCGGCGGTTTATGTCATTGACAAAGCTGGACGAGTCGCTTGGGCCAAGGTTGAATCAAATTATCGCGAGCGGCCATCCAACAGTGACATACGCGCCGCGCTCGATGCTTTTAAGATAGATGTTGAGGGCTCGTAAGTGCTCGATGTGACCGCACTAGTATAGACAGGCAGATGAATAACGTCCGACCGTCACTGTAACTGGCCACCGAGCTAGGATGCGCCGGGTATGTATGGGCATATCATCGTCACGCGGGAAAATGTGAGTTTCTTATGAGAGTGACAGGAAGGGAGCATTATGACTCAGGAACTTGACCAGGCAAGAGAAAAATTCGCGGGCAAGATGCTTGGTATTTTAAACGACGCTGCCCTCGCGTACATGGTCAGCATCGGCCACCGGACAAGCTTGTTCGATGTCATGGCCAATTTGCCGCCGTCCACATCGGAACAGATTGCCGCAGCTGCGAATTTGAACGAGCGCTACGTCCGCGAATGGCTGGGTGCAATGGTGACTGGGCGGATCGTAGACTTTGATCCCGTGAACGGCACGTACCACCTGTCGCCAGAGCACGCCGCATTCCTGACCAGAGCCGTCCGGTCCGATAACCTGGCGATGTTCGCGCAGTATTTCGCGCTGATGGGACAAGTGGAAGACCGCATCGTCGAATGTTTTTACCGGGGTGGCGGAGTCCCGTATTCCGCCTACCCTAAGTTTCAGCAACTGATGGCCGAGGAGAGTAACCAGACGGTTGTCGCCGCACTCGTAGACTCGATGCTGCCGCTCGTCCCCGGCCTGATAGAGAAGCTGCGGACTGGTACGGAGGCCCTCGACGTCGGCTGCGGGCGCGGCCACGCCGTGAATGTGATGGCCGCGGAGTTCCCTGACAGCCGGTTCACCGGCTACGACTTCTCTGAGGAGGGGGTCACCGCAGGCCGGGCGGAGGCGCAGCAGATGGGACTCGCGAACGTCTGTTTCGAGGTGAAGGATGTGGCGACACTCGATGAGCCTGAGCGATATGGGCTGATCACAGCGTTCGATGCCATTCACGACCAGGCGCATCCGACAAAGGTCTTGCGGGGTATCGCGGACGCCCTAAGGCCTGGCGGGACATTTTTGATGCAGGACATTCGGGCGTCAAGCCACGTCGAAAAGAATCTCGACAATCCTCTTGCCTCGTTTCTTTATACCGCATCAGTGATGCACTGCATGACGGTCTCGCTTGCTCTGAATGGCGAAGGGTTAGGGACGATGTGGGGCGAGGAGAAAGCCAGGCAGATGTTAACTGAAGCTGGATTCAGCTGTTTGGAAGTGAGACAACTTCCGCACGACATCCAGAACAGTTATTACATAGCGACGAAGAGCTAGTCATTTAGATTCGGTTCGGAGTGTGTGCAAAATGCAGCCCCTTCTGTATCTTCTTTGTATCTACAAAAAGGAGACTGCTATGAAAAGTGCAAATTCAAAAATGGGGCAAACAGTCTTGCCTTACGCATTCCTAAATCTTTCGCTGTTGAATCAAAGGTTGAGCAGGGCACTGTAGTCGAAGTCTCTTTAGAGCAGGGGAAGATTGTCGTCACTCCTGTAGCAGAGCCGGAATTCAGCCTTGAAGAACTTCTGGCTAAGGTTACAAAGCGCAATTTGCATCAGGAAGTTGATACCCGAAGTGCTGTCGGGAAAGAGGTTTGATGATGGCATCATACGACCTCGTAGGGCTGGCTCGCTCGTCCCTTGCTGATTACCCCGACGCGATCAAGCAGCCATCCTGCAGCGAAGAGTAACAGCGAAGCGGCGATGTAAATTACCCAGCCGGAGAACGTGTGGAAGAAGCCGTCGGCTACTTGCGTGCCGTAGTAGCGAGCCAACACGCCCGTGCCGCTGACGCGCAGCGAGTTGGTGATGATGGCAATGGGAACAGCAGAAGTCACCAGGGCGCCAGAGCGCCAGAAACCAAACTGCTTGAGCACGCCGGTTCGCCCTTCTTGGCCGCCACTGTCGCTTTTCGGATAAGTAAAGTACGCATAGACGGCCGCCAGTGTCACGAGGGTCATTAACGAACGGATACCGCTGCACGCCTCTACAACCTCCAGTTTCTTAGTCTCGCTTGCTCCGAGCGGCAGGAATTCGATCACGTTACCCTGGCGCAGCACAGGGATATCGAACCCCCGCATGGCCCAGACCGCGCAGCGGGCTTCAAGCCTTTTCCGATCTTTGAGGATCTCGATCTGATGAAGCGCTTGCACAAGCGAGGCCGCGTAGTTCATTTGCCGGCTGTTGTTGTCACGTCGTCGCGACGCTTTGAAGGACGCAGCTTCGTGGCCACCTTCGCAAGGTGGGCGAGTTTGCAAGTGCTTTATTGGCTGGGCGTCGGCCCGCCCACGCTCGGACGCCTGTACGCGCCGATCCGTCAGTCCGGCAAACTTCAGTTTGCCGAGGCCGGTCGGGAAAACCGATCGCAGAGACCAGCAACAAACTGAAGCTTGTCGGAAGCATTGTCGCCGAAGGAGAAACGCGATGGCTTATTACTCAGAAGATGATCCCAACCGCTTCTCGGCGAACAAGGTATCAATGTAATGTCAACAGTCTTGCCAGTCATACAAGCAGAGTTGGCGGCAAACTCGTCCATCGATTTTGACGAGAAGTTAGCAGCCTATGGCGTGGAGTTGCGCGCCGCCGCAGTCGACACATTGCAGGTGAATGTGGGCAAGTTTTGCAATCAAGCCTGCAAACATTGTCACGTTGATGCCGGTCCAGCGCGCACGGAGATCATGACACGCGAAACGGCCGAGCAAGTGATAGCCGCAGTGCAGAAGTTTAGTATTGCAACAGTTGACATCACAGGCGGCGCCCCGGAACTCAATCCTTCGTTTCGTTACCTCGTAACCAAGGCACGCGCTCTCGGCGCACACGTCATGGTGCGCCACAATCTTACCGTCATGTTCGAATCCGACCAGGAGGATCTGCCCGGGTTCTTTAGCGATCATTCAGTAGAGGTTGTTTCTTCGTTGCCGTACTTTTTAGAAGAGCAGACGGACGCGCAACGCGGTCGTGGTGTTTTCGAGAAGTCGATCGAAGCCCTGCGGCGCCTCAATGCAGTCGGATATGGGATCGAAGGCAGCGGCCTCATATTGGATCTTGTTTACAATCCGGTGGGCGCGTTTCTACCGCCGCCACAGGCCAGCATCGAAGCCGATTTCAAACGCGAGCTGGCAACTCGCTACGGGATCTCTTTCAACCATCTCTACACCATCACGAATATGCCAATCAGGCGCTTTCTCGATTACCTGCGCCGCTCGGGTAATGAGGAACGTTACATGCGCAAACTGGTCGAAGCATTCAATCCAGGAACTGTTCAGGCGCTGATGTGCCGGACTATGGTGAGCGTTGACTGGACCGGAAAGCTTTACGATTGCGACTTCAATCAGATGCTCGAACTCGGGGTCGCGCCGGAGTTACCCCAAACGATCGCTGACTTCAATCCGGAGACTTTCGCACGGCGCCGCATCATGACCGGCGCGCATTGCTTCGGGTGTACCGCCGGCTCGGGATCGAGTTGCGGTGGCGCGGTGGCCGTCAGCGCTTAGGGAGATGGCTTGGAGTGTTGTCGTTACTCATAATCTTCGTCCTTACGATGGCGCTGGCGGCCGCCAACGGCGCCAATGATGTTTCGAAAGGCGTGGCGACACTCGCTGGGAGCGGAGTTGCGCGTTATCGCACAGCGATACTCTGGGGCGCGGCCGCTACGCTTGCGGGGGCGCTGGTCTCCGGCCTCTTCGCGGAGCGAATGATTAACCTTTTCACCAGCGGAATCGTTTCCGCAAAGCCGACGCCGGCATTTACCATGGCAGTGATTTGCGGTGCCGTCGGTTGGGTAACAATCGCTACGGTGGCGGGCATTCCCGTGTCAAGTACACACGCCATCATCGGCTCGCTGCTCGGGGCGGGATTGCTATTTGCTCCAAGCGCGATCGCATGGAGCAATCTGGCGCCAACACTGGTAGTGCCTCTCCTGCTGAGTATTGCTGTCTCTTACGCCGTTTCTGCCGGCCTCAATCGAGTCTTCGGCAACGCGGAGCCGGTCGACTGCCTCTGCGTTGGAGCAGAGCAGCTTGATGCTGGGGTGTTGCAAATGACGCAAATCAAAGTCATGACGGGAACGACTCAGGAGTGCGCTTCGGCGGGTGGCTATCTCAGGCTGAACGCGGAAATGCTTCACTGGCTTTCGAGCGGTGCGGTCGGTTTCGCACGTGGGTTAAATGACACTCCTAAACTTGTGGCGATCGGCATGTTGGTTTTAGGCACGCATATCAGCACGAACGTCTTGGTGTTGACCGTGGCCGGCGCGATGTTCGCGGCCAGCTTGTATGCGGGAGGGCGCGTTGCGCGCGTGCTTGCCGAAAGGATCGTGCGCATGGATCACAGAGAAGGATTATTGGCTAACTTGGCAACGGCATTGCTGGTCGGCATCGGCGCAAACCTCGGTTTACCGATGTCGACGACGCACGTTTCGACCGGCGCTATTGCGGGCATCGCCGGCGGGGACACGGGACGACTTAACCGGCGCACGATGCGAGATCTCGCGTTGGCTTGGACAGTGACGCCGCTGGTAGCCGGTTTGATTTCCGGCGTAAGCTTTCTAATAGCGGTTCGCATGACGTCATAGGAGGAGAAGCAATCGTGAAGGTCTTGACAGTGTTCCTTCAAATTATCGTTCTACTCTCAGTGTCGATGGCCGCAAACCTACAGTCACTGAGTACAACTGCGCGAAAGACACCGATCTCAGTCGGGGACGTTGCTCCCGACTTCACGCTTGAAGATCAAAACGGGCACAAAATTGCTCTTTCGGACGCTCGCGGCAAGAGTCCTGTCGTCCTGGTGTTCTATCGCGGTTATTGGTGACCGTTTTGTGCTCGGCAGTTAGCCGAACTACGATCGCTGTTGAAGAAAGATGAGAATGCGAAGCTTTATACGATTAGCGTCGATCCACCGGACGTAAGCAAGAACTTCGCTGAGAAGATCGCGTCCGACGGGAAAGGAAAAGTCGACTTTCCGTTGCTGTCCGATCCTGGACACAAGATCATCGACGCCTACGGATTGCGTGATCCGGCTTACGAGGGACAGAAGGTCTATGGCATTCCGCATCCCGCGGTTTACGTGATCGACAAAACCGGAAAAGTCGCCTGGGCCAAGATCGAATCGAATTACCGCGAGCGTCCCACGAATCAGGAGATTCGCGCATCGCTTGGCGCGTTGAAATAACCCACTGCGCCAGGTTCATCCTTCGAGGGAGACTGTTAGGAAATGACCTCAGTCAAAACGTTATCATGTACGGGTGGAACGACTTAGAATGCAGTGATCTCTATAGCCCACACTATTTTGGAACCGCCACCCCAGCGACTGTTGATGAACCTTGTGTGTCCGCATAATTGCCTTTGCGAAACCTGTGCCCTCGATCAAGCAGCAATCCAACACTGAATAGCAAGAGCGACGCGGCGATGTAGATGACCCACCCAGAGAACGTGTGGAAGAAACCGTCCGCCACCTGCGTGCCGTAGTAGCGAGCCAGCACGCCCGTACCGCTGACGCGCAGGGCGTTGGTGATGATGGCAATGGGAACAGCAGAAACGACTAGAACACGCTGTTAGCACTAATGAAGGGCCGCGCATATTGGCTGGCTCTGAAGAGCCAATTAACCACGAAGTGTATCGTCCAGCAAATACGCTTGCATTACGGCTAACCTCAACCTAGTGAATCAGAAGGACTTAACCTAACCTCAAGAATTTCTCAACCACTTCTGGTTAGTTTTACACAACCGCAATTGCCTGTCTGCCCTCGGAGCTATGGAGTCAGCCCATGGAATAAGCTCGCTGAACTCCTGCCGTTCGCCCGTCGCAACAGAGAAGCGCTCGCTTGAATTTTACCTACACATCAGGAGGCCGCGAAACCATGGACCCGAGAATTGAAACAGTAATTACCGTCATCGGAAACAATATTGGAGACGACCTTGTGCTGGCGCAGATGGCCCAGTTGGCTAGCCTCCCGTCCTCGCGCTTGCGCCATATGTTCAAGAACGAGCTGGGAACTACACCGAATCGATATCGGCACTCGCTGCGGATGAAGCGCGCCCGGGAACTGCTGGAAACGAAATTTCTTTCTGTGAAGGAGGTGGCAACTCTGGTCGGCGTTCATGGCGAGAGCCGGTTCGTGCAGGAGTTCAAGCGGGCCTATGGGCTGACGCCCGGGCTCTACCGCAACTCCTTAAATGCGCGCTCTGGACGTCGACGAACGCCAGCGTCTGCACGATAGCCACTTTCGGACATTAAATAGCCACTTTCGGACACGGATTGTTCTTGCGTCGGCGGCGATTCGGCGGTAGGTTGCCGCATCCCCCAAAACCATGTCAGAGCGTAGAGCTTCAAACTCTATCACGAGAGTCTAGCTAGACGCCGGGCGTTTACAGGTGCGGTCGAGCTCTGACGCACGCAGGACATTTCTAAACACTCTTTTTGTCGGAGGTTCATATGAGAAAGAGACAACTGATTACGCTTGTTTGCGTTGTCGCTGTGGTCGCAGGGGCAATTGGCATAAGCCGGCAATCGGCCACAGGGAAATCAGCGAGCACTGCACGGTCGCTACCGGAAAATCGGCAGACTGCCCCAACTGACTTGCCCGCACAACCCGAGATGAACATCCCGACGCAAGTGGTCTACGGCTTGTTCTTTGGCGAAATTCTGGCTTTCCAGAAGAAGGCGGAAGAAATGGATCGGCAAGGCCTAGACGGATCTTTCTTTCGCGATTATCACAAGCAGCTTATGGGTCTCAGTGAACCACAGTGGCAAATCCTGGCTGGGATCGCAGCTGCTTGCAACACCGACGTGATTAACCTCAATCAGCTTGCGAGAGCAATCATTGACCGCGAGAGAGCACGACATCCGCACGGAAAGCTCAACGAGGGTGAAGCACTACCAACTCCGCCAGCACAATTAGCCATTCTGGAAGAGCAGCGTACCACGACAATTATGCAGGCACGCGAACAATTGCGTTTGGCTCTTGGTGAGCCTGACTTTACGCACCTTGATGATTTCGTGCGGCAAAACATTGAAAGCAGAACAAAAGCCGTTCCCCGACCCACTCAACCGTGAACTGGCGAGCCGTTAGTCGCAGGAATCTTGAAGCCTAGTTAAGGAAAGGACAGTGCAATGAAAGCCTCTCTTCTTTTCGCATTTGTGCTTGCAAGCTCGTTGATGATAGCGTCACCGCAGCAGGCGACCGGCCAGTACGTATATGGTTTGTCCGCTGTTGGCTACGCGCAAGACACCCGTGAGATCTTCGGAGAGTCAGCAACCTGGGTTGATTACTATGTCGCTTACTACTATGACCCTGAGGTGCTCGGAGAATTGTACTGGCAGTTTAGCAACGAGGATCCACTCGACTCCGGTTACGCCCGCGGATTCTCTGCTCCAGAATACGGCATTCTGATTCCTGCAATTGTATACACTTACTCCCGGAGTTATTTACCCGCGACCACTTATACAACCTACAGTACGCATTTCGTCAGAGCCTATTACTATTATAGCTATTGCTCCGGTTTCTTTTCGGGATGTTACGCCGACCCTTACGGATTCAGCAGGTTTAATGGCGGCATCTTCGGAGGGAATTACGGCTGGCCGGGCTTTGCCTATGATCCTTATTTTCGGGCGTCCGGTCGCCGTTATACGCTGGGCACAACTCAGGTCAGTATCACCACACCGCTAGACTGTGGTGCCGCCGCTTCAGGAGGTAGCTCAACAGAGTCCACAAACGGTCCGTGTCCAACGCCGACGCCGACACCCACACCCACACCGCCGGTTGTAACAGTCGAAGTCAATCCGAGCCCCCTTCTACCATCTGGCGTTCCTGGTGGCACAAATACCGCGACCGTCACCGTTCGCACATTTCCGGCGGTTGCAAACAGAGCTGTGGTGCTGACACGCCAGGGTCTTGCAAATTCAGGCGGCCATATTGACGGGCATCATACTGGGGCTCGTCCAACAGGTAGCCTTCGTAGGGCCCAAGGGATGACAGACGCGTCCGGCGAGTTCCAAACAACTTACACGCCCTCTCACATCAGTGGAATCGTAACAATTGAAGCAGCCGTGGCTGGTGCGAGAGGGTCAGACACTTTCACCGTACAGGTCCCAGGTCTGCAAGAGCTGCTCCCCGGTAACAACTATGTGCTGATCGGCTTCGCAAACACGCCGGAGCATCCGGAAGGTACTAATCACTGGGGCGCCGCCGCTGCAAACAACGGATTACGACAGATCGCGGACGACTATAAGGCAGAGTTTTACGGTCAAAACCCAATCCCAGAGAACAGGAAACTACATTACAATGACCAAAGCCTCCCACTTGGAGGGAAATTTGACCTAGCTCATCGCTGGTCAAATGCCGGCCCTCATAGAGAACATCGCGTAGGCATCAACTGCGATGTTCGTTGTTGCGCAGATCCTGGCTTTGTCCCGCATACTCCGCCGGACGACAGATGGGCCCGGTTGAATCAGCTCTTCTTTAACCGTGGTTCAACGCGCACGCGCGATGAAACAAATACGGCAGATCCCCACTGGCATTTGAGGTTCGAATTTGGGCAACAGCAGGCAGCCATCGACAGAAATGCTGGGAACTTTGTGAATGAGGTTTTTTGGGCAGTGCTGGACCGGCAGGCTTTGGACTCTGAATGGCAAGAGCGCATGGACGTGCTCGAGAACGCGCAATCTCAGGGACAAGCGCTGACCATTGACGCCGCAAAGGGAATAATGTGCGCCCTGTTCAATTCAATCGAATACGGATTGCGCAACCGAAGCGACGAGGATTTCATTACCGACCTGTATGAGGGCTTCTTGTTGCGTGAGCCAGATCAGGGTGGATACGACTTCTGGCTCTTTAGATTGCGGGATGACAATAGTCAGGGGCTCAATGGTCGCGAGCGTATAGCGCGAGCCTTCGCTGAGTCCCAAGAGTTTGCTGACTTGATTAGCGGGTTCGTGGATACACCGCCGCCAGCGCCCACGTGCGATCCATCACAGGAACAGACCTGTTATGATCAGGGCGGAACATGGGATCCTGACACGTGTTCATGTACCTATGATCCTGATCCTTGCGGAAACAAACCGTCGTTGTGTTACTAGAGCATGCGTCCCGATACGAGCGCTTATCCTCTGCCTGCGCTCTTTCAGATCAGGCAGAGGCTCTTGGTTGAAACAATGCGTCAATTAGTGATTCTCGCCCTGCTCATAGAAGCAACATGCGCTAGTCCGCAGAAGACGGAGAAGGCCAACCGTGTGCCTACTGAAAGGAGTAAAGTTGTTATCAAATCGCCAGCGACGTACTCCAAGCGTGTGCTGGGCTACGACCCGAAGACAGGGCAACCAACTTCCTCCTACGATCCAAAGCCCCACGTGGAAGTCATAGATGCTAAGTCCGGGAAATACGCCTTCAAGTGGATTGGGTATGACGGAAAAGAGAAAGTCGTTGCATACCAGCGCGCCGACGCCATTGATACGATCGCCAGCGCCTCTGTATCGAAAGCAAGGGAAGGGCAATATATCTACACCTACCAGGTGCAGAATCTGCCGTCCAGCAGTACGTATCTCTCACACTTTATTGTCCAGAACTTCGCACCTGACACCAGACCTGTTGAGGTTGATGGGAGCCCGACAAACAATCAGGACCTGCGTCTATTGGACACCTTTAGAGATGCTCCACCGGATGGTGACTCCAGAAATCTTAGAGATGTTTCCATCGGTCAGATGACTAGGCTGATTGAGCAGTTTAAAGACGGTAACTGGATTAGTTTTGCCCCACTACCAACCTTCAACCCCCAAGTTATCCCGGGTCGCAGCTTGGAGGTGAAGCTGATGTCATCAGCACCGCCCGGTCTCGTCGGATACCGTGTCA
>DATEUF010000033.1:0-4083 GCA_035283325.1 Pyrinomonadaceae bacterium | reverse complement strand
CACCCTGATCTTATTCATGCTGGCTTATAGGGTAGCTCCCTTAGCTGTCAGATGGCCAGCGGAAAGGGTCAGTAAAAACCCGTAGATTCAAGAGAAAAACAACGTAGAGAATCAGAAAAAAGGCGATAGAGGAACTTAAGGGGTCTTTTTACGTATCGGACGTTGCGATCCCTGTCCGAATAGCGTACCGGACAAGGCCGGCGGTGTCATGGATGTCGAGTCTTTTCATGATATCGGCGCGGTGGGTCTCAACCGTTCTAACAGCGAGATTCAGCTTGGAGGCGATCTCCTTTGTGGAGCAACCCTCGGCAATGAGTTGAACTATTTCACGTTGGCGGGGAGTCAAGAGGATAGTGGCGGTGCCGTGGGCGCGCTTAAGATAACTATCAATAACCTGCTTGGATATTTTAGGGCTCAAGTAGGTCTCTCCCTCCATAGCTGCTTTTACCGCTATTTCAAGCTCCTGTGGAGAGGCGTCTTTTAGAAGATATCCGCAAGCTCCGGCCTCCAGCGCCTGGATTACATACTCTTCGTTTGAATGCATGGAGAGAATAATCACCCGAGCGCGAGGATATTTGCGAGCTATACGTGCCAGAGTTTCTAAGCCGTTGAGTCCCCTCATGGCAACGTCCATTAGGACCAGGTCAGGGGAGCGCGTTTCCATCAGTTTTAGGGCGTCATGTCCATTGTCAGCTTCCGCCACGACTTTAACGTCCTGGATTTCCTTGAGCAAAGAGATGATCCCGGCCCTGACGAGCTTGTGATCATCTACAATTAAAAGCCGTATAGGATTCATCTCACGCACTTACGTAGTTTGCTCTGAGGCCCTAAAAGCGCGCGGGAAGACGGTCTCAATTCTCGTGCCCGCCCCCTTAGAGGAATCGATCTTGAACACGCCGCCAGCGAGGGCAGCGCGCTCTTCCATGCCCACGAGACCCGGACTCCCGTCCGCCAGCCCTTTTTGCTTTAGGGTGCCTAAGTTGAAGCCCACTCCGTCGTCGCTGATACCGAGCTTGAGATCATCTCCTTGTCGAATGAGTTCTACGCGTACCGCGCCGGCCCTCGCGTGGCGGATCACATTGGTTACAGCTTCCTGAAGAATCCTGAAGCAAGCCGTCTCAACCTCCGGAGCGAGCGTTTTCTTAAAGGGCTCAAAGTTGAATTTGGCCTTAAAGCCGCCGCGCTTAGCCTCGCGGTTCACATAGGAACGGATCGCTGGAACAAGCCCGAGATCGTCGAGTATTGCCGGTCTAAGTTCGAAGGATAGGTGTCGTACTTGGTCGATGGACCGTTCGATGATCTGTAGGGACTCCTTGATGCGTGATTTCAAGGATGACGGGTCGGCCGACTTCATGACTCCCTGGAGATTAATAGAGACTGCGGTCAGGGCTTGCCCGATTTCGTCATGCAATTCCCGGGCAAGATGCTGACGTTCAGTCTCTTGGACTTCCATCAGCCGCCGGGAAAGCATCGCTAGGCGGTTGGCGTACTGCCGCAGGGCCTCGCTTGCCTGCTTACGCGCCGTGATTTCCTCCACCATACCTTCGTAATAGCGTACTGTCCCGTTTTTGTCTTTTACGGCACGCGTGTTGATAGAGATCCAAATCTTTCTTCCGTCCTTGTGGTAGAGCTCGGTTTCAAATACCTCAACGAAGCCGAACTTTTCCAGGAGTTGTTGGAAGCTCTGTCGGTCTTCGGGATTCACATAAAGTTGAGTAGGAATGTCAGTAATGGTGGAAACCAATTCTTCGGGTGTTTGGTAGCCAAACATACGAGCAAACGCTGGGTTGGCAGTGAGAAATCGCCCGTCAGGCGTGCTCTGGAAGATCCCCTCCACAGCGTTCTCGAAAATGCCCCGGTATTTCTGCTCCGCTTCTCGGAGCGCATCCTCCATCTGCTTGCGCTCGGTGATGTTGTCAAATACGGCCACAAAGCAGCCTTTTTCCGTGCTATAGACTGAAATCGTCAACCACGCCGCCAACGGCTCCAAATAAAGCTCAAACCTCTCCGGCTGACCGGTCAACGCCACCCGGCCATAAATCTCGAACAGCTCCGGATGGGACTCGCGGAGGCCCGGGATGACCTCGGTGACTTTTCTGCCAACGACATTCTTCAAGCCGGTCAATTTTTCGAATGCGCTGTTGACATCGAGATAGACAAAGTCCTGCGGCTGGTTGTGCTCAAAAAGCATCCGGCAATACGCATAGCCATCCAGCATGTTCTCGAACAACGAGCGATAACGCACTCCGCTCTCCTGCAGCGCCTGATCAGCTTTCATGCGCTCGGTGATGTCTTGTCCATAAATGTTGAGGTACCCCTCAGCTAGAATGGGCGTCACGATACACGAGAATATCCGCCCGTCGCACTTAATTTCCATTTCTTTGCTTATGCCGGATTCAAAAGCAGCCGCGAGCCCTTTCTGGCAGGCATCCGGCACATTCTGGCCGACCTCTCGTTCCCAGGTAGTCAAAATTGGCGCGCTGGACTGGTTGGCATAAAGGATAGTGCCATTTCGCCCAATACGCATTACTGGGTTAGGATTTTCTGCGGGAAATTTAGCAAGGCGCCGGATTTCTTCTTCCGCCCGCTTGCGTGTCGCAGCGGCCGTTTCAATTGTGTCTCCCACCTCATTTAGTTCGACAATCCGAGAGTGTCGACGCTGTGGCGTTTCACCTCTCCCCAGAGCAACCGCCGAGCCGCAGAGCGCACCAACGGAGGCGGTAACCCGGTGGCCGAACAGGGCCGCAAGCGCAATGCCTAGGAGCAAGAGCGCAAGCCCGCCGGCAGCGGCGAGGAACAACGACCGCCGCAACGGAGATTCGACGACTGAGGCGGGTATGGCGAGTCCGACGGTCCAGCCCGATAGCTCCGAGCGGTGAAATCCTGTATAAGCCGGCGCTGATTCCTGAGGGGACCCGCGAAGCACCCCTTCCTGCGCCTCCCTGCTCTTGGCTGCGAATCGCGGTCCGGCAGGCTTGCCGACAAACTTCTCGAAATCCCTGGTTCTGGCTATGATAACCTGGTTCCCGTCAATGATAGTCGCAAGCCAGTCGGATGGCACATTTTGCTGTGCAAGCAGTTTCAGCAGAAAAGCCGGGGAGGTGCTCGACGCCAACACATATTTGACCTTACCGTCGCGGACAACCGGGACGGCTATGGCTATCAGTGGTCCTTTAACAATGGCACCCGTGAAAAGGTTCGAGATGGCTGGCTGGCCGGTCCCAATTACATCCTTATTTAGTTGCGAAGCACCGGTTTCGGGCAGCGGCGTTCCAAACGGGACCCGGAGGTTTATTACCTGCTGTCCGAAAGGGTCGATGAGAAGAATTGCCTCCCAGCTTGGCTGAATTTTCAAGGTGCGCGACGCCTGGTCATAGAATTTTCTCAGCTCTCCCGAGTCCAGATGCTCCGATGTTGCCAACTGTTCCAAAGTTCGGATGGAAACTGCTAACTCGCGGTCCACGGCAAGCGACAGGGCGCGCGCTGTATCCACCAGTCCTCTTTCCACAGCGCTTCGTTGCTGGGCGCTGAAAGTGACCAGCATCACACCGGCGAAAATCAGCACCGGCAGGAGCGCGGCGACAACGAGAATAATAAGGTGGGTGCGGAGCTTCATTTTTAGCTCCCAGCTATCAGCGAGCAGCTTTCAGCTCTCGGCAGCCAGCGTCCTCAGGTAATAGCAATCACTGACAGCTCCCTCAAAATACAAAAGCCCGGCTGGGATGACCCAATCGGGCTTACAAGATATAACCGCTAAGTTGCTGCTCGATCGAATTAGAGCTAGCCGTCTTGTTTGATGGCCAGACTATACCACAAGGTTTGCCCCATTGTCATACTAAGAAGGCTATAGGCAAGAGGCAGAGAGCCGTCAGCCCTCTCTCTGCCAAAAAGCGGAAGGACGGTAACTAACAGCTAAGCTTCCAACGCTAATTATCGAGAACCTGCTTGGCGCTTTGCGAGAGGCTTCGCCTCCGGACGAAGCGTGACCCGCTGTAGGCGCAATTTGCGGACGAGAGCCCGCGCCTTACGGCTCGGTCCTGAAAAGAGCTTGTGCAACGATTTGCCTTTTCCCCGCTTGTAGTT
>DATEUF010000032.1:0-2509 GCA_035283325.1 Pyrinomonadaceae bacterium | reverse complement strand
AAATCGAGCGCACAATGGTGCTCTGCCCCGGTCCGTAAATGCCGCCCACCGGCAGGGCGATGTTTTGATCCACCTCCAGATTGCTGACATTGGCGAGCGTGGCGCTGGAAGTCGTGGCATTGGAAATCGCTGCCCGGTTGATTTCCGCCGCCTGTCCGCCCACAAAAAAGTTCTCCGAACCAGCGATCAGCGTGTTGTTCACAAAAGCGTAAGGACCACGCCCCTTGCCAATAGCGATGGCCGCCGTATCCACCCCACTGCCAATCAGGCGAAACTCTCCGGAATAGCTGTCTACTACAGAAACGTAATCAGCGGCTATTCTCACCCCACTGTTCGTTTGCGATGTGTCACTCGCTCCGCCATCAAACCAGCAGCGCTCAACTATGAAATGGTGCGGCAACATCGTCAGACGATTCTGTACCGCATTGAAATCTCCAATCCCCAGCAGCACCTGTGAATACTTTGTCTCATCGTTCTTGCGAAAGTGAATCCCCTGGATCCGATAATGGTGCGGCGGGACCGCCGGTGCGGGATTTGTAGTCCACATCGCCCCCAACGTCGCACTCGTTGAACTTGGGGCCGTAATCGTGGGCATCAGCGAGCCCTGATTCGGGCCCACGCGGTTACCACTCGCCGGCAACGACGACAAACTTCCACTACGAATCGTGATGTATCTGTCCCCCACTGGCGCCGGCAGCACTATTGGGCCCGCAAACACTGCCCCCGCAGGTAACACTATTTCTTGCTCTGACGAATTACTCATTGCTGCAAGGTTGATTGCGCTCTGGAGGTTAGTCGCATTCGTATTAGCGTTGCCGGTATCGGATAGTAACTGAATAGTAGAAACGGTTGCCGAAGGAACAGCGGAAACAACAATAGGTCTCTGGGTGACAGCGGCTGCGCCGCTAATGTCATTGGCCGTCAGTGTGATTGTGTAAGTTCCCGGCGCGCGATAAACGTGACCACTAGCAAGTAGATTAGCAGTGAAGCCATCACCAAAATCGATAGTGACTGAAGGAACGCCGTTGGGTTGTGGCATCTTCGAGACGCCTAGTGACTGACGCCCGTCGACCAGCACAACTTCGTCAACATAGGCAAAACCCGGTGCGATTAGCACCAGGTTTGGTGCCGCCTCAGTAATGAAGGTCGTTGCCCAAAGACCGAGGATTACCGCCGGCAAAAATGATGCGAAGCGCCGTTTTGAGAAAACCCTACGGAGAAGGAAATGCGAAACAGATAGTATATGATGGATGTTCATTTTGCTTCTATGTGTGTAGCAATCGAGGAACTGGCTTCTTGTTACGGGCTTACCTGGCTTTAGGACCTGTCCAATGGCGGTGACTCTTAAGTTGATGACAGTTGGGCCGAGGTGAGGCGTCTGCTGTGAAGGTTGCCAACTAGCGGGGCGTGTCCCAATTACAATTCTAGACTGCCAAGACGCCGATACGGACGCTTACCTTAGAAAAGCGCCTGCATGGGACACATGTATTAGTTGGGGATTGAAGGGAGGGAGTTGTAGAGCTTGGACCGACGGTTGCGATGAGCAACGCCGCTGCTGGCCGTCAAACTTCAGTAACTCTGAGGTTCGGGATTCGTGGATAGAGCTTCCCGTTCTGGCGAACTTGGCTGGTAAAGTCGTTCGGCAATTCTGAAGTAAAACTTACGCAGTTCATGAGGTAAAACTTACGCACCTCATTGAGTCAATACTCCGATCGCCTTCGGCAACCAGACAATCTCCGCGTAATTAAGATCAAAACCTCAAAACGGAAGACTCACGGCTTTGCGTCCCCGTCTCTAGACGGGTTTGCCTTTATCGTGTGCAATCGTCTTTTAAAAAGAACTGAGGAAGAGCCTGGGAAACCTGCCTCGTTCAAGACAGATTTTGCAGAACAGCTCTTTCCATTCGTTAATAGAGCAAGATCCATTCCGCTCTTTCGAAGGAAGGATTCGGGCTAGCTCCTGAGGTGTTACGCCGAGCTCAGGCGCAATTTCGACTTCCTGATTTTCTCTAGAATTTCCGACGGGCTCGTTCTTGTGTACAGCCGCCCACCGACCGAAGCCGTGCCGCTCCCAGTGCGCGAAGATGCTGCGGAGAGCCTCCCCAGTCTCCTCTCTTGCCATCGCGACGTCCCACATACTTCATCACCCGCGCGTCGCCGCGGATGCGCACCAGATCCTCCAGGTCTTCCCACTCGAACTGACGCAGGAACAGGCGTTCGGTCTCAATCTCCATCAATGCGGCTTGTTTCACCATGCACAATGGCCAGTAAGCAAGAAGATGGAAACGCTACAGAGACTCATTACTCCCATTACATGGTATAGGCATCGTTGAGTGGTTCGACGCTCTCATTAGGGGCAGCCTCCATTATTAGTTGTTCGGCCGGCTTCGGCTTGAAGAAAAGGTTTGGCACGGCGGCGGCCTCCACCGGCTTGGAGAAGAGGTATCCCTGCCCGTATTCGCAGTTCAGAGCTCTGAGCTGTTCTAACTGTTCTTCGGTCTCAATACCTT
>DATEUF010000031.1:0-4416 GCA_035283325.1 Pyrinomonadaceae bacterium | reverse complement strand
CGGCCTCAAGTCGTTCGATCATCCGCAGCAAGTCCGCGCTCACTTGTTGTTCGCTCACGCCACACAGCTTCGCCGCACCCTGGGCGAACGATGCTCGCGCCCGCGCTTGGTAAAGATCGATGGTGTCGAGATGAAAGTTGCCGTTAATCGTGAACCGCATATTTACTCTTAGTCGCTCCAATCCCACCGGCGACAAGCCACGTACTCGATACTCACGGCCATCGATCGCAAACTGCATTGAGCCGTCAGCGCTCGTCTCAACTTGCACTGTTGATTTCGATTCGCTGGTCGTCGCTGTCACGGACGTGGTGAGGATTCGGCGTACGTCGTCAGCCGTGCCGCCACTGGCGATGAACTCCGCCGCGTCTTTCACCGGCAACTCAACTGACCGGGCATCGATGTTTGCGACTGCCAACCGTTGGCCCATCTCGACAGCAGCCGCGCGGCCCGCTTCGTCGGCGTCCAGCATCAACACCACCCGCTTAACGCGGCACTCAACCAGGTGCGAGACGATCTCTTCCGTCAAGCCAGTTGTGCCGTAAGTTGGAATGACATTCCGCAGGCCCGCGCTCCACAGGGCCGCCGCGTCGATCACGCTCTCAGTGACGATCGCTTCATCAGTGTTCTTCGCGCCCTGCGGGTTGAAGATGCCGCGCCGCTCTCCGGGCAAGTAGAGATGCCGCCGCCCCTCAATGCTCCGGCCATAGAGACCAACCACGTGGCCGCTGTTTGGTCCAACCGCGGCGACTAAAGGAAAGATCACGCAGCCGCGCAGCAGCTCACGCCCCGAGCCGGTCAGCACACCAACGCGACGTAATGCCCTGCGTCCTTCTGCCGGAAGTTTCTCCGCCAGCGTGCCATCTGAGTAACCAAGACGAAAGCTGGTCGCGATCTCCGCCGCTGTCACCCCGCGCGCTCGCAAGTAGTCCTGCGCTGCCGGCATCTCTAACAGTCGCGCGTGATAATGATCCACTGCTCTTTCAAGCCACTGCTGATCCGCAACCGTGAGTTCTGATCCGAATGCCCTGGCCCCCGACTCCTGACCCCCAACTCCCGCTTGCGCCTTCAAACGCAAGTGCGCTTCGCGAAAGTCCACGCCGTCAGCCTTCATCATAAAGCGGTACACGTCGCCGCCTTCGTGACACGCCCCCCAAACAGTTCCACAGTTGTTTCTTGGGGTCGACCACCAGACTAGGCTCGTGGTCATCATGGAATATGCAAAGTCCGACAAGCTGCTTGCCGCGCTGAGTGAGAGTGACACCACGCGCCCGAATGCACGCCACCAACTCGTTCCCCCGCTTCACCCGCTCTACCTCCGCTTTGTCGATCAGCATCCGAAGATTTTCAGTTTCCGCCGTTTCTCAAAAAAGCTGTCAAGAGGAAAGTTCAAAAAAGCCGCTATTGATAACTCGACGGGCGAGTGATAAATTACTTTCGCAATATCGGCAAGTGGTTTTTGCAGGGAAGATGAACGAAGAAATCGCCACCTATAATCAGGACGTTATGGCAGGACGTCCGGCAACCAAAGCAGCGCCAGTATTCGGCCAGCGCCTGGCCGCAGCGCGGAGAGCTAAAGGCATCACCCAGAGAGAGCTCGCCGATTCGGCTCCAAACCACCCGTGAGATGGTCGATTACTACGAGCGCCGCGCCGTCAACCCCGCTCTCGAAGTCGTGCGCGGCTGCGCCAAAGCTCTCAATGTCCCGATGATTGAACTACTCGGTAGTGAGGACAACACCAACGGCAGAAAGAGACGAGGAACCGGTTCTACCGGCAAGATGCGCCGACTTTTCGAGGCCGCTTCTCAGCTTCCCCGCAGCCAACAAGAGAAGATTACCGCCTTGCTCGAACCCTTCATCGCCCACCACGCCGGACGGTAAGAATGCCCCTATGGGCAGTCTTTTGCTTCTTCTCGGACTGCTTTTGATCTTGAAGGTACGCATCGCCATCGCCGCAAGGCTTATCTATCAGCCCATTCAAGATGATTACGATCTCTTTCTGTTCACTCTTGCGTGCCTTCGATGTGACACGCACAGGCACATGAAGGGTCACCAGAGTTGGGTAGCTCGCTACGATTGCGTACTTGCCTGATGCAACATCAGCGAACTTGAACCGCCCATTTTCATCTGTCTTTACTTGCGCGATGATGCGACCCTCGCTGTTTTTCTCGTGCAGCTCAACAGTTGCATCAGGGATCGGTATTTTGTTCGGCAAGAAGATGATGCCTTTGACTTCAGAGATTTTCATCTCGGAGATAACACATATACTCTGAGCCTTCCCCGAAGTTGAGAACATAATCAAAAGCAGCAGGAAGCCGGCTGACCCAAAGACTCTGTACCTCATCATGCTAACCTCCTTATGGACTGCGCTCCAAGCGCCTCATTGCTCTCTGGGTTTGGGAAGACGGCTTGTTATTAAGAAGCTGTCGAATGACAGGGATAGCAGTGCGCTCGGCTCCAAGCTCACGCTGATTCCTGACTGTCTCCATCGTCGCACCAAACTGCGTCTGAAACTGTTGTGAGATGCGTTGAAGTGCTGCATCGTTACCTCGTTGCGCCGCCGTTGCGTTTAGTCTGGTCAGCGCATTCTGTCTTTCATTGTACTGGTCAATCACTTGCTGCTGCCCATAGAACAGATGCCCTAGTGAGCGGTTATACTCAACGTGACCGAACTCATGACCAATCTTGGCCGCCGCTATCGTATGCGCACCCGAACCTTCAAGTGTGCTTGATACCGGATAATCTGATGCGGGACCTGCAATGCCACCACCTATGTTATTTCCAAGCGTGATCGTGGCTCCAGTCATATTTCCCTTATCATCAAACTTGTAATCACCAGTCTCCGCCCCTTTGTTCTTATTGTCGCTCCCTCGATCAGTCACATTGAGATTCAAGGTGAAGTTCTTGTCGTCGTTGTATTTGTTCCACAACTTTTGCCCTTCTGCTGTCGACAGAAATTTCTTCTTCCAATCGTCGTAGCGTTTCTGATCTCTTTCGCTGAGACCAGTCGGCTCGTTGATGGTCTCTCCGTCCGGGTCAACAAACCTTAGCGGATTATTTCTTGTGTAAGCATAAAGGTTGATCTGTTGGGGATCGAGCGCACGCTCCGGAGCCATGATGATCGGATCCGTCGAGGTAAAGCGTCCTTGGGTGCTCGCATAGTATCGTGCCCCGAAGAAATCGAGTCCGGTTTCAATGTCCCGTTCTTTGAGGGTGAACTTCTGCCGCACTCCATCTGCCACATATCCTTCACCCGTGGTGCGGCCGCCCATGCCGGCAAACCATTCTTCACCGAATGCGAGGTAATCATGCCGCCTGGTGTTAGCCAGTGAACCACTCTTGTCAAAGACCATGCGCGGCGTCCCCAGGTGGTCCGCTACCAGCCATTTGATAATCGCCACACTACCTGAGGTGTACATCAGACTAACCGGTACATAGCTGTTTCCCGTAGAACCTGCTGGCCCCCAGGTCTGACCACCGTCAGTAGTGTAGATGCCATGATTCACGGTGGCTACCGCGGTAGTAGTCAGCACCGTGTTCACCCAGTTGTGGAAGGTGTCGGAACCGACTTCATAGCTCACCACCAAATAGGCCGTGCTGGCTGAGAGTGTCACCGCAGTTCCCAGCGCTGCATATTTGAACTGCCCGACCGTACAGCCACTCATCGAGACATTTGCACTGGCTACCACAGTGTTGTCGCTGACACGAATTACCCTGACCTCGTGCGTGCCACTGTTTCCCACCGCCACGCAGAACCTTCCCAGGGAAGTGACAGTGATGGGTTGACTGCCAATCGTCATCTTGAATCCTGTCCAACCGGGAGAGTCCGAACGCAGTGCTCCCAAAGTCTGACTGGCTACAAATCCCTGTGACTGCCCACCACCTGGTGCTCCGGAGATGACAACATTGAGCAGCTGTGAGTTCACCGTATTGAGCGAGCTGTCCACCAGAAGCGGGTAGGTGGGAGAGACAGTGCTGGTATAAACGAGCGCCCCATTCTTCCGGTATTTCACTACTCCGGATTCAACTGCCACGCGCAACAAGTCATTTGAGGCATACGCGCCGAAGTTCCCGCGATAAACACCTGCCTCATAGATTTGCAAACCGTTACTGCTGACATAGAAAGCAAACTCAATGTCGCTGTAATGGTCGCTGGTGTTGCCATTGCCCAAACCAATCATGCGGTTTGTGACAGTGTTGCCGGGGGTGAACTCGACATAGCCATCACCTGACGGTATGGCCTGTGTTGATACAGCACCGGCGTCGTACCAGGAACTGGTGCCACTGACCTTTTGCAGGCTGTTGCCGGTGACCTGGATGGTCGGCGCCACACTGGTCCAGGTGACATTCTGCGGGCTGGATGAAGCCGCACCCGGCTCGGCGGTAATCAGCAACTGCCCGTTGCGATAGCCATACTC
>DATEUF010000030.1:0-7138 GCA_035283325.1 Pyrinomonadaceae bacterium | reverse complement strand
CGCGCTCCTTTTTTCCCTTATCATTGATCTCTTCTTCAAATTCGCCTACCCACTCCAGCAGCATGTGAATGTTCGATGAAAGAGCAAGGACGACGCTTGCCCCGACGTCGTAAGAGACCAAAGAGCGCTTGGGCGAAAGCCGCTGATTATCATCCAGCGGCACTCGAACTTTAGGGAGATAGGTCAGCCCGAGATTCGCGTGCAAGGCGAGGCGTGAGGCCACCTTCTTACTGGCAGCGATACTCCACTCGTATCCCACAACGCCATTGCCGGTTCCTTTGTCGCGGTTGCCGGTTGGAAGGATAAGGGTGAACTGGGGCGCAACGGCAGGAATGTTCGGTCCCTCTTCCAGTAACTGGTAACGGTACTCGATTAGAATGTCTCCAACTCCCCGCTGTTTCTCTCCCTCTTCGCGAAGATGAGAGAAGGGGATACTGAACGCAACTTGATGGTCTTCGGTAAACAGCCACCATTCCTGCTCGAAGTTGATTGACCAGCCGCGGCTCCGGAAGTTATTGGCGTAGACAGCGCTAAAGGTATGCTGCACCTCGCCCCGTCCCTGGTTATAAGCCTCTTCGACCAGGAAACCGTAATCCTCGAATCCGTCAATAGGTTCAGCCGCTCCAGCTGTGACGCCGGAGAACTGAGTCAGAACGGCAAGCCAAAAGGCAAAGATATACCTTCCTTGCTTCAATTGATTTGTCTGCTGTTAAGAGGTTTGCGGGCGACTATATTGGGCAACGGTCGTCGCGTCAACCATAGGCGTGGGTGGTGGTTTGTCATGACTGCCGCTTTTCGATTTCACACCGGTTCCCCACGGACACTCTCTCCAACGGGAAATCCCAACGCCTTTGTCGCCGCGCTCAACACCACTGCTCTTGTAGCGATGGGCTTGAGTCTGATAGCCCTGCTCACCTCCGCCATGAGGGTGCCAGGCCTGAGTGTGGGATGATGGGACGTTGTTGACTAGCTGGACAAATTCTACCGCCCTTGATCTAAGGAACGGGAAGTCCCAGCCCGCTGAGCAACGCTAGTCCACTTAGTCAACAACGTCCCCTTTCGTCTTTTTTACCATCGACTTCTTCTACGCGTATAAAGCAGCCTGTCCCCTTTTATTTCCCTCGCCATTTTACTCCCCCAAAAACCTGACTGCGCCCTTTTTCGTTCCCGGGAACCCGTCATGCTGTCCTCCCCGCATCAGCTGTGGCATCTAGCCGCGCCATGTCTTCCCGCAAGCACTTCATCATTTCTATAGCTGCACTCGCAGTCTTTTCAACCAGCAAAACTCCTCCCAGAATTGCTTGTAGCTCGCCATCACATAATTTGTCGGTGCTGACAGGGAAAGCTTTAACGAAAGACTTTGGTGCAGTAATCGTCAGCTCGTGCCATAGATCACCTTGCCAAATCATGGCAATGCTACCCCCAGTCTTTTGCTCTTTATCGTGAATTAGACGAGCCCGATAATCATATAGCCTATTTACCCACTCTTGATGGTGTCGAATTAGACAACCTGCGGTTGAGGAGCCGAATATTCGATTCTGACCAAGTTTTTTTGCACCCCGCGCGTAATCCTTCGCGTACCTGTAGGCACCGTTCCAGTTCATATTGTTCAAATGGGCTCCGTGAAAGGCGAGGCCAACAATGTTACCGAGATAGTCGAGCAGGGAAATGGTATTGAAGATGATATCATCAAATAAAAACTGGTGCTGTTTGGCCACCGACTCCAACAAATCGCGCTCGTCAAAAGTGGACGACTCCTTCTCAAGACTCCTGAGTGCTGCTAGTTGGCGCTCGATCATTAGAACAACGTGGAAGCACATTGAATCGAATCGGTGTATGATACTGTCTCGGATCGCTAAGAAGGCCTCTTGGTACGCTTTCGGACCAGCGATCAAACGAAAACAGATTGTCTGATTGTCAGCAACAAGAGAGAGCTTGGTGGCCGACTCCGACATACCACGACTCAGTTGGTGCAATCTGTCCCTGATTTGTTGCAATTCTATATGCGTTCTATTCATTGGAACCTCTTCCCCGCGTTGGCATCGGCATCTCCGTGCACTTATCGGCAAAGCGCCTCATGAAGGCATTGACTCCCCACCTGTTTCGGAAAATTCCTCAAATGTGGAGTACAGCTTTTGCCCCTGCTTCTTTCGGACTCTTCCTAACATCGTATTCTCGATCCGGGCCTGAAGGTATTTGCAGGCTTTTTCGAAAAGTCCTAAAGGAGTCTGCTCGATGCCGTATTTGATTTCTCGTTGATATCCCTGGTACACCAATGCGTATCGCATCTTTTCCTTGCCCATCTCGTATTCCTTGAACTCATTATACCGTTTAGCCAGGTGCTTTAGGTACCCGACCTTATGGGGATCAGTTGCGACTGTCCCTGGAATGACTGCTAGGCGACCCTTGCCTCTAGTGCGAGGGGAGCCTATGTGAAGATGCCCAACCTGGATGTCTCTTCCAGCGACAATATTGCCTTGACCAATCACGGTCTGAGGGTAAGGCGAAGGAGTCTGAGGACGGTTGCGCGTAGCATCTCCCAACCGCCTCTTTATCTCGTAAAGTTGATCCATGGTGATCTCTTCGCGGTCAGCACGCGCATGGCAGTTCGCACAGAGGACAATCATGTCTTCTGGGTTGTGAAAGGGCTGTTCTGAGAAAGGCTTGATGTGGTGGATGGTAAGAGCGGATACGTTATTCTGGCCGCAGGTGGGGCAAGAACTTCCTGCTTCCTGAAAAAGAGCTTTCTCCAGGCGCTTGGGTATCGTACGCGGGTCAGCCATTTGTCCGTAACTCCAGGTTCTTTCCTATGGAAACTTCATTAACTTCTCTTCAACAAGCGAGTATATAGAATCAAGTTCAGCTTGGATCTCTATTGTTTTGTCCAGCGTGGTGGCGACGCGGCAGTAGTGCTTGATGTCTTCAAGATTTAGGATGCACTTCTTGCGGTCCTTGAGCCATTTATCAGGGACCTGATAGCCGCCGATCCGATAGTGCCAAAACGCGGGCTCAACACCCTCGAAATACTGCGTCTTGTTGATTTAAACTCGCTTCTCATTCTAAACATATGCCCGCTTCTCCACCCGATTGTCTCCTTTCCCCTGAAATCGGCAAATGGGCCGGTCAAGTTCAGAAGACCTGAGTAAGTGGAGGTCCACCAGTTTCTTTCCTAATGCTGCCAGCTGTTGAAAGAGATACCGATCCTTCGCAAAAGGGACACGAGGAAAGTCGCTTTTCAGGAACTGACCACATCTCCTACGGTAGCTTTCAGAATAAAGCACACCGTAGACATACGTCAACCTTTTGGCTGGCATTATCGATGTCGATGCCGACCAAAGGCTGAGGGTCGGACTGAGGGTCGGGCCTGAACCTGGACTTAGTCCCGCGAGATGGGCCCGCCGTAATGTACAAGCTATGAGGGCTTGATTCTGGATTCCAATTCCCTTTTTTGGCATTCCTGGTTCTCTGCGCAGATCTCTGTTCATAAAGTACAGATTCAGGCTCGACCCCCTTTACAGAGGGCGAACGTTGAGATCGTTGGTCTCGCCAACGTAGATCAACTCCTTGGGCAACCCGGGATACGGATGGCCCGTGGGCGGCAGGCCATGCGCAAACCGAGCCCAGAGATAAACGCCCATCGATGGCTGACCGTCCGGCGTCTTCAGACGACCACGTTCGTGCCAGGGAACCCACTCGGAGAATACAATCGGTGGCGGCTCGATCATGCGTGCTGATTTTCTTCACGCGCACAGATGCTTGATCCGAAGATAGGTCGTATCATAGATTCTTTGTGGCTGCGTTTCCAAAATACATTCCCAGCACGCTTTCTGTCCTCGGAATGTAACAATTGGACTTATCCCCTTCTGCTCGCTACTGATCCAATGGTGGTAAATCCTTCATGGCCAGAGTTTTTGAGGGTGTAAGAGAACGAGCTTCGCCTAAGCGTCGGATAACCGCCCTCACCGCTTCCTGCAGCCAGGCGCGTTCCTGTCCAGATATTGGTTGCTTCGTGCTCTGCGCATTTATCTTTCTAGCGGTCAAGAGATCACCTCGCGTAGCGGTCAGGTTGCCAATCTTGTTTAGGACTGCCTCGTCAATATTCATTTGCTTAGCTGCAGCGGTTCGCCCGTTGTAGGCATCTTTAATTACTGTCAGACAGAAGGACGCCATTGCAAGCAGTGGCTCGCGACCGCGTAGGTAACCCTCATAGCGCATCCAAAGCGCCTCAACCTCCGGTGTAACGCAAAAATTTTGAGGAGGAGGGGGATATTGGCCAAGCTTGATTCTCCCGAACCGTACCTCAGCCTTTATGTAGTCGGCGGCTTCTGTCACGACCTGAGGCTGGCTGGTTTCCTTGCCCTCGGGTGGATTACGGTCCACAAGAACTACCTTCTGGAACACAAATTTAAACTCGGGATATCCCCGTTGCAGTGCTGCATTAATTTCCCATGCCCTCAGAGTACCTTCTACTGCTGCCTTTGCTTCAGCCTCGGTAGCGGAATAAACCTTCAGTCGGCATGTCAGCACGTTGTTTTCTAGCGTGCCTTCGAAGATGTTGGTATTCAACTTGAGCGGTGGCGGATTGTCGTATACGACAAATTCGGATGGCTGCAGGCTGTAAACCAACGATTCAATATGTGTGGCCCCCAGGTCAGTCATGGATACCTAAACAATCTCTTCACGACTCGCGTTGCATATGAGTCCTACCTACCGACGTTTTTCATCAAGGTGGTAATCGCTACGGTTCTAACGCTCACTGTCGTCACGCGCGTGAGCAAGTCGATCACCTTGTCCTTGTAATCGGCGAAGCGGTAGGTGTTGAACTTCTGGCTGATGGTCGGGTCTTTTGGCTTCTTCTCTTTGTACTGGTCGAGAATCCATTCGAGCGCTGAGCGGTTGCCGAGTCTGTAATCCCAAGCCTCCGGCGGGATGCCGGTTAGCGTGGTCTCGCTGTCGATGATGATGCGAGCCCCTTCTCTGTCGGCTTTCAGCAAACATTTCGGCGAGAGACCAGCTTTGCGCTCCTTTTCGTCTGGGACGTCGATACGCTTTAGCTTGGCAGGCGCGACCGACTCGTAGCCGATGTGCATGTCCATCCTGTGAGCGCGCCCAGCCCTTTAGCAAATCCTTGAACGCTTCACGAACTACGGATTCGCGGGTCGTGCCCGAAACCTTGCGCAGGTCGCGCAGGTTGTTGAGGTATTGTTGGATGAGTACCTGGCTCATTTGGCGTGGTTTTGAGTAATTTACCGTAAATTCACAAATTTCGCGAGGCAAATTCCTGATACGGTTCCAAGTCCGTCGTCTATTCTGCCTCTCCCCGCTAAGATACTTGTGCAGATCTGTGTTCTGGAGCTTTATCAACCAAGCGAAAAACACGTCGCTCGCTGTCGCATTGTTGCAATAAATAAGAGCCGCGCCAAGTCGCGCGGGTACGACTCCTAGCGATCTCGTCGTCGAGTGAGTTCAACCCGATCCTTTGGTTTTTCCCTAGCAGGCTGCTGAAAAAGACTCACATGCTTCGTTGCGCTCAATCGCCTCGCTCCAACGTACTGGCTAAGTACGCCTCCGCTCGTCGATTTCTCGCGCGCCTCGCCTCTGAGATCTTTTTGAGCAGCCTGCAACCGAGTATTTCAGCTACCTGCTAGTTATCCTGCCTTAAATAGGATTCTTGCGATCCGCACGTAGAATTTATGCCAAGGGATTCTCTGGCATAAGTCATGCTTAATTTGCTGCCCGGAGTTCAAGTAAGACTGGCAACAAAAGAAGTCCCATTCGACAATTCCGGTGCGTGATTTCACGCAAGTCCGGACTTGCAACGTCTGCGACCTAGGAGGTGTTATAGATTATGCGGAAAAAGGTAACTGTCGTTGGTGCCGGAAATGTCGGCGCCACCACGGCCCAGAGGATCTTCGAGCTTGGCTACGCCGATGTTGTCTTGACAGATGTCATTCCCGATCTACCCCAAGGTAAGGCTCTGGATATCTTGGAATCGGGCCCTTTGGTAGCCTCCGATGCAAAGATGATCGGCAGTAATAGCTACGAGGAGGCTGCCGGCTCAGATCTGGTCATTGTTACCGCGGGCGTCGCCCGCAAGCCCGGCATGTCGCGCGATGATCTAGTTCTGACCAATTTGAAAATTGTTGGCAGCGTTATTAGCCAGGTCGTCCGTTTCTGCCCTGACTCTATCATCCTGATGGTGACCAATCCCCTGGATGCGATGACGCATGCGGCACTGAAGCTGAGCGGTTTTCCGCGCAGCCGGCTCTTTGGCATGGCTGGGGTTTTGGACACAGCTCGCTTTCGTACATTCATTGCTCAAGAGCTTAACGTCTCGGTTGAGGAGGTGCAGGCCTACGTCCTGGGTGGGCATGGCGACACGATGGTGCCTCTGGTCGGTGCCACTACGGTGGCTGGAGTGCCGATAACGAATCTCCTGGAGAAGGAAAAAATCGACCGCATCGTGCAGCGCACAAGGGATGGGGGCGGTGAAATTGTCAAACTTCTCAAGTCGGGAAGCGCCTACTATGCGCCCTCTGCCGCCATCGTGGAGATGGCCGAGTCCATCCTTTTGGACAGAAAAAGGATTTTTCCGTGCTGCGCCTACTTAGAGGGCGAATATGGTATTCGCGGTCTCTGTGTAGGCGTACCCGTTAAGCTCGGCGCCAAAGGGATGGAGCAAGTGGTCGAGGTCAAACTAAACCAGGAAGAAATGGCCGCGCTCCAGAAGTCCGCGGCCGCTGTCAACGAGTTGGTGGAATTGATGCAAAGATCTGAGCTCGCTAAAGCGAGCTAAGGAAAGATCATTATTTTCCGCGCGATAGCGGCGGCAGCCGAACTGTTGCGCGCACTTACATGATGAGGTGAGCCATGGCAAAAGATAGCATCACTTTGATCGATAACCGCACAGGTAAAAGCTACGAAATAGCTATTTCTTACGGGATATACCCTCTGGATGGAGCGGCGATTCGGGCGTCTGACTTAAGACAGGTGAAGATCTCAGAGGACGACTTCGGTCTGATGAGTTACGACCCTGCGTTCATGAATACGGCATCCTGTCAAAGCAGGATTACTTTTATCGACGGAGACAAGGGGATTTTGCGTTACCGCGGCTATCCCATCGAGGAGTTAGCGGAAA
>DATEUF010000029.1:0-3681 GCA_035283325.1 Pyrinomonadaceae bacterium | reverse complement strand
CTGGTTTACGGGAAGGCTGGTGCCAGACCTGCGATTCTTGCTCAAAGTTTGGTTTCCCCTGCCGCTTTTGCAACGCACAGTTCACGTTGGAGGCGTGGCACCCCAAAAAACTGGCACCCTCCGACGCCTGATATCCCTGCTCCAGCACGGCCGCCTCGATGAAATCGCATCGCACTTCACCGAGGGTTCTGCTCTTTCCCGTCTTGCCACAGCTTGCGGTTCCAGCCGAGCAGGCACGAAGCGTGGACAGGCGGATGGCGAGGCATGAGCCGTCACTACCACAATAAACGCCAATATCGCAACTCTGACACGGCGCCCCACGGGGCCCACGCACGGTTGGTCGTTTACGGGCATCGCTGAGTCTATCCTGAGCCCGCCGAAAGGCTCAATCCATTCTACTTCACTGGCGCGGCGGCGTGTTGTGTGAACTCACTCGTTCCGTTTAGTCGATCACCATCCTAAAGAATTCCTCGGCGCACGCCGATAGTTGAGTAGGGGTACACATCCAGCACGCATGACTAAGAACCTCCCCAACTACTACATAATTCTCCGAGTACAGCCCAACGCATCGCAAAAGGCGATCAAGGCCAGCTTCCGCAAGCTGATGGTCACTATGAAGATGCACCCGGATCTGGGTGGCGATCACGAAATAGCCGCCCAGATCAACGAAGCATACGCGGTGCTCAGCGATGAGGTGAAGCGGGCTAAGTACGACCGCATGTATCTGCTGCAGCGACTTCGGGCTACCCAAACAGCTGCCCGCCAGAAGGATCATAGAGCGGCAAGTAACGCTGGTGCCCGGCCTAGTGCCGGGTCAGCATGGCGGCCGAATCCCTCGTCAAATTCCGCCAATGGGAAAACCGGTCTTTGCCCCTTCTGCAAAGCCGCGCTGCCGCAGTCGATCAGACCTGAGACGCGCTGTGCACGCTGCCGCAGCCCGTTGTTTGCGCCGCCGCAGCCGGGCTTGTTCGGCCGGGAGCTATTCGGCCGGCGCGCAACCCCGCGCACCCAAAAGAGCCACTTCGCGACCGTCCACCGGGCAGGACAGGCGCAACGCATTACGGTTAAGATGCGGGATTTATCACTGAACGGTATCAGCTTTTATTCGGAAATTGCGATTGACGTTGAGCAGGCTTTCAGGTTCCGTGATGCGACACTGGAAGCAGTCGCCTTGGTTGTGTCGTGTCGGAAGCGCGGACAGTGGTATTCAGTACACGCGAAGCTGCTGACGGTCGCGTTCCATCACAAGGCGGGCCTTGTCCTTTCAGGGACTCATTAGTGGACCGGTGTCAGGACCCGTGTCAGACTTGCGATTCTTGCTCAAATTTTGCTTCGCCCGCTTTTGCAACGCACGGCTCACGTTGGAGGCATGACACCCTAAAAAACTTGCAACCTCCGACGCCTGATATCCCTGCGCCAGCACAGCCGCCTCGATGAAACCGCGTCGCACTTCACCGATGGTTCTGCTCTTTCCCCGTCTCGCCACAGCTTGCGGTTCCAGTCGAGCAGGCCCGACGCGTGTACGCGCGGATGGCGTGGCATGAGCCGTCACTACCACAATGAACGCAAATATCGCAAGTCTGACACGGGGCCCAAATCCCAGACCAATGCCACCTGCTTAATCTGGAAGAGCATGATGGTCGTTAAGATAAGTTTCAGGAAACTCGGACGCACCGCACCTAGTGGAAAAAAGTGGCTGCCTGAATCGGTAAAATTATTGTCGGATTAGGGTTAGTTGCCAAGAATTTTTCTTGCCCGCTCGATGACCGCGGGAGGGGCATCCATGACCTCTTTCACCAGCGCCTCCAGCTCCTCACCAGGGGTGGCGACCACATCCATTCTTCCTTTTTTCGTCTCAGCTAAGAGCTCAGGGTCTTTCAGGGTCTTGAGATAGGCCTCGCGTAAGATCCCAACTCTTTCTGCTGGAGTGCCCGGCGTGGTCATCATTGGACGACCAAGATCGCCTTCCGCCATAAGCACCTCGGCCACGCGGCGACTACTCGTAGGAGTCTTATATTCATCAAAGAGTTCATAAATAGTGGGAGTATCTTGGACCCGCGGATCCCTTTTGCGCGAGCCCTGGATGATATGGCGATCAAAACCTTTTCTATGCCAGCTATTAAAGGGCTCTCGGCCGAAGTGGGCCGAGATATTGTGGGCGCGGCAGATCACCTCTCCTTTCTCCACTGCCAAGTCGACTTCGCTGCCACCTTGATAGCCAACCACGTTGTTAAATTTTGCGCCCAGCGTATCTTCTAGCATTTTAAGAAACGTGTAGCTCTGGCTGGCAGTGCCGGTCGAACCGCACTTGGGTAGCTCCGTGGCCTTTATAATATCTGCCATAGACGTATAAGGTGCGTCGGCTCGCATGTAGAGGATTGTTGCCTCCCGGGCCGGCGAGCCGATCCAGTGGAAATTACGCAGATCAAACTGCACCTCCTTGCGCGCGACAAGCTGCTCTATGTAAATGCTGCTTAAGGGCATGCCAAGGGTCAGTCCATCGGGCTTGGCGACGTTGTAGACATAGTTAGTGGCCACCAGGGATCCGGCCGCGGGCATGTTCTGGGCAATGATTTCAGGGTTCCCTGGAATGTACTTCCCCATGTAGCGTGAGAAGAGGCGCGCCCAGCGATCGTAAAAGCCTCCTGTAGTAGAGCCCACGATGATGCGGATGGTTTTGCCTTTATAAAAAGGCTCGGACTGGGCCTGAAGATTGGACATCAAGAGTGGATTCCATGACAACAAAAGCGACAGAGAGAAGGCTATGGCTAGCATCATGAGCTTTTTCATAATGACCTCATCGTAAATGCTGGTAAATGATTCGAGATTGCTTTTGAGACGTGCCGACGGTGAACTCGGAAATTGTCTCAACCACCACGCGCGGACTCACTATTGAGTGCCCAAATTCCCTTTCAGAGAGCATCGACTACTGCGAACCCACAGCCGGGGCAAACATATCTCATCTCATAAAACTCTGACGTTCCAACACGAGGTTTTGACTGTCATAAGCTAACGCCCGGCCTAATACCAGTATTTGCCACAGTTGGCAACTAATTTAGTAAGGGCACCTCTAGAAACTCTTCCCGGTTAGGGCGAAGCACTTGACAAGTTTGCGAGTTGGTTTTTCATAGTAGGTGAAGGGCAACAATCGCAAAGCGAGAACCGGTATGAGTAAAGAGACGAAACGAAAGTAGCAGAAGGGTTTTTTCGACGAAGAAAACCGACGGGACCGGTGTCAGAGACCCGAGACCCGTGTCAGAGTTGCGATTCTTGCTCAAACTTTGCTTCCCCGGTTTTGCAACGCACGGCTCACGTTGGAGGCGTGGCACCCTAAAAAACAGGCAACCTCCGACGCCTGATAGCCCTGCTCCAGCACAGCCGCCTCGATGAAACCGCGCCGTACTTCACCGATAGTTCTGCACTTTCCCCGTTTGCCACAGCTTGCGGTGCCAGCCGAGCAGGCCCGAATCGTGGACACGCGGATGGCGCGGCATGAGCCGTCACTATCAGCTGACTGCAAGCCTCGCAACTCTGACACGGGGCCCACTTTGCGCGGACGCTTTTGCTGGTAGATGGATTCTAGGCGTCGGGTTTTGGCTTCGTTCATGGATTGTGGGGGAATTGGTTCACGCGGAGACTTGGAGACGCGGAGGACGGAAGTTTGTTGACGATACGGTGAAG
>DATEUF010000028.1:0-4741 GCA_035283325.1 Pyrinomonadaceae bacterium | reverse complement strand
GAAAATGTCCGACCTGCTTGCGACCCAGAAAGAGATCGCGTCGGCGATCACAGAAAAACTGCAATTGAAACTCTCGGGTGAGAGCGAACAAAAGCTGGCCAAGAAATATACTGACAACAACGAAGCGTACCAACTCTTTCTCCGAGGCCAGTTCCACTATGCCAAACGGACAAAAGATGAACTGTTGCAGAGCATTGAGTTTTACCAACAGGCCATAAAGCTCGATCCGAATTTTGCTTTGGCGTACGTCGGTGTGGCACGCAGCTTTAATGTAATGCCGTCATTTGCATATATGTCGCCCAAAGAGGCAATGCCACAGGCAAAAGCGGCGGCCGAGCGAGCCGTGCAGATCGATCCGAACCTGGCTGAAGCACACGGAGCCCTGGCAAACGTTCTGGCGCTCTTCGATCGGAACTGGGCCGAAGCAGAGCGCGAATTCAAACGGGCAATCGAGCTCGATCCTAATGTGGCGGAGATACACAATCGCTATGGCCGGTCATATCTTCTCCCGCTAGGCCGGTTTGACGAGGCGGCCTCAGAACTAAAACGCGCTCTGGAATTAGAGCCTTTGACGATGACTATGGGAGGAAACCTTACGGCCGTTTACCTGCGTGCGGGAAAGAACGACCTTGCTTTGGAACAGGCAAAGAAAACAAGCGCCCTCGAGCCTAACCATCCCATAGCGCGCGTTTGGCTGGGCTGGGCATATATCGCCAACGGAATGTATAGAGAGGCGATCTCGTTGGGAGAGAATACTTTGCAGACGAACCCAACCGATCAAGACGCTTTGGTAACAGTCGGATCGGCCTACGCGAAGCTAGGTCGTCGTGGTGAAGCGGAAAATGTAATAAATAAACTCAATGATCTAGCGAAGTCTGAGTACGTTTCGCATTACTACTTAGCAATTATTTACGCATCGCTAGGTGACAAGGATCGGACCTTTGCAGAGCTGGAAAAGGCCTTTGACGACCCCGACCGCTTTTGTGTTGAAATGAAATATGATTTTTTCATGGATCCGGTACGAGAAGACCCGCGATTCGCCGGGTTGCTGAAACGCCTGAATCTGCCGGAATGAATTTGAAAGTAGATGAATAAAGAACCCAAAGCCGACACCAATCTGTCGGATTACCGCATCGTCTTCCGCCTTTTCAGCAGGCTAACTGCCTATAATCCGAAAGGAATCAAAACATGGCCAAACCCTCGAAATTCGCGCACGTCGTCTATAGCACACGACGCTTTGAGCAAATGATTGACTGGTATCAAAGAGTCTTCGAAGCAAAGGTGGTCTATCAAAATCCGGTTCGCTTTTCTTACCTACGATGACGAACATCATCGTTTCGCATTCGCCAATTTGTCAGTGCTTATGCCTGACAGCGTTGCCAGCGGGCCCCGAGACAACGCGGGTGTAAATCACGTAGCGTACACCTACGCCAACCTGGGTGACTTGCTTGCTACTTACGAGCGTCTTAAACAGATGGATGTCACACCTTATTGGCGCATTCATCATGGCATTACACTTTCGCTTTACTACCAGGATCCCGACGGCAATCGAATGGAATTTCAAGTGGACAGCTGTACGGTCGAAGAGGCCAACGCCTACATGCAGACTGAGGCCTTCGCCGCGAATCCTGCCGGGGTAGAGATTAATCCGGAGAGTTTGCTTGCTCAGTACCGCAGCGGCGTGCCGGAGCAACAACTCCTGAAGATGCCTGAAGGGCCGATGTCTGCAATCCCGCACGAGCACGGGATGTCCTGATGCTTTTGCGTTCATTCGACAGCCTGCGCTCCGATCCGCGCTTCGCCGATCTCGTGCGCCGCGTGGGTCTGCCGCAGTGATGCAAGGTGGGCAAAAACCTATTGACTCTTAGTGCCGGCACAAAACTCGGCCGCTACGAAATCCGCTCCAAGATTGGCGCGGGCGGGATGGGCGAAGTCTATCTGGCCGAGGACACCCAGCTCGGTCGCCGCGTGGCGCTAAAATTATTGCCGCCCGAGCACACGCAAGATGAAGAACGATTGCGGCGGTTCAAACAAGAGGCTAAGGCCGCCTCCGCCCTCAATCATCCGAATATCCTCACCATTCACGAAGTCGGAGAGGTGGACGGTCATCACTTTATCGCCACTGAGTTTATTGACGGCGAGACGCTACGCTCGTCACTCGCGCTCACCGGCAGCATGAAAACAGGTCAGGCGTTGAATGTAGCTACACAAGTCGCTTCAGCTTTAGTAGCGGCGCATGAGGCCGGAATTGTACATCGCGATATCAAACCTGAGAACGTAATGCTGCGACCCGACGGTTACGTCAAAGTCCTGGACTTCGGACTCGCCAAGCTAACTGAGACGGTCGCAGCGCAACCGGTTGATACAAGCGCGACGACCATGCCGCGCGTGGCGCACACCGAATCGGGCGTAGTGCTCGGCACGGCGCAATACATGTCGCCGGAGCAGGCGGCAGGCCGGAAGGTAGATGCGCGCAGCGACATCTTCTCGTTTGGTGCAGTGCTCTATGAGATGTTGACGGGAGAGCGTGCCTTCAAGGGTGACTCGCTCATGGAGACAGTGGCGGCGATCCTCAATCAGGAACCGAAGCCACTGCCGACGAAGATTCCTCCTGAGTTGGTAAAGGTAATACTGCGGTGCTTGCGGAAGGATCCGGCGCGGCGGTATCAGACGATGGCGGATTTGAAAGTGGCGCTGGAAGACCTGCGCGAGGAGACCCGTTCAGGCCAACAGATTTTCACGCCCTTGCCGCGGCGTTGGACTTGGGCCATCTCGGTTGCCGTGCTTTTAGTGGTTGTTGCTTTAGTCGGTCTCTTTGTTTGGCAGCCGTGGCGCGCACCGGAGAGCACGGAGCCGCGTCGGGCTGAGGCGCTCACCACATTTCCGGGACAGGAACTCTATCCATCCCTCTCTCCCGATGGCGACCGCGTCGTGTTCACCTGGACAGGGCCGAAGCAGGACAACACCGACATCTACGTGCAACAAATCGGCGCCGGCTCTCCGTTGCGGCTGACGACCGATCCACGGACCGACTACAACCCGGTCTGGTCCCCCGACGGCCGCTGGATTGCGTTTCTGCGCGGCGATCCTGCGACGCCATTGGGTCGAAGCGATCGTGAACTGCGATTGATCGCCCCCTTGGGAGGACCGGAACGGAAGCTGGCCAATGTGCGGGTCCAGGAAATCACCGACATCGCCGTCTATCTGACGTGGTGCGCAGACAGCAGATGCCTGATCGTCACAGACACGGTTGGCGAAGGAGAGCCGGATGCTTTGTTCGCAGTCTCAATTGAGACAGGCGATAAACGACAGTTGACCAGGCCACAATCTCCAGTTGTCGCCGACACAAACCCTTCTCTCTCCGCGGACGGCAAATCGTTGCTATTCCTGCGACGAACAACGTGGGCACGCGGGGAACTGCACGTGCTGCCGGTACGCAGTGACATGACCGCCGCTGGTGAACCCAAACACATTAAGGCTTCGCATCTGTTGCCGGAAACCGCAACGTGGATGCCGAACGGCAGCGAGATCCTCTTTGCGACTAACCCACAGAATGCGGGCAGCGCAGCTCTGTGGCGCGTATCCGCAACTGGCGACGGCCAGTTGGCGCGCGTGCCGTTCGTCGGTGAGGATGGCGTGATGCCCGCAGTCTCTCGCTCAGAACCAGGGAAACCGGTGCGACTGGTATATGTTCGCAGCTTCACCGACGAAAATATCTGGCGCATCGACCTCTCCGCCCCCAGTGTGGCGGCGTCGTCTCCGCCGGCCATCGCCATCGCCTCGACCAAGGCGGATATCCACCCGCAGCTTTCTCCCGATGGCCGACGAGTGGCGTTTACAAGCACACGGTCGGGAGCCTGGGAAATATGGATTTCGGATCTCGATGGCTCCAACGCTGTCCAGATCACGTTTCTCAAAGCGCCGACGGGAACCGGCGCTCCACACTGGTCTTCCGATGGCCGCACGATTGTGTTTGCATCGGACGCGGAAGGCCAGTTCGACATATTCACCGTGCCGTCCGCCGGTGGCAAGCCACGCAACATCACCTCGCACCCGGCGTTCGATCACGTGCCGACTTTTTCATCCGACGGACAGTGGATCTACTTCAGCTCAACGCGGAGCGGCCAGTATCAAGTGTGGAAAATGTTGGCCTCGGGCGGAAAACCCGTGCCGGTGACGAAAGACGGCGGATGGCATTCTCAAGAGTCGGTGGATGGCATGAACCTGTATTTCATGCCGACGGCTGCGATTGGCGCGCCGACTCAGTTGTGGCGCCTGCCAACGGCCGGCGGTCAGGCAGTCAAGGTCCTCGACGGCGTTCTGAACACGACCTTTGCGGTTCTTCAACGTGGCGTCTATTACATGACCGCGCTGTCACCAGGACCGGAGCTTCGGTTCTTCGACTTTGCCAGTCAGAGGTCGGTGACTGTAGCTCGGGATCTCGGTGCGTTCGTCGAGTTGGGAGGCTTTACCGCGTCATCCGATGGACGCGCCATTCTCTATGCCCGGCGCGATTCCTCGGTTGATGACCTGATGCTGGTAGAAAACTTTCGGTGATAGTTCCTCTTCAGGGATGATCGAGTTGCGTTGGAGAAGTTACCGTCTAGATTGCCGATTGTTGAGCGCATTGCTGTGAGGATGCTATACCGCAAATGTTCTAGCGTGCCCGCGGTGAACCGAACCGGGTTGGTCGACAATCAGATATTCAGAGGCGCGCTTCTTGCGACATGAGCATGAACCC
>DATEUF010000027.1:0-3695 GCA_035283325.1 Pyrinomonadaceae bacterium | reverse complement strand
TTGAAACGCCTGAAGCAGTCTATGGGAACTATGGCGCTCGAAGAACAAGCGCCAGACTCTGAGGTTTTTAAGCAACTCTTGGAGAAGCGTACTGACGAAATCCTTAGCGATCGACGCGAGAAACTCTGGCGCCAAACAGATAACTGACAAAACCAAGACACCTGGCGCCACGCCAGGGGACGACGCCTCCGGTCTAATTCAAAAACAACTGACAGATCGTCGCGCCCGTAATGCAGCCGAGCTGGATGCCATCTCACTTGCTTACGACAAACATATTTTTAAAGCTAAGAGGAAAAAAGCCGGTACGCAGTGGTTGACCGACGAATTTATCCGCCGTGTACACTTAGATATGTTTGGCGAGATTTGGGAGTGGGCAGGAAAATGTCGCACTTCTCGAATGAACATCGGTGTGGAACCTCATCTGATCCCCGAACAGATAAAGCTACTCTGCGGGGATTTCAGCTACTGGAACTCCCCTGAGTGCTCTATGCCCCCGCTTGAGATCGCTGCGCGCTTACAAAACCGTCTCGCCAGGATTCATCCCTTCAATAACGGAAACGGGAGACACGCCAGACTTATGACTGATATTTTCCTATACTCCATCAAACATCGCTTGCCTAAATGGCCCCAGATTCAACTCTTGTCTCATGGCGACAAAATTCGAGACCGATACATAGCGGCAATGAAAGCCGCCGACCAAGAGGACTATAGTAACTTAGTAGCATTCATCAAAGACTGCGTTGAATAATGGAACATTTGTTCACTCCGACTTTAGAGTATCGGCCAGGCTTAAAGAGAATCAGAAATATTCAGGTGAATGCGAACGTTTCCGTCGTCATTGATAGATACGATGACGACTAGAGAAAACTCGCCTATGTGTTGATCACGGGGAAGGCTGTTGCGTCCCACCTATTTGGCCCCAGTTTTAGGCTGCAGGTCTCGGTCAAAGGACAGAGATGCCACAGGGCCGTACTCCTTCTGCGGCGGAAATATCCTCAGTACCGACACATGGCGATCCAGGATAGGCCGATGATCCAGATCCGGCCGACCCGGGTGAAAAGCTGGGGAACTCTGTAAGCGGTGAACGGGCTCAGGCAAATCGCGCAAAATCTGCGGAACACATGCTGGGGAACTACGACGAGATTAATTAAAGGATAGGCCGAGACGGAAGAGGCCACAAGACGCGACCCCAATTGGCAATGCACCCGAGGCGCTTTCACCCTTTCGGAAAGACTTAACATTGGGACAGCGTTTGTGCTAGAAGTGAGTTGTGGAATATCAGGCAGGCATCAACGTCATTCAGAAGACCGACACGCCAATTCACGATTGGTATCGTTTCGTCCAATCTTATCCGCCTCACTTAGTGCGCCAGTACATTGAACGGTTCGGAATTCGCAGACGAGATTTGCTCTGTGACCCATTTTGCGGAACGGGCACAACCTTGGTGGAGGCGAAGAAGTGTGGCATTCGCAGCGTGGGGTGCGATGCACATCCTTTCGCCGTTTTGGTTTCCCGTGTGAAAACAAACTGGTCATTGGACGTTGATCTTCTGTCGTCCCTGTTGCGGCGGATTCTAGCCAGAGCCGAAGAGCAAATGATTCGCCACAGTTTGCCTCCGCTGTCGTTTTACACAATGATGGTGAGGGAACGGGAGCCCGGGCGAAAGAACGGCTACCGACTGAGCGACGACGAAGATAAGCTGTTGCCGACCGGGTTTTTAAGCGAGCGACCGCTCCAACGGCTGCTGATTCTGCGCGATGAGATCGAAAAACTGACAGAGGACCATCCGCAGGAGATTCGCGACTTCTTCCTCCTCGCGATGTCTCATGTGATCGCCAACGGCGCGGGAAATTTTGCTTTCGGACCGGAAATTTATCGCACGAAGCCCAAGCCCGATTACGATGTTCTTAAACACTTGGCACAGCATGTTGGGCTGATGATTTTCGAGATGGAGCGTGCCAAGATTGGGGGAAACGACAAAGTGACGGCACAGGTGTTTCTAGATGATGCGCGCCGCTTGGATCACATCCCCTCAGGCGTCGCGGGCGTCATCACCTCTCCGCCGTACCCGAACGAAAAAGACTACACTCGCACTACTCGTGTCGAATCACTTTTGCTCGGCCTTCTGAAGAATCGGGAGCAACTTCGGTTTGTTAAAGAGTCGCTGCTACGCTCCAACACCCGCAACGTATTTGTCGCGGACAACGACAGCGACGAGATTGCGGAATTCAAGGCGATCCAAGCTGTTTGTCACAAGATCGAACGGAGGCGAGTCGAGTTAGGAAAGACGAGTGGTTTTGAGAAACTCTATCACAAAGTCGTCGCGCATTATTTCGGAGGGATGCGTCGCCATCTTCGAGCACTTCGCCCAAAGCTGAAGCCGAAATCTCCTCTGGCGTATGTGCTCGGCGACCAATTGTCATTCCTCATGGTGCCGATCGCCACTGCTGAGTTGCTTGGCCAAGTTGCAGCGGCGGAGGGGTTCAAGGTGGTGGGGCGCGAACTTTGGCGAGAGCGCGTGGGAACAAAAGTCAGAAACTCGGAAACTAACCAGCGAACCGTAAGAGTCCGTGAAGAAATCTTAATCCTACAGAAAGAATAAAGATGAGCCCCACACGCGAGGAACTCGCCCGCAATCGTGATGAAGTAATCGAGGTCGTGTTTCGAAAGAAGTACCGGCAGGCTGCACCTGAAGTCCCATTTACGATGGACGAGGTTCGCCAAGCAATTGCACAGGTCGCTAGGAAACGGGCTGGCTACAAAGAAAAGAACGTTGCTGATGTCCGGTATCAGTACACTTCAGGCCGCAGCCCCTTGCCGGAGTCGATCGATAAGCTTGGACCTTGGATGATCGTGGGCAAAGGCAAGGGCAAATATGCTTTCGTCAAGCTTGCGGAATCGCCAATCGCTAGGATTCAAACCGACCTCTATTGTGTTTGCCTGCCTGACGCCACACCGGAAATAGTTTTGGAATACGCGGGCAGTGATGAACAGGGAATTCTTGCCAAGCTCCGTTACAACCGGATGCTCGACATCTTTTTGGGGATTACCTGTTACCACCTGCAGAACCACCTTCGCACATCGATCAAGAACAAAGGCCAAGTGGAGATTGACGATCTATACGTTGGCTTGAATTCAGGAGGTAAACAGTTCGTCGTGCCGATTGAAGCCAAGAGCGCGAAGGATCATCTCTCGAAAACTCAGATCCAGCAAGCCATCGATTTTGCGCACGAACGATACCCCAAACTCATTCTTAGGCCGGTTGGAATTCAGGAGTTAAAAGACAAATCTTTGGTACTAATCGAATTCACCTCGGGATCGCATCCCGATGAGATCAAGATCGTCGAAATGCGTCGCTACAAACTCGTGCCAATGTCCGAAGTGCCATTGGATGACCTGCAATCGCGCGTATGATCGAAGCAACAGCGGCCTTCTATCGCGGCGATCAATCCGAAGTGGGCTTGTGGGGTCCGGTTTTGCAATCTAGACAATCTTTACCCGAACCCGGTCGTTAAGCCCTCTAGCGCCTACAAATTTCAGTTCTTAGTTTTGAGTTTTTAGTTTCAGCCTGATCCTCCCGAGGCGGACGGGTCTTTTTCGTTGCAGTACTCGAAAAAAGAGATTAAAAGAAATCGCCTCAAGAATCAGAGCGCCAGAGGGCGCTTGGGGTCAAGCCGTACAATCTTGACAATCTT
>DATEUF010000026.1:0-11852 GCA_035283325.1 Pyrinomonadaceae bacterium | reverse complement strand
CTGCCGCCGCCCCCGCTTCCTCAAAAGCCACTCACCATTGAAATGAATAATACAAACTCCAGCAATCTCTCAGGTTGGCAGCACCTGTAGAATCCTCAATGGAATGATCGGCATTAACACTTAAGAGATCAATTTGAGTGGCTAATTCAATGTTGATTTGCATTCCATGTTCAGCGGGGGCGGCGGCAGTCTGAAACTTGACCCCTTCCTACCATGAAGCCTGCCTTGCCCCTTCCCAACTTGCAATTGTTTAAGAGTGGCTTCCTTTTCGATCCCCGAAGCCTTGCTTGGTTCGCCCAGCTTGAAAATTGTTAGAAGAAAGCGGGCTGAGGTTGGTAGCCTCAGCCCGCTTTGGGTAAAGCGTCTCGCCGCGCGAGAAACTAAAACTGGTAGCGCAGAGCAAATTGCATGACGCGACCAGCTTTAGTCTCGCCCAACGGAGCTTGGGTTGAAGTGTAGCGACCGAAGTCTGAAGTCGGCTCGCCCCCAAGGAATGGATCCTGCCCCAGACTGAGGTCGGCAATCGTCAGCGAGTCGAAACGCTGAGTGTTCGTTACGTTAAAGACTTCCCAGCGAAACTGCACCTGGTGCCCTTCCCAGGGAAGCTTGAAAGTCTTTGACAAACCCACGTCTAGCGTGATGTACGCTTGTCCGCGCAACACATTTCGATCCCCAACCTCGCCCGGACGTGCATTGCGGAAAGCTTGATAGGCAGCTGTCGGATCCCGGAACAGGTTCGGGCTGCCGGTGCCTGTGGGTGAGGACTGCAACGGACGCACCCTCACGCCGTTAGACTGAACGTTCCAGTTCGTTGCCCAGACGCAACAATCAAATGGGGTCTGTACTGGCAGTCCGCTATTCCAGCGGAAGATGCCGCTCAACTGCCAGCCACCCAGGACGGCATCGGTTACCCCGCCAGCATTGCCGAGAAATCGCTTACCGCGCCCAAAAGGCAGACCAATTAGCCAGTTCGCATTGACGATGTGGCGAGCATCAAAGTCGGAGGTGGCATAGTTCTGGTCGGGTGTCAGTGCGTTAACGATGAACGCGGTGCCATAGCTTGTCGAACTCTGTAGACCCGACGCGTTATCCAACGAATGCGCGTACGTGTAGTTGAAATCGAAAGTTATGTCATCCTTGAACCGCTGTCTTAAACTGAACTGGGCCGCATTGTAGTTTGACCTCGCGACGGTCGAGAACGCCGATAGCGCGGCGAACTGAGGCTGGTAGAAAAGGTTGTTAACGCTGGCCACAGGTTGGTCATCGAGCAACAGTTGTACGAACGTATAATCTATTAAATCGAAGCCGCCGACGCTGGCAGGCGCAATTATTTCGTAGACTGCTTGCGTCGGTGTGAGACTCGGATCCCCCCCAAAGAAACCAGGGAGGCCGGGGAAAAAGAATTCGAAGAAAGGTATCGGCTGGATAGAAGCGATTTCGCGATTTGCGTAGCGCGCATCAACGAGCAGGCTCATGGCTTCGTACCAGGTTACTCCCGACTGCGGATGGCGAATGTCGTTCAACTGCATGATATCGCGTGTGGCCAGCAGCTTGCGGGCAAAACGGCCTACGTAACTTGCTTCAAATGAAAGGCCCTTCCCTATCTCACGACCGTACGAGAGACTGTAACTGTAGTTGTAAGGCGTGGTGATGGTGTCGTCCAACGAAACTTCAATCCGCTGATCTTCGTCCGCCGGTACGGTTAATGGAAAGACGAGTGAAGTTGGGATCGGTCCCGTGGATCCGGGAAATGGCAGTGTTCTGACCGTCGGATTAAAGCCCGTAAACAAGGGGCCGATATCGTCTTCGCTGCAGCAGACGTCGAAGGTATTGGCGTTGATGTTGCGAGCTGAGGTGAAGCCTGCAAGATTGTTCAGATCGAAGTTAACGGCCAACTGGCTCCCGACTCGATCAAAGGTCTTGCGGAACCCTCCCCGGATGACGCTCTTGCCGCCTCTGCCGAGAATACGGCTGAACCAGTTATCACCCAACTCAGGAGACCACGCGACGGAGACTGAGGGCGCAAAGTTGTTCCAGTCCTGCTTATAGTAACCGCGAGCATTGTTCGCTTTGCCACCGAGTTCAAACGTCACCAGGTCATTAAACGGCACTCCCTGCTCGGAGCTTTCCACTCGCCTCCGGAAATAGTCGCCCAGACTCGGGTTCGGCACTACCTGCAGACCATTTCTTTCATACACAGGTGTGGACGTAGACCAGCGGAGGCCATAGTTGACCGTAAGGTTACGCCGAATGCGCCATGAATCCTGCCAGTAGAGTTCATACTCTTCCGTGGCGAAGGAGCGTTCGGTCGGCGTCCCTACTGATTGGAGTTGGCCACTTTTGTCGTAAACGAGGTTGGCGCTGTACTGCGAGTAGCGCCCAATTACGGATGACAAGGCATCTCGTAGCTCATTGAACGAACCGCCTGCTACATCCGGAAAAGGATCAGCTACAACTGCTCCGGAGAAGTTATAGAAGGAGGGGTTGATGATGGCATCATCGAAGGAGGCGCCCGTTGCCGTCCGGTTGTTGCGGATCAGGCGAACATTCCCGCCAAACCCGAATGTATGGTTGCCATTGATCCAAGAGACATCATCGACGAAGTTGTGTACAGGGGTTGTGCGACGCAAGGCGCGCCTGTAGCCCAGAGGCGCAAAGATGAAGCGGAAGGTAACTCGGTTCTCATTCGATTCGCCACTGTCAGTAAAAGCAGCGCGCGTAAAGCCATAAGCGAATCGATTGACCAAATTATTCGACGCAGTCCAGGTATGACCGCTGGCGATGCCCTTGGGATGGTTCCAGATGGTAAGGGGAGGAGTGTCGGGAAAGCATTGAATGTTGTCGGTTGAATCAATACCGCAATCGGCGCCACCAAATCCAGTATGCGTCACCAAATCGTTCTGGTAGTTTCCTCTGACAAACAGTGTCTGCCGATCAGTCAGGTTAAAATCGAACCTGGCGATATAGGTGTTCAACCGAGCCGGCGTCTTGGCATTGAAGCGAAAGCCGCTGGTGTTCAGCCCATCACCGACGGTGTTGTCATTTGCCGGATATCGCGCGGCAGCGCTGGCAAGCACTGCGAGAGTTGCAGGATTTGTTCCCGGCGAGAAGCCGTTTGCCGTCAGATACGTATCGTTGATTTCATTGAGTGTCAGGCAGTTGACTCCCGCCGGAGTGCCTGCCGGACAGTCCGGATCACTCGCGCCGCTATCAGTTCGGTAGCGCACAATTCCTTGCCCCAGCGTCGGCAGCGGTACTTCACGAACCACGGGGGTCTGGGAAGCTTCCCGGAAACCTTCGTAGTTGAAGAAGAAAAACGCGCGGTCACGTTTGATAGGGCCGCCGATTGAGCCGCCAAAGACATTGCGCAGCAATTGCGGCCGCGGAACGCGCGCGTCACCCGCGCGGGCTTGTCCGACTTGTACCGGCAGGTCATCGCTAGTAAATCGGCCAGCGGCGTTGTTGAAGAAGTCGTTCGCCGTGGTAACCGTGTTGCGGTGTGTTTCAAAGAGCGAGCCATGCCAGTCATTCGAGCCCGAACGCGTTACTAGTGTCACCTGCGCTCCGGATGAGCGTCCCTGCTCGGCATTTGGATTGGTCGTAGTCACGCGAAACTCTTGCAGCGAGTCTCTGGTGACGCGCAACACGCTCGAGAATGCTTCGTCGGTAACCACATCGAGCCCACGCTGCTGTTCATTTACGTCAACACCGTCAAGAGTCACGTTAGCCTGGTCTGCACGTCCACCATTAACGTAACCGGTACGGGTCACACCGGGCTGCAACGAAAGCAGGGCGACGACGTTGTTCGCATTAAGTGGCAGGTCCACAATGCGGCGTCTTTCGAACGTATTCCCGATTGTCGCGTCGCTGGTATTGATCGGAGCTTCCCCTCCTGAGGTAATGAGGACGGTTTCAGACACAGCGCCCACTTCAAGAGTGGGATTGACCTCCACCGTCGTGTCCACCGGCGCCTTTACCTCGGCTATCGAGAGTTTTTTGAAACCGGTGGCTTCCACTTCCAGCTTGTAAGTACCTGGCGGCACCGCTGAAAAGACATAGCCGCCATCCTGACTTGAGATTTGAGTGCGACTGAAATTCTTCTCCTGGTCCACCAGAGTGACCGTGGCACCTGCCACGACGTTACCCTGCTGGTCCCTCACGGTTCCCCTGACAGTTGAACGGCCGGCCTGGCCGTAGGCGGTGCTCAGCAGCATTAGAAGAGCTAAACATGAAGTAAACAATGGGGAAACAAATTTTCGTGATGCAGACAGTTTTTTCATAAGGGTCTCCCAAAATCTCATGATTAAATTTCGACCACTTAACGGTAGTGATGGCAAACTCGGGCTGGTTTTTGGAGGATGCGCTCATCGTGATCAGACTAGCAGTTCATACAGGTCTGCCGATCATTCCGGCGGAATCGCCGTGATCCTACTGGTTCGCTTCTGTTTTCTCGTCTTGCAGTTATTGTTCCGGACTAAATCCAAAGTGCTGATTGGAGCAAATCCTTAAATATCAGACGATTCCCCCGACTTGGACGGATCTGCAGGCGCGGATTATATCCAAAAACTCAAGAAAGGCTACAAAATTTTGGATTAATGTACGAAGGAAGGAATATCCACAGATGACGCAGATTACTCAGATTTAACAGAAGACAGCTGAGGGAAAAACCGTGGGAGATCTGAGAATAGTCTCTTCTTATTTCCTAACAGGTTCCAGGACCAAAGAGTTACCTCACGAGATGGAGACCCGCGGAAGATCTAAGAGGGAGTTTCCTCTTTTTGCTAACCAGGTTTTTACCGAAATCGGTAAGCGCTCTTACAGTTCTTTAATGTTTTCTGCGGAATCTGCGTAATCTGCGGATGTAGTGAGGTTAGTATTTTACTCGCACGCGATACACCAGCTTAGCCTCGCCATCCTTCGCCACCGGCACGCGGAAGCGCGCCGCAAATGCCGCCGTCTTCTGTGCTTCAAACGTAGAGGAAACCATCTCCCAATCGCCGCCAATGGGTTCGTTTACAATCACATTCACCGGACCATTTTTATGGTTGCGAATCCTTATTTCGTAGGCGTATTCGTAGAGATGGCCTGATACGATTACGCGGTAATCAATTTGTTTTCGTTCCGCTACGATATCAAAGGCGTCGCCCACCTTCACACGCACCTCTTCATCCTTGGGCGTATGGTCGATCTTGTCTTCACCGATAAACTGCTGTCCGCCTTTGTCATCTCTCTTGTACAGACGGATCGTTCCGGCCGGCAGTGGCATACCCAGTTTATTCTGCTGCGAGTTGCGAAACTGCATGTAGACCCCAACCTTCTCTTTAATCGACGCGCCGGGACTGTTGTAGCCCGTGTAATAGTAGTGCTGCCCGTTGATCACAAATTCCTTGGCGACATTGAACCCGGCGGCCTCCAGCAAAGACACTTGCTTTGTTTCCTGCTCGCGAATTGTCGCCGGACGCTGGAGTGTGTAGAGGTGATACTCAAAAAATGCCTGCTCCTGAAAAGCGGAACCCACCTCGTCGGCCACCTTTGCCGCCATTTCTCGCATCATGTTGTAGTCTCTTCCGTCCTTAACTCGATTCACATCACCGGCAACAAGTTGAAGGTTTGCATCCTTGAAGCCAACCCCACTCGTATTTGTGAGTGTGACCCAGCCCTGTATATCGCCGCGCGTATCATCGGGGTTAACCAACAGCACATAATCGGCTTGCCAGTTCATACCGCTGGTCAGGTAACTCGCTTCCACGAGCTGGCTGACATTGTTTCGGTTATCAAGGTCCCAGACGAGCGTTGGAGTGGCTACGAGATTTTCCGGCAACTCAGGAAAGCGAATTTCGGCGATGTTGGAAGGATTGATCACAATCTGATTCTCAATTTTCCAAACCTGGCCTCCATTGTTTGACAACAGCAGTGCCTCGACCGGTCTAAGAATCTCCGTCTGATTTTCATAACGGCGCAGGACCAGCGTCACTTCCCGGCCCACATATTTCTCCAGCAGCTTCGCCGGGTTCAGCAGATCGTATTGATAGTTTTGCTCCAGGATGCTTAGTGAATTTGCAGAACTGAGTGAGCCAAACCGGACTGTTTGCGGCATTATCTGGGCAGCGACATCTGCGAAACGCAAAGCGACATGACCGGCGGGCAGCATGAGCCGGCGTGTTTCGCGAACCAGACCGATGTTGGAGTTATAGACGGTGACATTGACGCTCTGGCGATCGCGAGCGGTTGTGGTGAGTTGGGAGCTCTGCCCAAAAGCCGGTGAAGTGATCATGACACAAACCAGGGCTACCATGGATCGGGATAGACGAGACATTTTGTGAATTCTCCTTTAAAAAGCGACTTGCCTGCTGTCATCCTCGAGCCCATTCTGGGCCCTCGCGCAGGCTTCTTGACTGAAGAACGGAGATACTCGCTGGTCCTTGCATCTTGGATCCGCCAAACTCACGCCAATTCACACGAAAACAAGTAATCCCTCAGGTAGGGAAGAAGTGGGCAAGGCAGGCTTCAGTTCAGGAAACGGTCAACTTTCAGGCTGCCGCCGCCCCCGCTGACTTCAAAAGCCGCTCATCGCTGAAATGAATCACTCAACTGCAGCAGCCTCTCAGGTTGGCTAGCGCCTCTTGAATTCCAGGCAGGGCAGATGGATGATTGGGTATTACACGTGAGAGATCAATTTGAGTGGCTCATTGAATGTTGAGTGCCATTCAATGTTGAGCGGGGGCGGCGGCAGACTGAAACTTGACGCGTTCCTGAACTGAAGCCTGCCTTGCCCCCTTCCTAACCTGAGAGATTACTTCCTAAGTTGAGAGCAGCCTTGCTCCCTTCCAACCTGAGAGATTACTTCCTAAGTTGAGAGCAGCCTTGCCCCTTGCCGCCCTGAGAGTTCTCACATCATTCGATCATCCGTGGTGCGACATAGCGAACCGATTTCAATTCGCCAAGTTTCTCCAGATTCGCAATCGGCAGCCGGCCAATAACCATTTTTGCCGACTTAGGATCAAGAACAATCTCAAAGCCAAGCGCCTTGAGCTCGGCTATCGTTGTTGGCGATTTCTCCACTAGCCAGATCTGCACCTCAGCCTTTCCATCGCGCACAAACTTAGCCTCCTCAGCACTGCGCTGACTCTGTTTGCTCTTGAGTCGTTGGACCAATGCGAGAATTGATGGGTGTAGTTTCGCTAGCAACTCTTGATGCTTCTCTTCTTCCGGCGATAACTTCGCCGGTCGCGATTCATCAGCCTCTATGGTTACAACCCCCCCTGCTATCGGCGGCGGAGATGCTGCGGGTTTGAGACCTCCAGCCGGGCCGCCAGTGCCTGAATTTTGGCCTCGGCCCGCGCTAACGCTACGAGCTTTCCTATCCGCCTTGGGCATTGAACGGTTCGTCCCTGATTTGCTAACACTCACTGAAGCATTCAAGGCGCCAAACTGAGCAGGTGCACTCGCCAATCCAAGCTGTTGTCGAAGAACAATGCCAGACTCCTCGCCAAATATCGCCTCGCGATTAACTCCCTCCGGCACTTCAACTGGAACATCAATCCGTCGCGGTTGACCACCATCAGTGACAATCATCTCTTCCACAGCCACAAAGGAGGTGAATTGTGTCATCAGGCGATAATCAAGACCGAGATTTGTGATTGCCTCTTTCAGCTCGGGCTTCATATTGCCCTGCTGCATTCCTTGATAATCCTGGTCCATTAGATCAGCAATGCGGTTGCGCGCCCAAAGTGAGCTAAGCACACTGTTTCGATCCTGTGAGTCGGGAAAGTCAACCGCAATCTCGCGTACGAAATCCCGGCCGGCCATCTTCCCTCGCAGCCGAATCGATCCGTGGCCGGCAGCGGTGTAGCGTCCTGAGAGAATTACGGGCTTGGCCCCAAAGAGGTCGGGAATGCGTTGTGGATATACATCCGCCACCGGCATGCCATTCCAGTCAATTGAAATATCAGTCAGTAGAGGATTCCGAACGCGTTCGTGGAAGCGGCGCGCGGCAGCGGAGCCGTCATCGTTAAGGGCCACATACTCCACTTCACCACGTCCCTGCTCGGCCATCTTATCCAGGAGAAATCGATTAACCGAACTGCCAATGCCAAAAGAAAAGACTCTCGCATTAGGGTGCCTTTGCACCTCCGAGATTATCTCCATGTCGTTCCCTACATAGCCATCGGTCATAAAGCAGACGATGCGCACATGCCCTTGCGAGTCGGAGGGATCCAGCGCGGCCTTAATCGCCTTCATCATTTCAGTACCACCCGAGCCCGAAGTATCAGCCAGGAACGCTTGGGCCTTTTTCAGGTTCTCGGCTGTCGCCGCCACAGGCTCCGGAAAGAGAATTCGCGTATCGCCGGCAAAGGTTATGAGATTGAATGTGTCGGCGGGATAGAGACTGTCGAGCGCAAGCTTCATAGTCTCTTTCGCCTTCTCGATTGGAAACCCGCTCATCGACCCGGAGGTATCTAGTACGAAGACCAGCTCCTTCGGCATCACGTCCTCAGCATCGACTCGTTGGGGTGGTTGCAGAATGAGAGTGAAGAAACCTCCTTTGTCGGAGTGGTGAGTGAGCAACGCATCCTGAATTGCGCTTCCGCCGACATCGTAGCGCAGCACGAAATCCTTGTTGGGAATAACGGAACTGTTCTTTAGTCGCAAATGGGCCTGCCGCCCGTCGGGTCCATCAACCTCAATCCCGTGTGATTTGGAGGTGATTGAATCAATTGGCACGCCTGCATCGACCGTCACGTCAAGCGAGACATCGTGGCCCGCGCGCATGCCCGCTGGGATAGGTCGCGGCGTGATGCGCGAAGCATCTGGTACCTGATTAGTATCTGGCGAGAAACCGTTCCCCTGCGCACCAGAGGCGACGCCTGGAACGTAGCGCGGTCCAACAACCATGGGAAAGACAAACTCGTAAGCACCGGCCTCGTACTTCAGAGTTTCTACGTAGCTGATCGTAATTTTAACCTGCTCGCCAGGTAAGATGTTGGCCACTGATTGTGTGAAGATGTTTGGTCGTTCCTGGTCAAGCAGGCTCGCCACCTGGCCACCGGTTTTGGCTGCCTCGTAAGCTGCCTGGGCCTCTTCACGGCGAAGGATTTTTCCGCGGACAATGCGCTCGCCAACGATCATTGTCATATCGTCTACTGCGGCATTTTGCGGCAGCGGAAAGGTGTAAACAGCCTCAATCTTTTCTTTGAAGGGGTTCTCGAACTCCTGTGTGACAACGACGCGAGAGAGAAAGCCGCTGATGTGGGCTTTCACATCCGTGTGCTTGAGTGGGCAACTCGCCTTAAGCTTTCCTTCCGGGTCAAGGACAACCAGTGCGCCCGCTGATTCTCCGGTTTGGGCGCTAACCGTTTGGGAGCTTCTCAGCGCGCTAAAGGCCAGGATGGCGGCGACTGACGTGGCACATACTAACAGCAACTTGTAAAAGAACTTCTGCATGATCTCCTCCTAAACACACTTCCAGAGAGTGCGCAGCTCGAATCCGCTGCGCGAAAGTGTTTTGTGTTTCCCAAGGTTCTTAGATAGCTAAACCCCAGCCTCTGTTCCCGCTGGCTCTGGGGATAGAACGAGGAAAGAGGGAGAGCTTGCAAGTGTCGTCCACATAGATGCAGAGATATCCTTGCCTGGTGGCCCGTAGCTCCATTTGCCACTTGTCATTTTCCATTTGATATTCATCTGCAGGCGAAAATGTGCATTTACCATGAGCGCAATGGAGTCAGTACCTGGTCAACGATGCGCCACTTGCCTCGTTGGGGTGATGAGGTCAGAACCGTAACGCGGTAGCGCCGGGTCAATCCGTCACTACAAGCCGTGTTGCCGATCTTGGACCCGACGCTACCGCGTTACGGTTCTGACCTCATGACACTGCAACCCGAGATTTCAAACGGCCTCGTATCGCTCCCGGTCATACTGACTCCATCACCATTACGTCCGCGCATAATGTTAATGCATAATCAAAGGCCCGCCCGGCAATCACAACAGCACTCAATACAAGTTGAAGTTGTACTCCAACTGCATGTAAACGGAAACTGAATGTTGATCTTTGATCGCTGGTAGGAATCTAATCTGCCGCGCGGCGGCTATAGCGCGTTCTGTCAGGCCAAATTGGAGCGGCTGAACGACTCTAATGTTTGTAACCTCCCCCGAGCGAGTAAAGATCACCCGCAGAACTACCGTTCCTACAATCTGATTCCTTCTGGCGTCTTCGGTGTACTGCGGTTCCGGTTTCGACAGCACGCGGACGCGCTGAGTGACCTCATTGATTCGCATTACGCGATTCGAGCCGTCCATGCTGCTGTTACCTCGCGATCCACCTTGCTCACCACCACCGCGCTCATTTTGACCACCGCCAATATTCCCGTTGGTTCCTGGCCCGAAGCCTGGACCACTGCCTTCGCCGATTCCGGTTCCGTTGTTATTACCGATTCCGCCTCCGGTTCCAGGTCCATTTGAACTCGCCGTGACAAGTGCTCGCGGATCGCCGAAGTTTGGCAAAGGTTGACGTTCCCAGAGCAAGGGGTCGAGATCAATTCCCGCAACGGGCAAGGTTCGATTCTTTGGGGTGGGCGGCTTGGCAATAGGTGCCGGGATATCGGAGTATTCCGGGATCCGGCCGGATTGCACGTCTAAGAGGTGCCCGAATCCTCCACCACCACCTCCACGAGATCTCTTTGGCTCGGGTTTGGAGCCCTCGCCTGTGCCTATGCGAAATCCGACACGCCCTTTCCCGCCAACTCCGATCCCTTTGTCAAAGGACGGGTTAAGCGGGCCGGCGACATCTAGCATCACTATCTCGGTGGCACTGTCTGGTCCAGCGGGCTTGATTGGATTGGACGCCAGCCGAAGACCGATGATCAGAGCCGAGATCGCAAGTAGCGCGGCGGACACTGCGCCTGCCAAGACGGTGGGCGTATGGACTGAATGAGCGAGGATCTTCCAACCATCTTGCAATATCGACTTTCCATAGCCGATGGGATCGTGCCTGACCTTGGGCCAACTTGCCTTCACTTCTCGCCCAACAAACCCGATCTCTTCGACCAATCTTTGCAGCAGATTGTTTGTGTCTATTATGGTGAGCTGCAGTTCGGGTTTGCCTGGAGCCGAGAAGGCTTTCACCGGCTCCGCGAAATCAGCCGATAGATGCTGGCTGGTCATAGCTCGGGCTAAACTGTTCAGCGGTGTCCCATCTTTTGGACAAGAAGTAAACTTAGCAGCAATTTCTTCACCACATTCTTTGCAGAGTTTCATGGAAACCTCCCTTATCATTTGCTCCCAGAAGAGTGCGATAGTGCTACCGCGCTCGGAGCTTAAGCGCTCCATACGCTAATCGAGTGAAAAAGAATTGGGATGCGCTAACCAGAGACACAAACTGTCGGCAGGTCAGGCTTCGAGCGTGACAGTAAATCGCTTCACTGCGGTAAGACAGCTTTCCTGCAACAGTTTTCCCGTGACTTGCGCGGGTAGACCACTGGGTAGAGGCGTCTCGACGCGCCACATGTGGAGAGACCTAAGAGTTATTACCGCGTGAGATTGAAAAGTTACGGTGAGATGAATGTTGCCGGTGGCCGGCGTAGCTGGATCAGAGAGGATCTTCCGTCTGGTGGCTCACGGTGTCAGGAGAGCGCACATTGAAACAACAATCCGGTTTGAAGTTCAGGACATTCGCTAGTTGCTGGGAGAGAGTACGGCGATCTGTTGCTCGGGCCGTCTGTCGTTCGGACGTGCTGTCAGAACTATTTAGAAATGACAGCTGTTGTTGGGACTATGTTTGACAGCCTCGAATGTCTAGGCTAAGTTTAGCCTCTTGTTTGAGTTGTGCTCTCCAAGTCCCGTTCGTCTAGTGGCCT